>CAYZBZ010000381.1:0-3484 GCA_964476725.1 uncultured Vicinamibacterales bacterium
CTCGAGGATGAGCTCCCACTTGAGCCGGGGCCGGACGTAGTGCAGGCCGCAGGACACGCAGCGGACCATCTGGTCCTGCAGCGGCTCGTCGCCCGACGAACGGAACACCGTCTCCAGGTCCACCGAGCGCGCGGGGTCGCGGCACGACGGGACGACGACTTCGAAGGCGTCGCTGCCGCACACCGCGCAGGGGACCGACTCGAGTTGCGCCCCCGCTCCCGCCGCCGGAGCCACCGTCGACACCGCGCTCAGCGCGGCCTCCGCGCCAGCGCCACCAGCTCGCGGAACCCCGCGCTCACCGCGTTCAGCACGACGCCGACCAGGACGAAGCCCGCCGCGACGAGGGCGAGGCCGGCCAGGATCAGGGTGTGGGTCAGCGTGCCGTAATCGGGGAGCCGGTGGGACACCCAGGCGACGCCGTAGACGAGGCCGGCGGCGAGCAGCGTGGCGGCCACCACGGTGAAGAAGTACAGCGGACGGTGGTTGCGCAGCAGCACCGCCATGGTGATCAGGATCCGGTAGCCGTCGGCGAAGGGCGACAGCTTCGAGTAGCTGCCGCTGGGCCGCGCGCGGTAGCGGATCGGCACCTCCTGGATGACCATCCCCTTCTCGAGCGCCTGCAGCGTCAGCTCGGTCTCGGTCTCGAACCCGCCGGTGATGAGGGGGACGGTGCGCATGAACCCGCGGTTCATCACGCGGAACCCCGACAGCACGTCGCGGAACGACGTGCGGAAGACCACGTTGATGATGGCGAGGATCGCGCGGTTGCCGAAGCGATGGAGGTCGTTGAGGGCGGACGAGCTGGCGTCGCGGAGCCGGTCGCCGACGACCATGTCCGCGCGGTCGCCGATCACCGGGGCGAGCAGGGTGTGGACGTCCTCGGCGAAGTAGGTGTCGTCGCCGTCGACCACCACGCAGACGTCGCTGTCCACCGTCTCCATGATCGTCTGCATGACGAAGCCCTTGCCGCGGCGCTTCTCCCGCAGGACGCGCGCCCCCGCGGCCTGCGCCTCGCGGGCGCTCTCGTCGGTGGAGGCGTTGTCCACGACCAGGATCTCCGCTTCGGGAAGCTCGGCCCGGAAGTCGGCGACCACCTTGGCGATGGTCGGAGCCTCGTTGTAACAGGGGATGGCCACGGTGATGCGCAAACCGTGGTTTATAGCACGAGACCTCCCCCCGTTTGGTTCAGGCGATGCGCTCCCCCAGCGATCGCCGTCTATCACACGAAACGGAGGGTCGTACCTGGTGGATACGATCCTGGGCGCTTTTGCTTGCCCGGAGGCCGACGCACCTCGATCAACGGGGGGTTCGCTCTCTCCATCGGCCCGAGCGTCTTCCTCCGAAGATGCATCTCCTCGGAGTACGGCGTGTCCACCAGCACGTAATCCTTGACATCCTCGATGCGCACCCAGTCCTTCGGCCGAAAGTACCTCTGGAGCAGCGCGCGCAGCCGGTGTAGATCGTCGTCGGGATTCAGCAGCGTTAGCTGGTTCGCCGTGCGGTCCGAGAAGCGCTGACCGCCGATGGGGTCGCCCTTCCACATGGCCTTCTTCATCTCGCTCAGGCCCTTATCGCTCTTCGTGCCGAAGAACAGGTGGTACTCCGTCTGATTGCCAGCACCCACCATTTCGAATGTCCGGACGTGCGTAAAGCCTGCGTACAACTTCAACTGCTGTCGGTAGAGTGCAACGAGCCTCCGGTGCCGCGCTGCAGCGTCATCGAGCTTCACGATCTCGCGCCATTCGTTGGTGGCGAACAGCTGGTTGAAGTTAGCTTCAAGATCCGGCTTGCCGAGGAAACGGTTCACTGACTCGTACATGAACGAGATCAGGCACTCGCAGCTGGGGTATTGCGCAATGCGTCGGATGAGGTCCATCGGCACCGCAAAGCCGAACGGATCGATGAACGCAAACGTAGGCGCGAGCTTCAAGCCAGCCGCCTCGATGTCGTTCAGCATCTTCTCCACGTGCTGTTTGAATGTGCCCACACGTACGGGCAGCACTGTGATCCAGCTTGGTAGCGTCCCGAGAGCAGACAGCTCTCTCGTTAGGTCAGCGGCGCGATCCTGCTTCTCTTCGATGAACACGAAGAGTACCTGCCCGTCATCCCTCGGTGCCTTGAGAGCTGGATGTGCCCGCACCGTCTTGACGGCGACGATCGGTGATCCGTCTTCGCCACCTTCATAGCGTCCAGGACCCGCAAACCCGTCTATATAGACGAGCTTGGAGTTCCAGCGACCCACGATCGGGAGCCACGCCTCCAAATAGCGACGGAGGATCGCGTGCTTGATCGTTGTGTGTGGTGGGATCGGCCAACGCGTCGTCTTTATAGGCACATCGCGCTCTGTCGTAGCTCAGAGCGCAGCATCGGCGGCATCTCGTCCCAGGTCCGGCCGTCCAGCTTGCGGCCTGTCAATCCCTTTCGTACGCCGCCCCATTGCTTGAAGAAGAACGGTACGCGTGCCTTCAAGCACTGCTCCCTGATCTCTCGAACCCAAGCGGCCTCCATCGGACGCGCGCCGGGGCCGCTCTCACCGCCAACGATCACCCACGCTATGCCGCGCAAATTCACGGGGTACACGCTCTCTAGCAGCGGCTCGATAGACAAGAAGCGAACGGCAGCGGGTGCAGCCTGCAGCTGCGCTATGCGTGGCACACCGTGCTTCCTGTTCTCGACGCTGACTCCCCACCAGATGTGAGGCATATGCGCAGCGAACGCTAGCTTCCCCGCCAGCAGATCGCGCAGCCGTTCTGCCCGCTTCGTCAGCACTTGGAAAGTGTGCCACGGTGCCCGCACCATCGTCTGCGCTACGCGCGCGATGTAATCGTCCGGAACGTCCTTGTGGAACAGGTCCGACATCGAGTTGACGAAGATCATGCGTGAACGGCGCCACGACAGCGGCTCATCGAGCTTCTCGGGCACGACACGCAGGTCGAAGCCGCGCTCGTATGCGTGACCGGGAACACCTCGGAACCTCTCGGCGAACGTCTCCGCGTAGCAGTGCGCGCAGCCGGGCGTGATCTTCGTGCAGCCGCGCACCGGGTTCCATGTTGCGTCCGTCCACTCGATTGTGCTGCGGTCACTCATGTTCGCGGAGTATACGCGTGCGCCGTGTCAGGAGCGGACCGAATGCTTTGACGCGCGCTCTTCACCGGTCCTTTCCTTAGAGAAACGGAGACCAGAGAACGACGACGCACGCCCGACGTGTTGCAAGGCGCGAGGCGTCGCGCTCCCCCGAGCGACGAGTAATCAACGCTCGGATAACTACCGGTTGGTCACGCCTGTCCAGGGTCGCGGGCGGCGTCCGCGGCGTAGGGCACGACGGACGCCTGGCGGCGCAGCCGCTCGCACAGCACGTGCAGGACCCCGCGCACGATCTCGATGTTGCCGGCCATCAGCTCCGCGAACCCTTCACGGTCCAGGCGGAACAGCCGCGTGTCCGTCACCGCGGCCACCGAGGCGACACGCGGCTCCGGGTCCAGCA
>CAYZBZ010000382.1:0-3475 GCA_964476725.1 uncultured Vicinamibacterales bacterium
ACCGGGCACCCCAGCTTCGTCATGTCGGCGTCGTTCACGAACCAGGTGATCGCGCAGCTCGAGCTGCACGAGCACAACGACAAGTATCAGAAGAAGGTGTACATCCTGCCGAAGCACCTCGACGAGGAGGTCGCCCGTCTGCACCTCGGCCATCTCGGCGTGAAGCTGACGAAGCTGTCGAAGGACCAGGCAGACTACCTTGGAGTGCCGGTCGAGGGGCCGTACAAGCCGGAGCACTATCGGTACTAACGCGGGCCTTCGAGCCCGAGCTTGGTCGAGCGCAGCATGTGTTCCAACCCGCCGCGGCTGCGCCGCTGGACGATCGATCGCACGAGCGTCCGGCTGAAGCTCGTCAGCGATCGTGTGCGTGCGCGATTGACGCACACGAGATAGAACCCCGACGCGTCGTCGTCGAACGCGATCGTCAGCCCGAGCGCCGCGTCGAAATAATGCGTGGCGTAGATCTGCTTGGTGCTGATCCACCACGGTCGGCTGGCGCGAGCGTCGCCCGTCGGCGCGTTCAGCGTCAGATGGGTGAGGCTGGTGACGGGCCGCAGGCCGAAGTTGTCTTTGCTCCAGTACAGAATGTCTTCGGCACCGGTCAGCTTCACGCGGGGAAATCGCTGCAGGTATGCAAATAGCCCGGGGGCCTGGGTTTCGAGATAGGGCGACTGGCGAAACAGCACCCCGAACTCGTCGGCGACGTTGAGCGGAGTGGCCTTGTTCCGGTAGTCCCCGAGCGCGCCGCTCGAAAGATAGCCCGCGGCATACTCGGCGAGGAGACGGCGCCAGAGCGATCCCGCCTGTTGCTGCCAGTCCGCCGCGCGCCAGTCGACCTCGCGCTTGAAGCGCGCCATGCTTTCCGCCGACAGCCGTACGCCGCAATCACCTGGCTCGCAGTCCCGGATCGTCTCGAGATCGTACTCCTCGAACGCGAGGTCACGCAGGTCCTCCGCGCGAGGGGACGGGCTGAACGTGCCAACCTGAAGGACCATGCCGCTGCCACGCAGGCTGGAGACGTCGCGGTAACGAGCGAACAGCCGGTCGCGCGCCGCCTTCACGCGGACGGCGCCGACGATGGCGACTTCGCGCTTGTCGGTGTCGAGGACCTTCGCGACGGCCTCGCCGCGTTCGAGCCGGTCGATCTCGGAAGAGGAGAAGGCGCCGATGGTCCGCAGAAAACGGTGGGCCTCACCTGCCGCCGCCGGCACGGCGGATCGTTCCTCGGACACCACTGCCGTGAGCTGGATGCCCGCCAGGACGAAGACGAGGGTCACGCAGCAGAGTCCACGCCGACGCAACGCGGTGGTCATGGGAGAGGACGCCATCGTAGGCGCTCGCAATGCCCACTTTCAAGAGCCAAGGAGACTCACCCCAGTCGCCGGGTCTTCTTCCACGAAATAGGTATTATCGCGTGGTCGTGAAGCGGGTCGCCCTTTTCGTCCTCGCCGGCTCGGCGGTAATCGCCGCGGCGCTCTATGTCCTTCCGCGCCGGACGGCCGTGCGGCCGAACATCCTGCTGATCACGGTCGACACGCTGCGGGCCGATCGGCTCCGCCGCGGTTTCACCCCTTCGATCGACGCGCTGGCGGACGCCGGGGCGCGCTTCGTCAACGCCCGGACCGCGGTGCCGCTGACGCTGCCATCACACGTCACGATTTTGACCGGTACGCTGCCCCCCGTCCATGGCGTTCGGGACAACGGCCTTGCGTTCAAGCCGGGCCCGCCGACGCTCGCGCGCGTACTGCACGACGCCGGGTATCGCACCGGCGCCTTCGTCGGCGCGTACGTGCTGAACCATGTGTTCGGCCTCGCCGATGGGTTCGACACGTATGACGACCGCGTGCACCGGAACCCGGCTCTGGGGGCGCAGCTCGAGGCCGAGCGGCGGGGAGGCGAAGTGGCCGATGCTGCGCTCGAGTGGCTCGGCAAGGTCCCGCAGCCGTTCTTCCTGTGGGTGCATTTTTACGATCCGCACGCGCCGTACGACCCGCCCGCGGAATTCATGGCAAAGGCCGGAGGGCACGCGTACGACGGAGAGGTTGCGTACGCGGACGCCCAGGTCGGCCGCATCGTCTCGGCGCTGCGCGATCGCGGGCTGGCCGACTCGACGATCGTCGCGCTCGCGGGAGACCACGGCGAGGGGCTCGGTGACCACGGGGAACAGTCACACGGCATGCTGCTGTACGACTCGACGCTCCGCGTGCCGCTCGTCGTCGTGGCGCCAGGCAGAACGAAGCCGGAGACGATCGACGGCAGGGTGTCGCTGGCTGACCTTGCCGGCAGCCTGCTGGACGTGGCCGGGGTGAAGCCGGCGCCCCTCATGAGCACATCGTTGCTGCTTTCGCGCGAGCCCGGGGCTCGCCCCGGAGCTGGCGATGTGTACTCCGAGACCGAATACCCGCGTGCCGCCGGCTGGCATGCGCTCGCGGCGCTGGCGGACGATCGGTGGAAGCTGATCCTGTCGTCGGAGGCCGAGCTCTACGACCTGTTGGTCGATCCGGGCGAGACGCAGAATCTCGCCTCGTCCAGGGGCAGCCTGGTCGAGGGCCAGGTCGAGGGCCAGGTCGAGGGAATGACCAGGCGGATCCGCGAGCTGTCGCAGTCCAAATCACCCCGCGCCGAGGCGGGAGTTGCGCCGGAGGCCGCCGAACGGCTTCGAGCCCTCGGATACGTGAGCGGATCGACACAGGCGGCGAACGATTCGGACGCCGGCCCCAACCCGGCGCGAACGATCGACGCGTGGAACAGTTTCGAAAAGGCGTTGTCGGATGTGACGGCCGGGCGCGCCGCAGAGGCACTGCCTGTGCTGCGGGATCTGGCCGGACGCTTTCCCGCGTCACGTGTCTTCCGATCGACATATGCGCGTGCCCTGAAGGACACCGGAAATGCGCGCGCCGCCGTCTCCGCCTACAAGGCGGCGCTGACACGGTGGCCCGGGGAGGCGTCGCTCTATCACGATCTTGCGGTTGCCGCGCGGGCGGCGGGGGACGCAAAGGAAGCCATGCGCGCCGAGCAGGCCGCGCTGACCTTGGACAAGGAGAGCCCCGCGGCGCTGAACGGGCTGGGGCTGCTGCAGGCGGAATCGGGAGCCGTGGCGGATGCCGCCGCGTCCTTCGAGCGCGCCGTTGCCAGGGATTCCTCGAGTGCATCGTACTGGACGAACCTCGGGAACGCTCGGCGCGAACTGGGGGATCTCGATCGTGCGGAGCAGGCGTATCGGAAAGCGCTCGGCGCCGACGCCGGATTTGCGGACGCGGCCAACGGCCTCGGAGTGAGCCTCGTGCAGCGAAAGCGTCCGGCGGAAGCCATCCCGTTCTTCCAGCAGGCGCTTGCACGCGATCCCGCGCTGCACGAAGCGCGCTTGAACCTGGGGATTGCGTATCAGGAAAGCGGCGACGCCGCAAAGGCCGCCGAGGCCTACCGCCAGATCCTCACGTCCGCACCGCCCGCGTCGCGCGAGCGACAGGCCGCG
>CAYZBZ010000383.1:0-3433 GCA_964476725.1 uncultured Vicinamibacterales bacterium
GCCGTCCGGAACCGCCCGGCCGTCCGGGTCCCCCCGGTCGTCCCGGCCCTCCGGGCCGTCCAACTCCACCGGGTCGCCCGGGTCGTCCGGCGCCGTGGGGCCCTCCACGATCGCCCGCTCCCCCTGCGCTATCGGGGCGCCGATCGTCTCGCCGCGGCCCTGGCGGCTTTCCGAACGGCCGGCCCGCGGGGCGATTTTTGCTCCAGCCGCCCCCCTCCGGAAGACGTCCGGGAGGGCCGCCAGGCGGCCGTGATGGTTTCCAGCCTGTCTTGCCCGCAGGGTGCGGCGGCCGGTCCCCCGGCGGGCCCGACGGTCTCCATGCGGGACGTTTTTCGCCCAGGTCGCCATCCCGCCGCTTTCTCGCCGCGTCCGGTCGGGGTGGGCGATCGAAACGGGGCGGACGGTCGGTCTGCGGAAGCCGATCCCCAGGCGGCGCCCCCTCGGCGTCCCCGTGCGGTGGGCCCGGTCGCTCGCGACGGACGTTCTCGGCAAACCGGCGCCGCTTCTCGTCGCGCGTGATCTTGAATCGATCCCGGGGATCCTTGTGCTCTCCGCCGGGACGCCAGTCGCGCGGGCGTCGATCGCCCGACGTCGGCGCGGGGCGGCGGCGCGCGAACGCCTCCGCGCGTTCGACCTCCTGCGACTCCCAAAGCCGTCCGCGCGCAAACCACTTCATAACCGCGTCGGGGTGCCGGGCCTGCAGCTGCCGGAGCGTGGGCATCAGCTCTTCCGGCGTGTGGGCGCGGAAGGCTGTCGGTTTGCCCTCGAGAATGATCGTCCAGTAATGGTGCCGCGGAGGCATGTGGGGATTATGGCAGCTTTGACGCGGCTGCCGGGGGCTCCAGCCGCTTCAGTTTTTCGATGAGCGTCGTGCGCTTGAGATTGAGCAGCTTCGCGGCCTGCCGCTTGTTCCCATGCGTCCGTTCGAGCGATCGCCGGATCAGCGACAGCTCGACCGCTTCGATATACCGCTCGAAGTCGAGACCGTCGTCCGGAAACCACACCTCGGAGGAATCGGCAGGAACCGGCTGATTCTGAATTTCCGGCGCGAGATCCTGGACGTCGACCTGCGACCGGCCGTGGTTGAACGCGAGCGCGCGCTCGACGGCGTTCTCGAGCTGCCGCACGTTGCCGGGCCACGAGTACGCCATCAACCTGCGCAACGCTTCCTGCGACACCGTGACGGCGCCACGTCCTGAGTCGGCCGACAGCTTCTGCAGAAAATGCTGCACGAGGAGCGGCACGTCCTCGCGGCGATCGCGGAGCGGTGGCAGCTGCACAGGGATGACGTTGAGGCGGTAGAACAGGTCCTCGCGAAATTGCCCGCTCGCGACCATCTTCGCGAGATCGGAATGCGTCGCGGCGATCACGCGCACGTCGATCTTGATCGTGTGCGAGTCGCCGACGCGCTCGAACTCCCGCTCCTGCAGCACCCGCAGAAGCTTGGCCTGCAGCGCCGGACTCATCGTCCCGATCTCGTCCAGGAACAGCGTCCCCTTGTGGGCCTGCTCGAGCTTTCCCTGGCGTGTGCCCACGGCGCCGGTGAACGCGCCGCGCACGTGGCCGAACAGCTCGGCCTCGAGCAGCGTCTCGGGGATCGCGCTGCAGTTAATCGCGATGAATCGATTCGCGCGGCGAGGGCTGGTGTGATGGATCGCGCGCGCCGCGAGCTCCTTCCCCGTGCCGGTCTCCCCCGTGATCAACACGGTGCTCGACGTGACGGCCACGGTCTCGAGCAGCTGAAGCAGATCGCGCATCACACGGCTATGGCCGACGAGACCGTCGATGCGGTATCGCTCTTCGAGCTGCGACCGGAGGTAGGCGTTCTCCGACTTGAGCCGGCGCTGCTCGAGCGCCGACCGCAGGACGTGGAGCAACGCATCGAACTGGAACGGCTTGGTGATGAAGTCGGCCGCCCCCTGCTTGATCGCCTCGACGGCGTCCTTGACCGTGCCGTACCCGGTAATGACGATCGGGATGATTTCAGGGTAGCGCTCGAGCGCCGCATCGAGCACCTGGCGGCCGTCGATGCCGGGCAGTCGAAGGTCGGTGATGAGGATGTCGAACGCGAACTCTGCGAGGCGCTGAAGCGCCTGTTCTCCGCTGTCGGCCTGTTCGACGACGAAGCCGTGGTCGGCGAGGCGCTCCGCGATGGCCTCGCGAAGGGCGTTTTCGTCGTCGACGATCAGCAGATGTTTCTGGCCTTCAGACATTTAGTCGAACGCGGCGGTATTTTGACACCCTCGTCCGGACTGGTCAACGTCCGGCCAACGTGATGACGTCAAGGTCTGGCGTCGCGCGTGCCCCGGGACCGGAGCAGGCAAGTCTACAGGCGGCCTGCCGCTGGTCCGATAACATTCAACGAACAGGGGCTGCGGCATCCGAATCCTAGGCACGGGGCAACCCGGCCACCCGGGCTGCCGCCCGGGAACGGCAGCCTTCTTCATGAATGACGAGCAATGATCACCGATCGCAAGACGATTTCGATCATGAAGGCGTGCGAGCTGGTCGGCGTCAGCCGCCGCACCATCTACAACTGGATCGCCGGCGGAAAGGTGGAGTACATCCGCACCGCCGGCGGCTCCGTGCGCATCTTCGTCGACACCCTCTGGCGTGAGCCGGGGCGCGCGGGCGAGCTCAGCAGCAAAGAAGCGTCATGAGCCCGGTAGCCGATCCGAAGATCACCAGGGCGTCGGCGGACGAGCCGGCCGACCTCGGCCTCCTGTTTCACCGCCTGAACAACCAGCTGGGCATCATCCTGGCAAACGCCGAACTGCTCGAAGCCAAGGCGGGCGACGAAATGACACGGGCGCGCGCGTCTCAGGTCGTTGCGAGCGTGCTCGACGCCATGGCAACCGCACGCGAGATTCGACTTCGTTCGAACAAAGCTTAGTGTCACTTATTTGGCCTTAAGGCGTCAACTAGTCACTATTTTGACTATTTCATAGCTCGTCCCGGCCCGCAATTTCACGCAGCTTCACACCGCAACACTCCGCTAAGTCATTGTAAATTCAAAACTTCACACCTATTCACTCCGCCGTTCAGAACTTCGCTTTTTGATCGTTTTTCCAGTGGTACCGCCGTTGCGCTACAGGGCCCGTCTGCGGCCGCCTGCCGCCATCGGAATCTCTGGAGGAAACGACTCATGCAGCGTCAGCCACTCGCCGCCCGCAATCGTGATCGCATCGCCGCGGGATTGCCGTTTGTCGAGTCACTCGCCCGCCGGGTGGCCGCCTCGATGCCGCATTCGATCGAGCTGGGCGATCTCGTGCAGGACGGCATGATCGGATTGATTGACGCCGCATGCCGGTTCGATGAAGGGCGCGGAATCAAGTTCGAGACGTTCGCCGAGCGGCGCGTGCGCGGAGCGATGATCGACGCGCTACGGCGCGACGCCTGGCCGCGCGGCGTCCGCCGCCAGCGCCGCGAGCTG
>CAYZBZ010000384.1:0-1362 GCA_964476725.1 uncultured Vicinamibacterales bacterium
CGCGGCGCAGCCCGGCGCCGTCTCGAAGGCCGAATCCGCCGGCTCCCGCAGCGCGCGGGACGATGCCCACGGCATCCAATCGCGCCTGCGCGCACGCGAAGCCCCCGCCGCGAGGTTCTGCTGGCACTGCCGGAAGCCGCTGCACGCGCGCGCGGACAAGTGCCCATTCTGCGGGGAGACACAGTAATCCCTAGTCTGTTCATACCCACCACAGAGCCAACGGAGATAGCGGAGACAACCCATTCACGTCTCTGTGTGCTCCGTTAACTCCGTGGTGAATACCTGGCCCAGACTAATCCCTGCTCCCTCTGCGGGCTCCAATCCGCGCGGGCATTGGACCGGCCGTCGCGCAAACGGGCTGTGCTAAGATCGCGAGACCGTCATAGGAGTCATCGATGGCTTTCCCCGGCACCGGCAAGATCTGGATGAACGGTTCGCTCGTCGACTGGGCGGACGCCACGATTCACGTCGCTTCCCACGTCATTCATTACGGGAGCGGCGTTTTCGAAGGAGCGCGTTGCTACAACACGCCGCGGGGCTCCGCCTGTTTCCGGCTCGACGCGCACATGCGCCGCCTGTTCGACTCCTGCAAGATCTACCGGATGGAACCGCAGGTCGACGTGGTGACACTCACCGACGCGGTGCTCGAGACCATCCGGGCGAACGCGTTCAAGGCCTGCTACATCCGGCCGATCGTCTATCGCGGGTATCACACGCTCGGCGTCAACCCGTTTCCCTGCCCTGTCGACGCCGCGGTCCTCACGTGGGAGTGGGGGGCGTATCTCGGGCAGGACGCGCTGGAGAACGGCGTGGACGTCCGGGTCAGCTCCTGGGCGCGGTCGGCGCCCAACACCTTCCCGACGCTCGCGAAGAGCTCCGCGAACTACGCGAACTCGCAGCTGATCAAGATGGAGGCGATCTCGGACGGCTACAGCGAAGGGATCGCGCTCGACACGGCCGGGCATATCAGCGAAGGCAGCGGACAGAACCTGTTCATCGTCCGCGACAACACGATTTACACGCCGCCGCTGAGCGCCTCGATCCTGCCGGGCATCACGCGCGACTCGGTTCTCGCCATCGCGCACGATCTCGGGTTCCGCGTGCGGGAAGAGATACTCCCGCGCGAGATGCTGTACATCTGCGACGAGGCGTTCTTCGCAGGCACGGCGGTCGAGATTACGCCCATCCGATCCGTCGACAAGATCTCGGTTGGCGCGGGCCGGCGGGGCCCGGTCACCGAGGCCCTCCAGACGGCCTTCTTCGAGGTCATCAACGGTGATGTGCCCGACCGCCACGGCTGGCTCACTTACGTGTATGCCGGCGAACCGCTGCAGGCCGCGGCCGCCGGCGCGATGGCGTCAA
>CAYZBZ010000384.1:1462-3393 GCA_964476725.1 uncultured Vicinamibacterales bacterium
TCCATGGACATCAACGACCTCCTCAAGATCGCGGTGGCCAGCGGGGCCTCCGATCTGCACCTGAAAGTCGGCAGCTACCCGATGATGCGGGTGAACGGGACGCTCGTCGTCGCCTCGGAAGACAAACGGCTCGACAAGGGCGATACCGAGACGATGGCGGACGTGCTGTTCAGCGCCGACCAGCGCGAGAAGTTCCGCCAGGCTCAGGAAGTCGACCTCGCGCACAGCGTCCCCGGGCTGGGCCGTTTCCGCTGCAACGTGTTTCAGCAGCGGGGCACCATCGGCCTCGTGCTGCGCGTGATTCCCACCCGGATCAAGAGCATCGACGAGCTGGGGCTGCCGCCGGTCCTCAAGCGGATCGCGGAGGAAGAGCGCGGCCTCGTCCTCGTCACCGGGACGACTGGCAGCGGCAAGAGCACGACGCTCGCCGCGATGATCGACTACATCAACTCGACCCGCGCCTCGCACATCATGACAGTGGAGGACCCGATCGAGTACCTGCACCGCGACCATCACTCGATCGTGAACCAGCGCGAGGTGGCGGTCGACACGGCCTCCTTTTCGCAGGCGCTCCGCAGTGCGCTGCGACAGGATCCGGACGTCATCCTGGTCGGCGAAATGCGCGACCACGAGACGGTGGAGACCGCCCTGCTCGCGGCGGAAACCGGGCACCTCGTGTTCTCGACGCTGCACACGCTGGACGCCACCGAGACGGTCAACCGCATCATCGCCGTGTTCCCGCCGTACCAGCAGCGCCAGGTGCGCATCCAGCTCTCCAGCGTGCTGAAAGGGGCGGTCGCCCAGCGCCTGATGCCGCGGGCGGACGCAACGGGGCGGGTCCCCGCGGTCGAGGTCATGATCAGCACCGGCTTCATCCGCGACTGCATCATCGACAAGGACCGGACGTCGCTCATCCACGGCGCCATCGCGTCCGGCACCTCGCAGTACGGCATGCAGACATTCGATCAGTCCATATTCAGCCTCTATCAGCACGGGCTCGTCACGCTGGACGAAGCGCTCCGCTGGGCATCCAACGTCGACGAGTTCAAGCTCAAGGTGCAGGGCATCTCGACGACTGCGGATCTGGCCCGGGACGAAATGGCGGAGGCTTCGCGCGGCGGGTCTTCGGATATCACCAGATTCGGAGGATAATTCCCGGACTCTGGTCCACAAGTGTCCGCCCCTTCCGCGTATCTCGACGGTCTCCGGCTGCTCGCACGGCGCGAGCTGTCGGTTGCCGGGCTCCGCGCCCGGCTCCTCGATCGTGATCATTCCGCCGACCAGGTCGAGGCGGCCATTGCACATCTCCTCGAGACGCGGGCGCTGGACGACGAACGCGTGGCGCGAGCCCATGCGCGGACCGCCGCCAAAGTGAAGGGACGGGGACGGCTGCGCGTCATGCGCGAGCTCGCCGCCATGGGTATCGTGAAAGAGACCGCCTCCGCGGCGGTCGCAGAAGTGTTCGGCGATCTCGACGAGCGTGCGCTCATCGCGCGCGCGCTCCAGAAGAAGCTCCGGGGCAACCCGCGCATCTCCACGCCCGCCGAGCGCGCCCGCCTTTATCAGTATCTGATGCGCCAGGGGTTCAGCCCCGCGGCCGTCGTCGCTGCCCTCCGACGCCTTGGCGGCGGAGGCCGCGCAATTGATGACGAATAGGAATAAAGACGACCAGGGATAAAGCCGTCTTCTTACGCGATCGAACTACAATATCGGCATGATTTCCTCCGAGATCCGCGGCAGTTTCCTGGAGTACTTCCAGCGGAACGGCCACGCCGTGGTCCCCAGTTCGCCGCTCGTGCCGCACGACGACCCGACCCTGCTCTTCACCAACGCCGGAATGAACCAGTTCAAGGACGCGTTCCTTGGAAGGGAGAAGCGGCCGTACACGCGCGCCACGACGTCGCAGAAGTGCATGCGCGTCAGCGGCAAGC
>CAYZBZ010000385.1:0-1743 GCA_964476725.1 uncultured Vicinamibacterales bacterium
ATGGATTCAGGACGAGCTGCGCGGTGAACAGCCCGCCGATCGTCCACGGAATGACCGCCAGCCACGTCCGCGAGATCGGCGGCAGGAGAAACAGAAAGATGCCGTAGGCCCCCATGAAGTAGCGGTTGCCCACCGAGCCGCCACCGCCGATCCACGTGTATGGGACATTGATGATGAAGAAGAGAATCTGCGCTAGGCCCGACGCGAGGACGAGGTACTGCCAGCCCGGACGTCTCCGTGGCGCCCAGAGAAACGCGATCAACGCGAACACCGCCGGGAAATAGTAGGCGGCGATGCCGGAGTAACGGCCGACGAAGTAGTAGCCGAGGTTGTGCGCGAGGTTCGTCCAGAACACGCGCCGATCGAAGATGATCTCAGTCAGCGATTCGTTGCGCCCCATCAACGTGCCGACTTCGAACACGGACGCGGGCGTCTGAAGCGGGAATTCGAACGTGAACGTCCTGCGGTAGCCCCCCTGGAAATTCCATTCGCCCGAGATGGCCATGTTGGCCAGGAACAGGCCGCCGGCCGTCAGCCCGAACATCACGCCGGCCGTGACGAACGCACCCCACCGCCGCTTCCAGATCAGCCACGCGAGGATCGGCAGGAACAGCAGCGGGTTCGAGATCTTGGAGAAGGTCGCTATCCCGAGGATGATGGCGGCCACGACGTCGCTCGACGGCCGGAACAGCCACCGCGTGCCGAGGGGCGCGCGGCCGGGCGACTCCACCTCTTTATAGAGCCAGCAGAAGTACGCCAGAAGCCCGAGGGCGAAGTTGAACAGCTCCGGCGTGATCCAGACGAAGTACACCGGCACGATGGAGGCCATCACGAAGGCGCCCGCAAGGCCCGCCGCAAGGCTGGCGCTCATTCGCGCGTGCAGGAAGAGGTAGCTGCACCACACCACGAGCCCGAGCAGGAGCGCGTGCAGGACCAGGAAGCCATTGGTTCCGAACACACGCACGAACGGCGCGGCGAAGAGCGGATAGATGAAGGCTTTCCCGTAGAAGTACCGGGACTGGTCGGGATCCGGCTGAGTGCGCGTCCAGACAAACGGCGGACGGAGCATCGTCCCGGCCTCGAGGATGTCTCGCCCCTTTTTCAGGAATAGTCCGGACGGTCCGCCGGGGAACTCGCGCCAGACGCGGACAAGATCCTCGCGCCGGTACGTCAGGTCCCCATCCTCGGCCAGGCTGTGCCCCATCATGTAATAGGTAGCCTCGTCGCTCTGGATGCCAAGCGACGCCTTCGGAAAATCCACCGTCAGCGCGAGGCCGCCGTACACGCCGAGGAGAGCCACGACCATCAGCAGGCCAGGGCGCAGATTCAGCGCAGCCGCCGTCTCGCCGCGCGTCGCGGCGTCGGCGCTCATACCGACGCGTTGCCCGTCAGGAACGAGAGGTCCGACACCAGCACGCCTTTACGGTGCGTGGCGCGCGAGACACGGTGGAGGATGTCGTACAGCCGCTCCATCTTCCGCACGAACGCGGAGATGTCGTACTGCTTGCCTGTGGCAAACGCCGCCGCGCCGATTGTCGACCGCGTGTCAGGTTCGTCGATGGTCCGGATGATGCCGTTCGCCAGCGCGCGCGCATCGCGCTTGGGCACGATGATGGCGTCGCGCTCGTGGGTCAGGACGTCCAGCAACCCGTCCGCGTCGGTCGCCACGATCGGCTTCCCCATCGCGAGCGCTTCGAACACGGTGAGCGGGGTGCCTTCCCAGAGCGACGGGAAGACGCTCAG
>CAYZBZ010000385.1:1843-3350 GCA_964476725.1 uncultured Vicinamibacterales bacterium
TCCTCCCGTGCGGCGCGGATTTCCTCCGCGGACCTCGGGCGGCTGAACTCCTCCAGCGGGACGCCGAGGTACACGACTTTGACTTTCGCCGGTGGAATCCGGCGCGCCCCGATGACGAAGTCGGCCGTGCTCTGCGATACCGCGATCGCGATGTCGGTGACCGGCTCCAGCGCCATGTCGGCGACCTTCTGGAACCACGGCGTGTCGGTCAGGTTCGCGTGCTCGTGCACGATGGCCGGCAGCCGGCGAATCGCGCCGGCCAGTCGGCCGAAGGTGGTCGCGCCGTACCCATGCAGGTGGAGGATGTCGATCTTCTTGCGGTCGATGACCTTCAGCAACGCCGGCAGCGTCGCCGGGTCGAACTTCGACTTGTGCAGGTACGTGATGTCCACGCCAAGCGACTCGAGCGTCTCTTCGGACAGGTCCTTCCTGCGCAGGCTCACGAGCGACACGTTGTAGCGCTCCGGATCGAACCGGGGAATCATCCAGGCGAAGAGCCGCTTCACGCCGTGCATGCGCGAGCCTTCCCAGCCCAGGTGATCGCAGACCTGCAGCACGTTGAGCTTCACGGCGCCACTCCGGTGTCGCGCTGGCCAACGACCCTTGCCGGAATGCCTACTGCGATCGCGCCGGCAGGCACGTCGTCGCGGACGACAGCGGCGGCCCCGACGACCGCCCGATCGCCGACCGTCACCCCGTCGAGGATCTTCGCGCCGGCGCCGAGCCACACGCCCGAGCCGACGGTCACGCCGGTCGACGTCCGCCGCTGCGCCAGCACGGGCTGCGACGGATCGCTGAAGTCATGGTCCCCGCCGATGATGTAGCAGTAGGCGGCGACGAGCGTCTCGCGTCCCACGCGCACCGAGCTGGCGGAAAAAATCTCGCAGTTGAACCCGATATTCACCCCGTCGTCCACGTCGATGTCGCCGTTCTTGGAGGACAGGATCGTGTTCCGCCCGATGAACACGCCGCTGCCGATGATGATGCCGCGATTCGTGTCTCCCTTGGCGTCGAGAAGGCAGTTGTCGTCGACCACCACGTCGTCGCCGATGCGGATCTTGTGCGGATGACGCAGCACGACGTTCTGCCCGAACACGACGTTCCGCCCGCACGCGCCCAGGAGCGACGGATACAGTAACCGGCGCAGCGCGAGCCCCAGCGCGCCCGGCACCCCCTGCGAGAGGAGGACGATCGCCTCGTGCTTGATGAGCGCGCCCCATCCCGGACGGCCGACCACGAACGACACGTACTTCTCGCGCGCCGACTGGCGCCGATCGAACAGCTGATCCTGCGCGCGGGGAATATGGGTCATCGGGCTATCAGGTGCGAGAGCCGCGGTTCGACGCGCTGCGCGACGTGCGACATGCGTGCTGTGCGTAGCATATGATAACGCCCAACGATGCCCGAACCGCAGACCGATGCAGACGGCCGTGCGCGGCGCGAGCGCCGCGTGGCTGCCGGGGTCGTCGTCCTCCTCATCCTGGTGCGCTCCTGTGTGTTCGTCTTC
>CAYZBZ010000386.1:0-3327 GCA_964476725.1 uncultured Vicinamibacterales bacterium
CCTCGACGCGCGGCGACTCCTGCCTCGCTCGCACCTCCGGCGCGGCGTCCGGCCGCGACCCTGCGAGTCGATGATGCCACCGATCTGGAAATCCGACCGGCGGCTCCCGGGGCCGCCGGCGTCGCGGAGCTCTTCGCGGAACGAGATCAGCCATCCCCGTGGGGGCGCCGGGTCGCGGTGATCGGCACGCTTGCTGCAGTCGGGGCGGCCATTATCTTCGCCGCAGGTGCAAGAGGGCCCCGCGAGCCCTCGGCCGGCCCAGCTATCGTCGCGGTACGGAGCACACCCCCAGCGGCGGCGATCGCGCCGCTCGAGCTGCGGTCGCTCCACCACACGGAGGAAGCGCTACGCTTCGTCGTCACGGGAGCCGTGCACAATCCGCGCGGCGGCGCGCCGCTGTCCGGCGTCGTCGCCACCGCCTTCGTGTTCGGGTCCGACGGCGCGTTCCTTTCGAGCAGCCGCGCGCCAGTCGACTTCACGACGCTCGCGCCCGGCGACGAGTCTCCGTTTGTCGTCACGGTCCCTGTCAGCGGCCGGGTCTCGCGCTATCGGATCGGGTTCCGGACGGAAGACGGCCGGGTCATCGCGCACGTCGACACACGCGAGCCCGACGCGCTCGCGAGCAAGTAGAGGGTCGGCTATGAGACCAGTGAAACTCTTCGCACTCGCCGCCTCCGCCACCGCGATCGTCCTCCTCCTCGCCGCCGGAGCGCGGCCGGAAGGGCGCGCATACGATCCGCAGCAGCCGGCCGAGAGCGAACCGCAGTCGTTTCGCTTTCGCACGGGGGTCGAACTCGTCAACGTGACCGCCACCGTCACGGACGAGGACGGACGCTTCGTCTCCGGCCTGCGCAAGGAGGACTTCCGCGTCTACCAGGACGAGGAGCAGCAGCCAATCACCCACTTCAACAGCGAACGCGTGCCCGTCAGCCTCGGCATCGCGCTCGATACGAGCGGCAGCATGGACGGCGAGAAGATGGCGGCGGCGCGGAGCGCACTCGATCGGTTTCTGTCGCAGTTGCTCGATCGGGACGACGAGGTGTTCTTGTACCGGTTCGACTCGAGCCCGGTGCTCGTCGAAGGGTGGACGACCGACAAGCGGCGTCTCAGCCTGGAGCTGGGACGCCTGCAGCCGCGAGGCGGGACCGCCATGTACGACACCGTCGCAGAGGCGGTGCCGCTCGCGCAGTCGGGGCACCACCGCAAGAAGGCGCTCCTCCTCATTTCCGACGGCAACGACACGAGCAGCCGCACCGATGTGTTCTCGCTCAAGCGATTGATTCGCGAGACGGAAGTGCTCATTTACGCCATCGGCATCGACGGGCAGACCGAGCCCGTCTTTCTGCCAATCGGCATTGGTCAGGGGGGCATTCAGCGGCCACGTCCGCAGCCGCCCCGCCTGCCGATTCCGCTCCCATTTCCGATGCCGGGGGGCGGGCGACGTCCACCGCCTGCGGGGCCGCCCATCTATCCTCCGCCCTCTCCCGGGGGCGGAAGCCACCGCGGCGGCTACGACGATCGCGTGAACGTGGCTGCCCTGCGATCCATGACGGACGACAGCGGCGGCCGCACCGAGATCATCCGGAGCGCCCGCGATCTGGATCCGGCCACCGAGGGCATTGCCGACGAGTTGAGCCGGCAGTACTACCTCGGATACTCCGCCACGGGCGTGAAGGACGGACGCTGGCACACGATCCGCGTCGAGTTGCGCAATCCGAACTACCACGTGCGCGCGCGTCGCGGGTTCGTCGCGACACCATAGGGGAACGATCGAAAGGCTGAAGTCAGAAGGCTGAAGGTCGAAGGCTTTCTCTGCATACCCGAAGTATCATCTCCGCGTGGAGGTTTACGCGGCGGCGGTCGGACTCAGCGTGTTGGGCAGCTTCGGCGGGCTGCTCGCGGCCTCTCTCTTTCTGCTCCTCGGCGACGGGTTGCGGGTGAAGCTCGTGCCCTGGGCGATCAGCTACGCCGTCGGCACGCTCCTCGGCGTCGCGCTGCTCGCGCTGCTGCCGCAGGCGCTCGAGCGGCTGCCGGCCGCAACCGCGCTCGGCACGCTGCTCGCGGGGGTGCTCGCGTTCTTCCTGCTCGAGAAGCTCGTGCTCTGGCGCCACTGTCACGACGAGCACGAGTGCGAGGTCCACACGAGCAGCGCCGCGTCGCTCGTGATCGTCGGCGACGCATTCCACACCTTCGTGGACGGGACCGTCATCGCCGCCGCGGTGCTGACGTCGATACCGCTCGGCATCACGACCGCCATCGCGGTCGCCACGCATGAGATTCCACAAGAGGTAGGGGACGTCGCGATCCTGCTGCGCGCCGGCTTCTCACGCACCCGGGCCTTCATGTTGAACCTGTTGTCCGGTATCGGCGGCATTCTCGGGGCCGTCGGCATGCTTGCCGCCTCGCAATCGATACCGAACCTGCTGCCCTACGTGCTCGCGTTTGCGGCCGGCAATTTCCTGTACATCGCGATGGCGGATCTGATCCCCGACCTCCACCGCGGCGGGCTCGAGGGTGGACCCATCCGCCAGCTCCTCCTCATCGGCGCCGGAATCCTCACTATCGTCGCGCTCTGAAACTCGAGCTACGGCGTGCGACCTTCAGCCTTCAGCCTTCAGACTTTCCTAGAAACACGACGTGTGTCCTCGACCGAGCAGACGAGGACAGCCGAGCCACGCGCTAGTCCTCGGAAATGCGCCGGAAATGGCCGCTTTCTGAACCGACCCGGTGGCACCACCTTTGCCCCTCCGGAGACGGAATGTCAGACCGGCGCGCCTGCCGACGAAAGAGGTTCGGTACCATGAAGACCAGGTTCGGCATTGGATGGATGCTCGGGGGATGGATGCTCGCGGTTCTGCTGTCGGCGGCGAGCGCCGCGTTCGCGCAGGATCGGCGGGATGTGCGGCTTGCGGACGAAATCGGTCGCGTGCTCACCGGATATACAAAACTCACGATCTTCGACGACATCAATGCGCAGGTGGAAAACGGTGCGGTCCTCCTCACCGGCAAAGTGACGATGCCGTTCAAGAAGGCCGACATCGAGAAGCGAGTTGCCCGCATCGACGGGGTCCGCAGCCTGCGCAACGACGTCGGCGTCCTGCCGGTGTCCCGGTTCGACGACGAGCTGCGCTATCGCGTCGCGCGGGCCATCTACGGCAACCCCTCCTTCTGGAACTACGCCGCGATGGCCAACCCGCCGATTCACATCGTCGTGGAAGGCGGCCGCGTCACGCTCGCGGGGGTCGTCAACAGCGACGTCGAGCGGATGCTTGCGAGGTCGCTGGCGACCGGCCTGGGCGAGCTCTCGGTCACCAACGCCCTGAAGAC
>CAYZBZ010000387.1:0-3319 GCA_964476725.1 uncultured Vicinamibacterales bacterium
GGTTTCTACATCTTCCGCGACCGGACGCAGGACGCCGTCCTGCCCTGGGACATTATCGACGGCGGCATGAAGTCCTCGTTCTTCCAGGCGGAGTTCGACAAAGGACTCCGCGAGGAATGGACGCTGCCGCCGAAGCGCCAGAAGGACAACCTGAAGTTCCTTCCGGTGCTCTAGCGAGTCCCAGGCAGCTGCGCCCTACGACGCGACGGCGGCCTCTGCTTCGTGCTCGGCGTACGCCTGCAGGATCAGGTCGCGGATCCGGTCCTGGGCTGTGGCGTCCAGGATGGGCCGAAGCAGCGAGAAGCTCCGGCGCTCGCCGTTGACCGAATACTGGCGCGCCGGAAACGTGACGTTGCGGCCGTTTCCGGTCTTTCGCTCCCACACGCCAAACCCGATCAATTTCAGCCCATCGAGCGGTCCCTGCGTGAAGTGCAGCTCCGCGTCCGCGAGCTTGCCCGGCGGGTTGCCCTTGTCGTTCGGCACAATCTTGATCGTCATCGTGTCTGCTCTCCTTCCAGCTGGCAGCCGGGGAGGGGCAAGGGGAGTGCCGGGCGGGACGCGCGTCGTGATGCGCGCGGATCGTGCTGTAGATGCGGGGGTTAGCGGTGGAGCGCCCGACGACCGCCACCAGGCTGCCGGAAGAACCCCGGCCGGGAAGGACAACCGCGGTTGCCGTCAGTCGCCGAGCAGGAGGACCTGGGCCATCGCGAGCGCCTCCGAGTGGGTGATGGTCAGCAGCGACGAGCGGACGTGCATCCGCGCCGCGCGACTGGCGGCGCCGCCGTGCAACCAGAGGTGCGGAGGACCGTCGACGCGCACCACCTCGATGTCCTTCCACAACACGCCTCGAGAGTGCCCCGTGCCAAGCGCCTTCATCGTCGCTTCTTTCGCGGCGAACCGCGCGGCCAGGTGCGGCGCCGGGTTTCTGCGGCGCGTACAATAGGCGATCTCGCCATCCGTGAAGACGCGGCGGAGAAAGCGTTCACCGTAACGGTCGAGCATCCCGCGCATGCGCGGAATGTCGGTGGCGTCGAGTCCCAGTCCGAGAATGTTCATGGCCCAGCCTCAGCCTAACTGTGGTTTCGAGTGGACGCAAGGGCAATGGGGGCACGTGCTGCGGTGCCGCCCGCTTCTCGAGCTTGCCGATCACTTCTTCACAGCCGGCGACCTGGAGCTTCGTGCCGACGATCGCGAGTGGACTGCTGTCGCGCAACGGATGGGGCTGAGGCTGGAGCAGCTGCTCCTGATCCGGCAGGTCCACCGTGCGGATGTCGCCGTGGTCCGGCGGGGGCGCACCGGGCGATGGGATCGACCCGATGCCGACGTGATCGTCAGCAACGATCCATCGAGCGCCATCGGCGTACGTGTCGCGGACTGCGTGCCTGTCCTGCTCGCCGACCGCCGTCGCGGCGTCGTTGGAGCCGTGCACGCGGGCTGGCGGGGAACGGTTCAGGAGGCGGCCGCGGCCGGAGTCGAGGCGATGACGCGCGAGTTCGGATCGGAGCCGGAGGATCTGATGGCGGCAATCGGTCCGTCTCTCGGGCCGTGCTGTGGGGAAGTTGGGCCGGAGGTGGTGGAAGCCTTCCGCGATGCGGGACACGGGGAGGACCGGATCGGGCGCTGGTTTACCACCGGGCCGTCAGGCCGCCCCTACCTCGATCTCTGGCGAGCCAATGCCGATCAACTGGAAGGGGCCGGGGTGGAGGCGGGCAACATACACGTCGCAGGGTTGTGCACGCGGACCCACGCGGCGCACCTCCATTCGTATCGGGCGGAAGGGAAGAAGTCCGGCAGGATGGTCGGCGTGATCAGGCCCCGTACGGGGGTCTGACCCCTGTACAGATAGTGGGGTCTGACCCCCGACCTAGGTTGTCCCGAGCGCCTGCTCCGCCGCGTCCATTCCCAGGTTCGACAGCCGGTCCGCTTCCTTGTTGAACTCGCGCCGCACGTGCTCGAAGACGACGACGTCCAGCCCGGCGGCGAGCAGCCGGGCGCGAACGTAGAGCGGCTGCAGGCCCGGATTCTTCACCTTGTATTCTCCGCGCATCTGCTTGATGAGCAACTCGGAGTCGGCGCGGATGTGCACGCGCCGCTGGTCGTGGTCCACCGCCCACTGCAGCGCCGCCAGGAGCCCGTTGTACTCAGCGACGTTGTTGGTCGCGATGCCGAGGCCGCCATGGAGTTCGTCGAGGAGCGTGCCGTCAGCCGCCTCGACGCGCACGCCATACCCCGCCGGGCCCGGGTTGCCACGGGCACCGCCGTCGATGTAAGCGACAATCATCGGAAGATCAGGAGGTCTGGGCCGCGCCGCCGGGGGCGGCGGCCGGAACGTAATAGAGGATCCGGGTGCAGCTGTCGCACTGATAGAGGCCGTCGTTCCTGCGGACCTCGTTGAAGACCTGAGGCCTGAGACGGACGTGGCACAGCGTGCAGAGGCCGTCGCGCGCTTCCGCCACCGCGACCCCCTTTCGGCCGTGCGCGACGCGCTCGAAGAGCATCAGCACCTCGCGCGACAGCTTCGCCACGACCTCCGCGCGCGCCGAGGTCAGGCGAGCGAGGTCCCGCTCGGATTCCCCGCGCGCCGCGTCGAGCGCCTGCTGCTCGCGCCCGACCTCCGCCTGCTCCGCCTTGAGCGCCGCTTCGGCCGCTTTCAGCTCCGCCGCGAACGTCTCAGCGTGTTCCATGTGATCGAGGAGCTTGTCTTCGTGCGCGCGAACCTCGTGCTCGGCGACCGACATCTCCTTTTGCATCGCCTGATATTCCTTGTTGGTCTTGACCTCCATGAGCTGGCCTTTGTATCTCGACAGGCGGCCCTGCACGGCGGCGAGCTCTTTTTCGAGCTCCCCGCGCGCGGCATGGCCCACGGCCATCCGCTCTTTCACGTTCGCCACGGCGGCGGAGCGTTCCGCGAGGCGCGATTCGAGAGCCTGTTGCGCCGCCGGCAGATCCGCGATGCGGCGCCGCGCGCGGCCCACGGCAAGATCGATTTCCTGGAGCTGGATCAGGTGTTGGAGATCAGGGTGCATCAGAGGAAAATGCTGAGAGCCTTCGAACTTCAGCCTTCTAACTTCAAACTTCAAATGGTGGGCCCACCAGGATTCGAACCTGGAACAAGCCGGTTATGAGCCGGCGGCTCTAACCGTTGAGCTATGGGCCCGCACGGGAGTCTATCAGAAGGTTCAAGAAGTTCAGGAGGTTCAACGCTGAACCCCCTATGTCCTGCCCTCGAGGAACGCGCGGAGCTTGCGGCTGCGCGATGGGTGCCGCAGCTTGCGCAGCGCCTTGGCCTCGATCTGCCGGATGCGCTCGCGGGTGACCG
>CAYZBZ010000388.1:0-3287 GCA_964476725.1 uncultured Vicinamibacterales bacterium
AGTGGCCGAGCGGAACGAGCTCTGGGTGACGTCGAGCGTCGGCAGCAACTGCATCGCGCCAATCAGCAGCCCGCACCCGAGGGCGACGCCGAGCCACATCACGCGACCGAATGTCGCGCCGGTCGCGAGACGGTACGCCGCCATCCAGGCGATCGCGAGCGACGTAATCCAGACACCCTGCGGAAAGCCGAGGAGGAGCTCCGAGCCGAGCAGCGCGGCGACCCCCGCGAATCCAGCGGCGGCCCGGCGTGAATCACCGGCGGTGAGCAGCACGCTCGCCGCGAACAGGATCCACGGGATGTGCGCCATGACGGCGACCGCATTCATGTGGATCAGGTGCATGACGTTGAAGCCGCTGAATGCGAAGGCCAAGGCGCCTGCGAGCGCGGCTTCGCGGCGCAGCCCGAGCTCGCGCAGCAGCAGCCACGCGCCGGCCGTGGCGAACACGTAGGTGCCGAGCATCTCGACGTTGAACGCCGTGCCGAGCGGCAGCAGCCGGTAGATCACCAGGTGCCACGGGTGCGCCATGCCGGCCTGTCCTTCGGCGTGCAGGTAGAGGCCGGATTGGAGCGCGGACGTCCAGAGAAACGAGTCGCCCGCGACGAGCGCCTTCTGGTAGAGAAAGCGCATCGGAAGGTGGAACGTGGAGAGATCGGCGTACGGAAAAATCTGCCCGACCACGAGAGGCACCGTCAAGGGCAGGAAAAGGATGGCGGAAGCGGCGGCAAGCGCGAGCGTCAGCGGCGACCGGCGGAATGCTGACTTCAAGGCGCAGATCCCTCGTTGATGGTGGCGACGACACCCGCGATCGTCGCCGGAGACAACGCAGCCGGCTTCGCCGGGCTCGGAAGCCGCTCAATGACCGGCGTCATTATATGTGGTTGAGATTGAGCCCCCCCCCGCGTATACCTTTGGGGCGCTGGCAATGCTCGGATGGGTGACTCCTGCCGCCGCCGGCCCCGCTTGGGCAGGGACGCGAGATCCGCGTGCAGCGCGGCGAGCGCGTCGAGGTGTCGCCCGATCCCTGGAATCTGTATGGGTGCGGCAGCTACACGGGCTTCCTGACATCGCGGACCCCTCCGTCCCTTCGATTTCTACCCACTCGAGCAATCAGTCCATCTCGGCAGGCGGTACGGCTACGTTCACCGTGGCGACGATCGGGACACCGACGCCGAGTTATCAGTGTGTCGATCGGCGTCGCTCACTGGAAAATGGAATGAGCAACAGGATCAGGATGGCGCCGCCACCGAGTGATCCATAGGCGCCATAGCGCAGGGAGCTGGGGCGATACCGGAACTCGACGAGATGCTCGCCGGGCGGTACGCTGACGGCGCGAAAGGCGTAATCCGCCCGGTGGATAGGAACCTCGACGCCGTCGATGGTCGCGATCCAGCCCGGATAGTACACGTCGGTCAGGACGAGGAGCCGGCGCCCCTCAGCGCGTGTCGTGACCGAGACGACCTCATCCTCGTACCGAAGCAGTGTGGCGCGTCCGAGATCGCTGATGGCCCGCTCCGGCTGCAGAGCAACGTCGAGAGGGGAATCGAGCACGGCGACACGCCTCAGATCGACCGTGTCGCGCATTGCACGACGCGCGTCGTTCCCGCGCAGATTCACCTGTCCGTCTACCAGAAACGCTCGAGGCTGGACGCGCTGGTTCAGATACACGCGGGTCGGACCGTCGAGCAATAGCTGAAACCGATCGGGAGACAGGTCAATCTCGGGCGGTGTCAGAATGTATTTGATGTTCAGCAGATCGATGAGACGCGGCGTCGCGGCGTTCACGAGCTGATGCGTGCCGCCGGTGTAGTGAAAGCCGACGTGGTCTCAGCGGTGAATAGCGCCGGCGAGAGCGGGGATTCTGCGGAGGCGGGTGCGACGACGCCGACCAAGCTGACGGCGTTCGATTTCGACGGCGACGGGACGGCGGATCTGACCTACTATCGGCCGTCGACGCGCACGTGGAACGGCAAGGGCGACCTGGCCATCTTCCGGCCGGCGACGGGGCAGTGGTACTTGCTGCTCTCGAGACTCAAACTTTACGACAAGTACTCCGACGCGCTGATCGCACATCAGGTGCGTCAGAGCCCTGCGGCGTCCGCGATCGCGATGAGAACGCCCGCATCGCGGCCAATCGATCGTTCTAATGCTTCCTTGTATCGTCTACTGTCCGCTGCCGCCGCCGACGACGCGCAGGTTCGCCGGCGGGTTGGGAACGGTCGCGACGCGCTGCGTAACCAGGAACGCCCGCGTCCCAATCTGAAGGGTGCCCGTGCGCTGCACAGTCGTCGGGTTCGCCGCGACAGTGTAGGTGGCTGTGCCCGAGGCGCTACCGGTTCCGGTGGCGGTTATCCAGGAGACCGAGCTCGTGGCCGTCCAGCTGCAACCGGCGGTCGTCGTGACCGCAATCGAGCCGTTCGAGGCAGTGGACGCCACGGTCGCGGCGGTCGGGTTCACCGTGTATGTGCACGTCTTCCCTGCCTGCGTGACAGTAAACGTCCTGCCGGCGATTGTCAGGGTCCCGGTGCGAGAGGTCGTCGTGGTGTTGGCCGCCACAGTGAACGTGACGCCGCCGTTTCCTGTGGCGCTCGCTCCCGCGGTGACCGTGAGCCAGGAGGCGTTGCTCACAGCGGTCCACGTGCACCCCGTTCCGGCCGTGACGGTAGCGGATCCGGCGCCTCCCGCTGCCGCGACGGACTGCGACACAGGCGAGACGGTGTAGCTGCAGCTCGCAGCGGCCTGGGTGACGGTCAGCGTCCGTCCGGCAACCGTAATCGTGGCGCTCCTGGACGTGGCCCCCGTGTTGGCAGTCGCGCTGAACGTCACCGTGCCGTTGCCGGTGCCCGTCGCGCCAGCGGTGACGGTGAGCCACGTCGCGCTGCTCGTTGCCGTCCACGCGCAGCCCGTGCCCGCGGTCATGCCGACCGAGCCAGTGCCGCCCGTGGCCACCACCGAGGTGCTGGTTGCCGACAGCGTGTAGCTGCACACCGCCTGAAACGAAAAGCCGTTCGAAGGAGTGCTGACGCCGGTGCCGCCGGGTCCCACCGCGGTCACGCGCGCCTCATACTGCACGCCCGGCGCCGGCACCGTAGCGAGCAGCTGGATGAAGTTGAGTCTGATTTTTCCGTCGGTCCCTGGCGCGGGTTTGCCGAGACTCACCGTGTTGAACGGCTGCGCGGCGCCGATCAGATACAGCGAGAGCGAGTATGACTGCACGAGCGACGTGCCGTCAGTCGTGACGGCATTGTGATCCGCCGACGGATCGAATTCGACGGTCGAGGGGTCGA
>CAYZBZ010000389.1:0-3257 GCA_964476725.1 uncultured Vicinamibacterales bacterium
AATGAAAGAAGCCGTCATCGTCTCCGCCGTCCGAACCGCCGTGGGAAAGGCGCCGAATGGCTCGCTGCGCGCGACGCGTCCGGACGAGATGGGCGCCGTCGTGATCGCGGAAGCGCTGCGACGCGCGCCGGGACTCGATCCTGCCGAAGTGGAGGACGTGATCCTCGGCTGCGCGATGCCGGAGGCGGAACAGGGGCTGAACGTCGCGCGCATCGCGAGCCTGCGCGCGGGCGTGCCTGTCACCGCCTCCGCCGTCACGGTGAACCGCTTCTGCTCGTCGGGCCTTCAGTCCATCGCGTCGGCCGCAGAGCGCATCATGATCGGGTTCGCGACCACGATTGTCGCGGGCGGCGCGGAGTCGATGAGCCTCGTGCCGATGGGTGGCAACAAGATCGCCCCCAACCCGGCGCTCGTGGACAGCTACCCGGACGTGTACCTCAGCACGGGACTCGTCGCCGAGAACCACGCGCGCGAGGCGTCGGTGTCGCGCGAGGAGCAGGACGCGTTCGCGCTGCGGAGCCATCAGCATGCCATCGCGGCGATCGACGCGGGCCGTTTCGACGAGGAGATCGTGCCGCTCGCGATCCCATCGCCGTTCCGCACCGATGACGGTCCCCGGCGCGACACCTCGCTTTCGGCGCTGGCCAAACTGCGCCCGGCATTTCATGTCCGGGGCACCGTCACGGCTGGCAACTCCTCGCAGACGAGCGACGGCGCCTCCGCCGTCGTCGTCATGTCGTCCGATCGGGCGCGGGAGCTCGGGCTCGCGCCGCTCGGCCGGTTCGTCGCGTTTGCCACCGCGGGAGTCGAGCCCGAACGCTTCGGGATCGGGCCGGTGCCGGCCGTCCGGAAAGCGCTGAAGCTCGCGGGACTGACGCTCGACCAGATCGATCTCGTCGAGCTGAACGAAGCCTTCGCGGCGCAGGTCATCGCCTGCCTGCGCGAGCTGCCGATCGATCCGGATCGGCTGAACGTCAATGGCGGCGCGATCGCGCTCGGCCACCCGCTCGGCTGCACCGGCGCCAAGCTCACGACGACGCTGCTCTACGAGATGCGGCGCCGCAAGGCGCGTTACGGCCTCGTCACGATGTGCGTAGGCGGCGGCATGGGCGCGGCAGGGATCTTCGAGCGGATGTAGTGGCGCGTCGTATTTCGATCGGCGCAGGCGGCTTTTCTCCCTGTGTTTTTTGATGTGGTATCGATTATGACAACAACAGCAACCACAACACGCGGCGGATCCTGGCTCATCGAGGATGTCGCGCCCGACTCGGTCTTCACCCGCGAGAGGCTCACCGACGAGCACCGGCTGATCGGCCAGACGGCCGACGAGTTCATGGCCAACGAGGTGTTGCCGTCGCTCGAGCGTCTCGAGCAGAAGGACTGGGCGCTCGCCCGGCAGCTCGTGCAGCGCGCCGGCGAGCTGGGACTGCTCGGCACCGACGTGCCCGAGACGCATGGCGGCGTCGAGCTCGACAAGATCTCCGCCATTGTCGTCGGAGAGGCGATCGGGCGTTCCGCGTCGTTCGCAGCAACGTTCGGCGCGCAGACCGGCCTGGCAATCACGCCGCTCCTGTGCTTCGGCACCGATGCGCAGAAGGCGAAATACCTTCCTGGGCTCGTCAGCGGCGAGGTCGCAGGGGCGTACGCGTTGAGCGAGTCCGGATCCGGATCGGATGCGCTGAGCGCGAAGGCGCGCGCGGCGCGGCAGCCCGACGGGAGCTTCCTCCTGAACGGCGAGAAGATGTGGATCACCAACGGCGGCTTCGCCGACTTCTTCATCGTATTCGCGAAGGTCGAAGGAGGTGGCCCGGATGCCTCCCGTTCGACTGACGGCGCCTTTACCGCCTTCCTCGTCGAGCGCGCGTTCCCCGGCGTGAGCACGGGGAAGGAGGAGCACAAGATGGGGCTGCACGGGTCGTCGACGACCCCGCTCATCCTCCAGGACGCGAAGGTGCCGGCCGAGAACGTGCTCGGCGAGATCGGCAAGGGACACAAGGTCGCGTTCAACGTGTTGAACTACGGCCGCTTCAAGCTGGCGGCGATGTGCAGCGGCGGCGCGCGTGCGATCGTCGGCGAGGCGGCGAAGTACGCCGCCGAGCGCAGGCAGTTCGGCCGGCCGATAGCGACGTTCGGCGCCATCAAGCACAAGCTGGCGGAGATCACGATCCGCGAATTCGCGGTCGAGAGCATGCTCTACCGCACCGCCGGCCTCATCGACGACGCGCTCCAGGGCAGCCACGCGAACGACGCCGTCCTCGCCGCCCTCGAGGAATTCGCGATCGAGGCGTCGATTTTGAAGGTCTCGGGCAGCGAGATGATCGACTACGCCGTGGACGAGAACGTCCAGATTCACGGCGGCAACGGCTTCGTGCGCGACTACCCCGCCGAGCGGTATTACCGCGACGCGAGGGTCAACCGCATCTTCGAGGGCACCAACGAGATCAACAGGCTGCTGATCCCGGGGATGCTGATTCGCCGCGCGCTCAAGGGCGGGCTGCCGCTCATCCCCGCGGCGAAGAAGCTGCAGGAGGAGATCCTGACGCCGTCGATGCCGGAGCCGTCGAGTGACGCGCCCCTCGAGAGCGCGCGCCGGGCCGTTGCGGCGATCAAGAAGGTCGCGCTGATGGTGCTCGGCACCGCCATGCAGACCTACGGCGAGAAGCTGGCGGATCAGCAGGAGGTGCTGACGCTCGCGGCCGACATCATCATCGACGTCTTTGCCGCCGAGAGCGTGCTGCTGCGCGCCGCCAGCTCACACGGGCTCTATCACGCCGCCGCCGAAGTGTTCATCAGCGACGCCGCCGGACGAGTCGAGATTGCGGCGCGCAGTGCGCTCGCCGCGATGTCGGAAGGGGACACGCTGCGCACGCTCCTCGCCGCGTTGCGGCGCATTCTGAAGGTGACGCCGGTCAATACCGTCGCGCTCCGCCGCCAGATCGCGGACGCGGTCGTTGAAAGAAAGGCGTACCCCTTCTAAAGGTGCCAAGGGTGTCCCGCACGAGCGGCCGCCGTAGCAGGGTCTGGAACGCCGCCATCGGCAATCGTACACCTGCAACTGCGCGCGGCTGACGCCGTGGTGCGTGCCGATCAGCCATTGCTGCAGGTTGCCGCCAGATTTCTGCGTCCGGCGTGAATGTGATTCGGAGCGGATCACTTCCCAGGCGGCACCGTGCACCGTGGCACCCCGGCACCCCGGCACCCTGGCACCCTGGCACCCTTGCTATGATGCTCAGGTGATCGCCTTCGCCTTCGTGCGT
>CAYZBZ010000390.1:0-3254 GCA_964476725.1 uncultured Vicinamibacterales bacterium
TGCTCGTACCTGCTGATTGGCTTCTGGTACGAGAAAACAAGCGCGGCGGACGCGGGGAAGAAGGCGTTCATCACGAACCGGATCGGCGACTGGGGTTTCATCCTCGGCGTGCTGCTGGTGTTCTTCACGTTCGGCACGCTCGACTTCCGCGAGGTGGCGGCGGCGGCGGCGGCGATGCCGCCCGAGACATCGGCGTTCGGCCCGCTCTCGCTGGTCTGCCTCTTGCTGTTCGTCGGCGCCACGGGCAAGAGCGCGCAGATTCCTCTGTTCGTGTGGCTGCCCGACGCGATGGAGGGGCCCACCCCGGTCTCTGCGCTCATTCACGCGGCGACGATGGTGACGGCCGGCGTGTATATGGTGGCGCGGAACGCCGTGCTGTTCGAGCAGGCGCCGCTGGTGATGCAGATCGTGGCGATCGTCGGCGCGCTCACCGCGGTCATGGCCGCGACCATCGCGCTCGTGCAGAACGACATCAAGCGCGTCCTCGCGTACTCGACCGTGTCGCAGCTCGGCTACATGTTCCTCGCGGCCGGCGTCGGCGCGTTTGCGGCTGCCATCTTCCATCTGGTGACACACGCCTTCTTCAAGGCGCTGTTGTTCCTCGGCAGCGGCTCCGTCATCCATGCCGTGGCGGGCGAGCAGGACATGCGGCGCATGGGCGGGCTGAAGAAATACATGCCCGTCACCTTCGTCACCATGATGTTCGGCACGCTCGCGATCGCCGGCATCCCGCCGATGTCCGGCTTCTTCAGCAAGGACGGGATTCTCTCTCGCGCCTTCGCCGAAAACCGGATGCTCTGGGTCATTGCCCTGGCGACGGCGCTGCTGACTGCGTTCTACATGTTCCGGCTGATGGCGCTGACGTTTTACGGCTCATATCGCGGGCCCGCATGGGCCCGCGCCGCATCGCCGGCGGTCGCGGCGGCCCATGGTGCGCCCCGTCCGCGTGACGCGCACGGCCAGGCGCAGCGCGAGGATCACGAGGTCACGCACGGTGCGGCGGACGTGTCCGACCGGCCTGGTGTGTGGCACGGTCCGCACGAGCCCCCCGGCGCGATGACCGGAGTCCTGATGGCGCTGGCCGTCGGCGCGATCGTCGCCGGGTCCATCGGCATCCCGCAGGCGCTCGGCGGCACGAACGCGATCGATCGGTTCCTGGAGCCGAGCTTTGCGGCGCCTGAGGTTCTTCTGAGGCCGGACGCTCGAACGGCCGTCCACCTGTCGGGCGGCGCCGAGATCGGCTTGATGTTCCTCTCCGTGCTCGTCGCCGCCGCGGGACTCCTCACCGCGCGGCACTTCTACATCGCCAGGCCCGAGGCGGCCAGCCGGCTGGCGGCGAAGTGGCCCGGGCTGCACGCGCTCCTGCTGAACAAGTACTACGTCGACGAGCTGTACCACGCCACCGCGGTGCGCGGCACGCTGACGAGCGGCCGGCGGCTCTGGACGTTCGATCGTCGCGTCGTCGACGGCGCGGTGAACGGCTCCGGCTGGCTGACGCAAATCGCCTCGTGGTGCTCCCACATGTTCGACAAACATGTCGTCGACGGTCTCGTGAACGCCGTCGGCTGGAGCGCCGACCGCGGCAGCCTCTTCACGCGGCGTGCGCAGACAGGGCTCGTGCAGAACTACGCCCTCCTGATGGTCGCCGGCGTGGTGGTTTTTCTGACTGTCTACTTGCTGGCCAGATGACGATGACTGTTTTCCACGACCACCTGCTCTCGGTGATCCTGTTCACCCCGCTCGCAGGCGCCCTGCTGCTGCTGTTCGTGAGCAGGCAGCGGGACGACGCCGTCCGCTGGATCGCGAACCTGTTCGGGGTGGCAGGCTTCGCCGTCTCGGTGCCGCTCTGGTTCCGGTATCGGCCGCAGGGGGAGCCGTGGCAGTTCGTCGAACGGGGGGAGTGGATCCCCTCGATCGGCGCATCGTACTTCCTGGGCGTCGACGGGATCAGCGTGCTGCTGGTCCTGCTGACGACGCTCATCGGCGCGATCGCGATCCTGTCGTCGTGGACCGCGGTCACGGAGCGGGTGAAGGAGTACTACATCTTCCTCCTGGTCCTGCAGACAGGCATGATCGGCGCCTTCGTGTCGCTCGACTTCCTGCTGTTCTTCCTGTTCTGGGAGGTGATGCTCGTCCCGATGTATTTCCTGATCGGGATCTGGGGCGGCGGGCGCCGGCTCTATTCGGCGATCAAGTTCTTTCTCTACACGCTCGCCGGCAGCGTCGTGATGCTGCTCGGGATCCTCGCGCTCTACTTCTTCAACCACTCCGCCACCGGCGTCTATACGTTCGACGTAACCACGTTCCAGCAGCTTGCGGTCCCCCCGGACGTGCAGACGTGGGTCTTCCTGGCGTTCTTCTTCGGCTTCGCCGTGAAGGTCCCGATGTTCCCGTTTCACACCTGGCTGCCGGACGCGCACACCGACGCGCCGACCGCCGCGTCGGTGGTCCTCGCCGCGGTGATGCTGAAGATGGGCAGCTACGGCTTCATCCGCTTCAGTCTGCCGATTCTCCCGGAGGCGACGCGCGCCTTCGTCCCGATGATCGTCGGCCTGTCGATCGTCGGCATCATCTACGGCGCGCTCGTCGCGCTCGCCCAGAGCGACTGGAAGCGTCTCGTCGCGTACTCGAGCGTCAGCCACATGGGCATGGCGATGCTGGGCATGTTCGCGCTGACGCCGGTTGGCGTGACCGGCAGCGTCGTCCAGCAGATCAATCACGGCATCTCGACCGGCGCGCTCTTCCTCATCGTCGGCATCGTGTACGAGCGGCGCCACACGCGCGAGATTTCCGAGTTCGCGGGGCTGTCGAAGGTGATGCCCGTCTTCGCGGCGATCTTCCTCGTGATGACGATGTCGTCCATCGGCCTGCCGGCGCTGAACGGGTTCATCGGCGAGATTCTCGTGCTTCAGGGGGTATACGTCGTCAACAAGCTCTGGGCCGCCGCGGCGGCCAGCGGCATCGTGCTCGGCGCGGCCTACATGCTGTGGCTGTATCAGCGCACGATGTTCGGCCGGATCGACAATCCGGCCAATGCGGCAATGAAGGATCTGACCGCGCGGGAGGTGGCCACGTTCCTCCCGCTCGTCGCACTGGCGATCTGGATCGGCATCTATCCCGCGCCGCTCCTGCGCCGCCTCGAGTCGTCTGTCGGCCGCGTCGTGGTGCGCGTGAACTCGGTGTACGGTCCCGCCATCGCGAAGGCGGCCGCCGACTGCACCACGCCCGCTCCGCCGGTCGTCGTGGCCGGCGCG
>CAYZBZ010000391.1:0-3252 GCA_964476725.1 uncultured Vicinamibacterales bacterium
TGATCAACGGCAGCTTCGTGTTCGGGATGGACGACGACAGGGAAGATGTCTTCGCGCGCACGGTCGAGTGGGCGATCGAGCACGGCATCACCACCGCGACGTTCCACATCCAGACGCCGTACCCGGGCACGGGCCTCTACGCCCGGATGGAAAAGGAAGGCCGGATTACGACGCGGAACTGGGATCTCTACGACACGCGCCACGTCGTCTATCGACCCGCTCACCTGAGGCCGGAGGCGCTCAAAGCCGGATACGACTGGGCGTATCGGGAGTTCTATCGATGGCCGGCGATGGCGCGGGCGGCGCTCTTCCACGGCTCGCTCAAGCACCAGGCGAAGCATTTCTTCTACGCGGCCGGATGGAAGAAGTTCGAGCCCGCCTGGAACATCGTGATTCGAGCGAAGCAGCTGCGGCTCATGACCCCGCTGCTCGAGGCCGTCCTGTCCAGGGTAACGGGTCAGCCTGGACCCCGTTCCCCTGCGAAGGGCGTGTTCGCGCCTATAGTAGTAGCCGGCGCGAACGAGGCTCAGGCATGCACACCCACGTCTCCCGGCAACTCCTGCTGATCGCGGCGATCGCAACCCTCTTTTCTGGTTCCACCGTCTCCATGTACCACGCGCCGAACGCCGAGCGTGGCACGCAGGGACGCTGGAATGCCGGAGCCGATGCGACTCAGACATGGCGCGCGAACGCGCGCGGCAACGTCCTCTGGTATCGAGCGCCCGCCAGCACGTGGAACGAGGCGCTGCCGGTCGGCAACGGCCGCCTCGGTGCGATGGTGTTCGGTGGCGTCACCGAAGAACGACTGCAACTGAACGAAGACACCGTGTGGGCGGGAGAGAAGCGGGATCGTATCAACCCCGAGGGTGCGAAGGCCTTTCCCGAGGTCCGCAGGCTGCTCTTCGAAGGCAAGGTCGCGGAAGCGGAGGCGCTGGCGGACAAATCGATCATCGCCGTCCCCCGCAGGATGCCGCCATATCAGCCGCTCGGCGATCTTGTCATGACCCTGACCGCACCTGGCGAGGTCAGCGACTATCGGCGCGAGCTGGATCTCGACGAGGCGGTCGCGGGCGTGCGGTACCGGGCCGGGGCCACCACGTTCACGCGCGAGGTATTCGCGTCGGCCGTGGATCAGGTCGTCGTCATCCGTCTCACCAGTGCCGGGCCGGATAGGTTAGGCCTCAGCGCGACACTCCGCCGTCAGGAGGACGCGGACGCGCGCACCGTGGGCAGCGACGTCGTGCTGATGCAGGGTCAGGCGCTCCCGAAGAGTCCCCGCCATGTGGACGAGTCGAAGACGGGCGTGCTGTTCACCGCCATGCTGCGGGCGACGGCCGACGGCGGGACGATTCGGACCGACGGCGGCTCGCTGCGGATCGAAGGGGCGAAGGACGTGACGCTGTTTGTCGCGGCGGCCACCAACGTGCACGAGCGCGACACCGTGGAGGCGTGCCGAAAAACGCTGGCCGCCGCTGCAGCGAAGCCGTTCGACCGCTTGCGCGCGGAGCACGTGGAGGATTACCAGCGGTACTTTCGACGTGTCGCGCTCAGCTTCGATGCCGCGGCGCCCGATCTTCCGGTTGACGAGCGGCTCGCACGCGTGCAGCGCGGATTACCGGACCTGGCACTGGAGGCCTTGTACTTCCAGTTCGGACGCTATCTGCTGATTTCCAGCAGCCGGCCGGGCACGCTGCCCGCCAACCTCCAGGGGATCTGGAACGATTCGCTCACCCCGTCGTGGGACAGCAAGTACACGATCAACATCAACACCGAAATGAACTACTGGCCGGCGGAGGTCACGAACCTCTCCGAGTTGCACGGGCCGCTCTTCGACCTGGTCGATACGGCGCGCGAGGACGGCCGCCATGTCGCACGCACGCTTTACGGCGCCAGTGGATTCGTGCTGCATCACAACACCGACATGTGGGGCCACGCGGTCCCGATCGACGGCTACCGGTCGGGCATCTGGCCCACGGGGGGCGCCTGGCTCGCGCTTCACTTCTGGGATCACTACGACTACACCCGGGATCGGCGCTTCCTTGCCGACAGGGCGTATCCCGTGCTGAAGGAAGCAGCGGAGTTCCTGCTCGACTACATGGTCGAAGACAAGCAAGGCCGTCTGGTCACTGGTCCATCTCTGTCTCCGGAGAACCGGTACAAGCTGCCCGACGGGACGGTCGCGTCGTTGACCATGGGGCCCTACATGGACACGGAGATCGCGCACGCGCTCTTCGGCAGGCTGATTGCCGCCGGCGAGATTCTCGGCGTGGACGAGGCGCTGCGCCGCCGCGCGTCCATGGCGCGCGATCGGCTGCCGGCGCTGCAAATAGGGAAGCACGGTCAGCTGCAGGAGTGGCTCGAGGACTACGACGAGAATGACCCGGGCCACCGGCACATCTCGCATCTGTTCGCGCTGCATCCCGGTACGCAGATCACGCTCCGCGGCACGCCGGCGCTCGCTCGCGCGGCGCGCGTCACGCTCGAGCGGCGGCTGGCGGCCGGCGGTGGCGGCACCGGCTGGAGCCGCGCCTGGATCGTCAACTTCTGGACGCGTCTCGAGGAGGGGGACCTGGCGCACGAGCACCTCGTCGCGCTGCTCGCCAAGTCCACGCTGCCGAACATGCTCGACAGCCATCCGCCTTTTCAGATCGACGGCAACTTCGGCGGCACGGCAGCGATAGCCGAGATGCTGATGCAGAGCCACAACGGCGAGATCGCGCTGCTTCCGGCGCTGCCCTCCGCGTGGCCGAGCGGCGCCGTCACGGGTCTCCGGGCGCGCGGCGCCGTGGAGCTCGACCTCCAATGGCGCGCCGGCAAGGCGATCGTCGTCCGGCTTCGACCGCTCGCGAACGGCGAGCACGTCGTCAGACCACCCCGATCGCAGCGCATTGCCGCGGTGACGTCCGGCGGCAAACCCGTGGAGATGACTTCGCTCGACGAAGGCAGGGTGCGCTTGCGCCTGAGCGCGGGGCGCGAGTACGTGCTGTCCTTTCGCTGACGGCGACTGACCGCTGGATCAGGAGACTGGCTGGTGTGATCACCACAGAGAGAGCAGAGTCAGCAGAGATCAATAATGGCTCCGCTTGCTCCGTTTGCTCTGTGGTACCCCCGTGGCTTCCGCCTTTAGGCGGAAGATCAACTGTTATAGGTCGCTGACGCTCATATGCCCCCAACACTGACGCGCCGCTTCGGTCTGGTCCACGCCACCGCCCTCAACATGATCAACATGATCGGGGTCGGCCCGTTCATCAC
>CAYZBZ010000392.1:0-3243 GCA_964476725.1 uncultured Vicinamibacterales bacterium
GGATGATGTCGGTGCCGGTGATGTCCGACGGCATCAGATCCGGCGTGAACTGGATCCGGTTGAACTTCAGGTCCAGCACCCTCGCCAGGGTGTGGATGATCAGCGTCTTGGCGAGTCCCGGCACGCCCACGATCAGGCTGTTGCCGCCGACGAACAGCGTCAGCAGGACCTCGTTGACAACGTCGCCCTGGCCGATGATCAGCTTGCGGAGCTCGGTGATGATGCGGTCACGGCCCGCCTTCATTCGCTCCGCCAGCGCGACGTCGTCCGCCGATTCGAGATCGATTGTGTCAGTGACGGAGCGGTTCAAGACGGCCTCCAGTGTGTTGATGAAACGGCGCAGGACTCCGGGCAACCCTGACCAGCCTACGCTAAGGCTACGGCGGTCCGCCGAAGCATTTGCGAAGGCGGAAGGTGCGCTCCGGAGAACCGTGCAGGGCGGACCCCGTGCTGCATGTTGCTCAATGCGTCAACGCATACATGACGTAATTCACGCCGAACTTGTACGCTTCGTTAGTCAAATCCACGGGGGCAAACCCCGTGTCCGAAAACTCCCAGTACTCGCTGAGGTCCTGGTTGACGTTGGCGATCACCATGAGCCGCTTCCGCGGGTCGTTGTTCTCGAAGAGCCCCCAGTACGACGGGACGTCCGACTGGTTGTAGACCGGCGGCGGCACCAGCGCTTCCGGATGATCGATCTCGAAAAACGAGTGGAACACCCGCGAGGTGCCGTCGAGCTGCACCCACGTGGCGTCCGGCAGCACGAGGCGCATCTGGTACTGCAGGTTGTCCCAGTCCTGCCCGCGGAAATCGTCGAAGATCGCGAAGCCTCCCTTGAGCAGATAGCTCCGAAACGCAATCGCTTCGGTCTCAGTGACGCCCCAGGACCCCGGCTCCGCCATGTAGGCGACCGGGTAATTGAACAGCTCCGGGTCGTCGATCGCCAGGATGTTCGAGCCGTCCGTGCGGATGCGCAGCAGCGTCAGCTCCTCCAGGATCTTCGAGAAGTGCACCTCGCCGTCCGGGTAGTCGTGCGACCACGGGGGACCGCCGCCCCGCCGCCCGAACCCGCCGCCGAAGCCGCTGTCGTACCGCAGGCGCACGAACACGAACCGGCCGTCGTACGGCGTGTTGCCCTGGACCTCCACGCCGAGGTCGGGTCTCTGGTTCCGGCCGCGCTGCGCAAACGTGACGATCCCCGCCAGACAGACGAGGAGCACGACGAGCGCGACCAGACGATAGAGCGCCCCATTCACTTCCTGACCCCGAGGTCCTTGATCTCCTTGCTCTTCATCGCAAGGTCCGTCAACAGCTTCTCGAGCTCCGCCGCGTAGCGCGCCGGCTCCATGCCGGTCTTGAGCAGCTTCAACCCTTCGACCCGTCGCTCCAGCGCGCGCCGCTCTTCGTAGAGCGCGCGCAGCTTCGGATCCGCGGGCAGCGGTTCGGCCGAGGTCGCGGTCCCGAGCGAGAGGATCGACGCGATCCGCCCGTTCTTGCCGTCGACCTTGGGATCGGCGCTGCCCTGCTTGTCGCCGCTGTCGTCGAGGAGCGGATGCTCGGTCAGCATGATCCCCTCCTGCTCGTACGCCCGCGCCACGCCGGCGCGTGCCGCATTGAAGGCCTCGAGCACGGAAATGCGCCGGTTCTTGTCGGCGTCCGCGGCATCGCTCGTCAGCGCGTCGATGAACTGGCCGCCGAAGAGCGTCGCGAACCGTTCCGCCCCCGAGCGCGTGGCGGTGACGATCGTGCGGCCGGGCCCCGACAGCTCGGCGAGAAATGGCCCGCTCGCGCTCGCGGTGTTGACAAACACCACGTGCTTCGCTGGCAGGCCCTTCAGCAGCGGCTCGAAATCAGCCGGGGTCATGTCCGGACCCGGCAGATTGAACTTCGCCACCTTGCCGTCGAACGTGCCATGCCCGATGAGCACGACGAACACGACATCGTCTGCCTGCGCCGTCTTCGCGAGCGTCGTGAACGCGCGCTCGATGTCCTGCCGCGTGGACTTGCCCGTCGCCCGGGTGACGTCCTGCTCGGCCAGATAGCTGATGTGCTCCCGCTCGACTCCCAGGCGTCCCGACGCGCCGTCGGCGAGCGTGGAGGCCCATCGCCGGAACAGCTCCCCGTGCTCGGGATCCCCCGCCAGCCCCACGACGACCACCAGGTGAACCGTCTGCGCCGCCACGGGCGTCGCCATCAGGACTGCGACGATGACAAGAAGAAAGCTCCTCAGCACTTTATTCAAGCTTCAAGCATTCGAACATCAGCCTTCTAACTTCAGCCTTCTAACCAGCCTTCTAACTTCAGACTTTCTTCATGCCCACCCGACCGCGCGCCTGTATGCCCATTCCGCGGACACGAGACCCAGCAGCACGATCAAAACGATCGGCATGTGCCACAACTCGCGCTCCTCGACCGTCGTGACGCCGCGTCCGGTGTACTGCAGATCTTCCGGCATCCCGTTCACGGTCGCGGGCGTGTAGAAGCGCCCCCCGGTCTCTTCCGCGATCCGCTGGAGTCTCTGGGCATGCATCGTCGCATCGAAGTACTCGGCGTCGCTCGGCGTGGCGCGGACGTCAGTCGTGCCGGTGCCAAGCGACTTCCCGCCGCGCTCGGCGTCGACCTGCACGGAGTACATCCCCTGGTCCGCCGCGGCAAACGTCGCGCGGTACTCGCCGTTGCGCTCGCCCGTCCACTGCATCGGAACGTCGATCACCACGCCCTTCGGGCCGGTGACCTTCGCGACCACGCGCGCGTCGTTCACTTCGACGAAGGTCGGGTCCACGACGTCGGCGACGAGCGTGACCTGCTCGCCGGGCTCCACGCGATCGGTCGTCGTGTGGACGTCGACGGGATTCGGCACGCCGTCGACGAGCCACCGCAGGAGCTGACGCCAGTAGTTCTCGTGCGTCTGATCCTCCAGGCTCATCTTGACGTCCATCTGCCAGTGCCACGAATCCTGTACCGGAAAGGCGAGCGCTTTGCCGCGACCGTACCGCTGCGAGGCAAGCACGACCTGGTCGCGGCGCCGTTCGTCGGAGCCGCTGAGGAGCACCGTCGCGCCCGGCTTCACGGCCCGGATCGTGTTGACGCTCGTCAGGACCGGCATGTCGGCCCACCGCGCGGTCGACGCCCCCTCCGTGGGAGCGATCTGCGTCACGCCGTGCGCTTCCCCGGCACGTGTCGGCTTCACGTGCAGCCGCGCGACCGGGAACGTGTCGAGCGCCCGCGCGGGCCGCTCGATCG
>CAYZBZ010000393.1:0-3235 GCA_964476725.1 uncultured Vicinamibacterales bacterium
CGGGATTTCTCCGGCTACGATCGCCTCGTCGATCTCGGCGTCGATCACTTTTCGCTCTGTATGGAACTCCTCGACGAGGAGTGGTTCGCGCGGATCTGTCCCGGCAAAGCGCGGATGCCGGGACAGCCCTTGTTCTTCGACGCATTGGAGCGGCGGCGCGACCTGTCGTCGCATCTCGACTTCACGTCCGCCGCCGCCACTCGAGATAGGCTGGATTGCCGGCCGGCAGCCGAGTCACGAAGCTCCGCCGCACCGGGGTCGTGCCCGTCCTCGACCGTTTGAGGCGAAGCTCCGTTACGGCACGTGTTCCGACGCGGCGCGCGCATGCTCCAGCACGGAGGCGGCGACCCGATCGGCGTCCGCGATGCAGGCGGTGATCGAGCCGCCCCGATAGGACTGTCCGGCCAGATACAGACGGGCATGGGCCTGCAGCGATGCATCGATGCGCCGCAGCCGCGCCAGGTGTCCCTTCACGTACTGCGGAATGCCGCGAGAGTGCCTGATGATCTTCACGAACTCGGGCGCGATCGACAGCCCCATCGTACGCGCGAGATCCCTCCGGGCAATCCCGAGCAATGCCTCGTCGCCCAGGCTCACCGCTTCGCGATCGCATGCGCCGCCAATCATGACGCGCAGCAAGGCTTTCCCGGCTGGCGCACGGTGAGAGTAGATGCTGGTTTCCCACAGCGCGCAGAGGATGCGAATTCGCTCGCTGCGCGGCACAAGGAACCCGAACCCATCGAGAGCGCAGCATGTCCTTACGGCTGCGGCGTCATACCCGAGGCACAGGACCGCAAGTGGAGCGGTCGGAATGCCGTCGAGCAGGCTGGCGATCGTGGGATCGAACGGCCGCATCAGCGCGGCGGACTCCGACGCGAGCCCGGCGAGCACCACCGCGTCCGCCCGGATCGAACCAGCCTGGGTCTCGACGGTGTAACCGCGAGCAGCAGCCGCAGACCGGCACCCGTCCGTCCCGCAGCCCTTGCGAAGCCGCAGCGCAGGTGTTGCCGTGCGGACGGCACGATCGAGCGACCGCGTGAGGGTGTCTGTCAGTTCCGTCATGCCGCCGACAAACGAGGTCAGGCGGCCCGCCGAAGCGTTGGGCGCCTCATTCCGCCGGTGCCTCCGCCACGTGGCGAGGCGCGCACGGAGCAGCCCCCCGTGGTCGTTTTCGAGCTGCCATATCTTCGGCGCACAGGCGCGCAGCGAGAGCGCGTGCGCGTCGCCGGCAAAGATTCCTGAGATCAGTGAGTCGATCAACGCCGACGCGGCTTCCGACCCGATGCGGCGCGCCGCGAAGTCGTAGATTGACTCGTCCTCCTCGGGCTGGGGACGTGCGAAAGGTTCCCAGGCGACGCGGGCTTTACCCCGAACGGAGAGCAGTGAACTTCTCAAGAAGGCCGCCGGCGATCTGGGCACTTCATGGAGCCGGCCCTTGAGAAAGATGTACCGCCTCTTCGCGGCGTCGTGGCTCGGCAGTAGCCGCCACTCGAGGCCGACCTCCCGCGCAAGGCGCAGTGTCGCCGCGGCGCTGTCGAGAAACCCGTCGGGGCCGCACTCGCAGGTGTAGCCGTCGGCGTACTCCGTACGGACGTTGCCGCCGGCGCGCGGGCCGCGCTCCAGGACGACCACGTCAGCGCTCGGATCACGCCTGCGGACCGCCCATGCGACCGAAAGGCCGGCGATGCCGCCGCCCACGATGACGATTCGCATCACGCCGTGAGCAGCATACGGTAGCCACTCCATAGCGCCATGACGGGGGTCATACGGTTCGGCGCGGCTCCGGCGCGGTGGCCTCGAGTGGCTCTGTCCCCGGTGAAGCCAGTCAGCGGAATTGGATGTCGTCCGGACATGGCGGCTACCGATAGCCCTTCTTCATCAGGGTCTTCACTTCATCCGAGCAGATGGAATCGTGGTCCTGGCGGCAGAGCCGGTCGGCCAGTCGATACTCTGCGAGGGCGCGCGAGCGATCGGCGGCGAGGTCGGCCAGTTTGCCCAGCTCCTTGTGGACGCGGCCTCGGACCCAGTCGCGCTCGGCGCCGTCGAGGGCCGCGCGCAGCTCCCGCTCGGCAGGCGCGCCGTCCTTCAGCGCGACCAGCGTCGCGCCGTAGGTGTATCGCCAGCGTGCGTCCTCGCCGTGCGCGCGCGGCCGAGTGTCGCGCGACAGTCGCGCGAGCCCCTCTTCGAGCGCCGCTCGTGCTTCCGCGAGGCGTCCTGCCCGGAGGGCGGTGCCACCGGCCTCGAGCCAGAGCAGACGATTGCGCGGGTACCGTCGCTGCAATTCGCCAATCACGCGCAGCGCGTCGTCGTAGCGCGCGGCGCGGTTGTACATGAGGATGAGCGTGAACTGCGCATTCGGCTGGACGTCGCTCGGATAGCGCGCGGCGTCTTCGACCAGGCGCAGCCCGCGCTCCCGTCCGCCGCCGATGCCGGCCAGATAGGCGCCCAGTCGAAGCGGCACCGACAACTCGGACACCGCGTAGCGGTACATCCCGACGATGAGGCCCGCGTCCTTGCGCTGGGGATCGAGGGTCAGCACGCGCTCGTGCTCGCGGTACGCGCGACGCGCGGAACCAAAACTGCCCAGCAAGCGACCCTCGACGGTCGCGGTGTACGAGGCCAGGAACCCGTACGCGGCGCCGACCTGATAGTGTGCGTCCGCGTCGGCCGGGTGCTCGCGAAGCTGCTGTTCGGCGATTCGTATCGCCTGGCCCAGCGAGTCGTAAAAGGCATCTGAAAGGGGCGAGGCCGGTGCAGATCGAGGGAGGTTGGCGCGCGCCTGCCCGAGGAAATCATCGACGGTGATGGCGCCTTGCTCGAAGAGCAGGGTGATCCAGGTCGTGGCGGCCAGCAGGCGGTACGCGGCGGCTCGGTGCGGGTCGGCGGCGATCGCCTGCTTGAAGGCCGCGATCGCGTCGGCGTGATCGAGGTTGTAGCCGAGCTCCAGTCCGCGGGCACGAAGCGCGACCGCCGCCGCCGGGTCGACATGCGGCCCGACGGCCGTCTCCGCAGGGGTCTGCGCGCCGACGGACGAGACGGCCGCTACCGCGAGCGCGAGGAGGACGCCGTGCTTCATGATCCGCGCCTGCCGATAAGGGTAGCATCCGGCAGGGCGGGTGTCCTGAGCGTTGGCTGAAAAACGCTGAAATGCTATAGGGTGCGCGGCGGGGAATTGACAGCCGCAGACTGCGGGGGAATAATCCGGCGCGTCAGCCAACCCCGGAGGTGGCGCGTG
>CAYZBZ010000394.1:0-3234 GCA_964476725.1 uncultured Vicinamibacterales bacterium
CGTGGCCAACGACATCGGCATGCACGAGTCGACGGTCAGCCGCGTCGTCAACAACAAGTACATGCACACGCCGCAGGGCGTGTTCGAGCTGAAGTACTTCTTCCACAGCGGGATCAGCAGCTCCTACGGCGAGAGCGTGTCGTCGGTCACGATCAAGCAGCGGATCAGGAAGATCATCGAGAACGAGGACCCGCGGAAGCCGCTGAGCGACTCCAAGATCGTCAGCATCCTCCAGAAAGAGGGTCTGATGCTCGCGCGCCGCACGATCGCGAAGTACCGTGAGGAGCTGAAGATCCCCACGTCGAACCAGAGAAAGGTGCTGTTCTGAGCTGCCAGTTTCGAGTGACCAGTTGCCAGTTGCCAGCAAGAAGAACGTCGGAATCGAAACTGGAAGCCGGGTAACTGGTAACTGGTAGCTGCAAGCGTCATGACTATGCGACTCGATATCACCGGCCGCCACGTGGACGTCACGCCTCCGCTGCGGCAACTGCTCGATAAGCGCCTCGCCCGTCTCGCACGCGTGCTGAACGACGCCGCGGTTTCGGCGGCCATCACGCTGACGAGGGAAAAATACCGCCATCGCACGGAGATCGTGGTGTACACGCGCGGCGACCACGTGCTGCGCGGCAACGGCGAAGGGGTTGGGTGGCCCCTGTCGGTGCGCCAGGCGACGGAGAAGATCGAGCAGCAGGCGGAGACGCTCAAGGGCAAGTGGCATGACCGGAAGCGCAAGCACTCGAAGGCCCGCGCCGTGCCGGGCGCCGCGACCGAGGCCCCCGCGCAGCCGCGAATCGTGCGCGCGACCCGCTACGCGGTCAAGCCGATGTCGATCGAGGACGCGGCGCTTCGCCTGGACGCCGGATCGGACACCTTCGTCGTCTTCCGGAATGCGGACACGGACGCGGTGAGCATCCTGTTTCGCCGGAAGGACGGCAACCTCGGTTTGATCGAGCCGGACTAGCCTGGCGCCGGCTGCCGCAAACGTCATGTCGTGTCTGACCAGTCTGGGCACGCAGCAATGACCGAAACCGCAGAGCTGCGGGGTGTCACCGTCGCCACGGTCTTGCGGGACGTGGCCGATTCCCGCGCGCTCGACCTCGAGCTGCTCGCCGGGGCCGAGGGCCTGCAGCGCCGCATCACCATTCCTCACTCGCAGAAAACCGGCCTCGCGCTGTCCGGCTTCGACGCCTACCTGCGCGGCGGACGCGTGCTCGTCTTCGGCGAGAGCGAAGTGCGGTACCTGGAGACGCTGCCGGCGGAGGAGCGGAGCGCCGCCCTGCGCCGCGTCTTCAGCCATGCGCTCCCGTGCGTGCTCGTCACGGGCGGGCTCGTGCCCCCGGCCGAAGCCATTACGGAGGCCGACCGCGCGGCCGTGCCCCTCCTGCTCACGCAGGCCCCGACCCCCGACGCGATGTCGCGCCTCTCGGCCGTGCTGGACACGTATCTGGCCGCCCGCGGCGTCGTCCACGGCGTCCTGATGGACATCCTCGGCCTGGGCGTCCTTGTGATTGGCGAGAGCGGCATCGGGAAGAGCGAATGCGCGCTCGATCTCGTCGTCCGCGGCCACCGGCTCGTGGCGGACGACGTCGTCGAGCTGCGCTGCCGAAACCAGTCGTTCGTGATCGGCACGTGTCCGGACCTGACGCGGCACCACATGGAGATCCGCGGCCTCGGGCTGATCAACGTGCAGGATCTCTTCGGCGTCGCATCGACCCGGTCCTCGAAGCGGGTGGAGCTCGTGGTGCGCCTCGAACGGTGGGAACATGGGCGGGAGTATGATCGGCTCGGTCTGGACGATGAGTTCTATGAAGTGGTCGGCGCGCGGCTCCCGATGATCAGGATGCCCGTCGCCCCCGGGCGCAACGTCTCCATCCTGGTGGAGGTCGCGGCCCGCAACCAGCTGCTGCGCGCACGCGGTCACCACTCGGCCCGGCGCCTCGTGGATCGGCTGAACCAGCAGCTGTCGGCCGGGGCGGATGTCGACGCGGGAGAGGATCACTGATGCGCGAGAAGCGCCACGCCGCGCGGCGCGCGGCCCGGACCGCGGTCACGTCGCGGTTCGTGGTGCTCACGGGGCTCTCCGGTTCAGGGAAGTCGCAGGCCATTCGCGCGCTCGAAGACCTCGGGTACTTCTGTGTCGACAATCTGCCGGTCACGCTGCTGCCCATGCTCGCCGACCTGACGCTGCGCGCCGGCACGGAAATTTCCAGAGCCGCGGTGGTCGTGGACGTCCGCGAAGGGAAGATGCTCAAGGAGTTTCCGCGCGTCTACCGGCGGCTCAGGAGCAGGAAGGGGCTGAACCCCGCGCTGATTTTCCTCGAGGCGGCGGAACCGACGCTCGTCCGCCGGTTCAGCGAGACACGGCGCCCGCATCCGCTCGCGCCGGACCGCTCGGCGATCGAAGGCATCCGCGAGGAGCGCGAAGCGATGCGCGCCATCCGGAAGCTGGCCGACCATGTCGTCGACACCTCCGAGATGACGGTTCACGAGCTGCGACACGCGTTTACCGGTGTTGCCGCCGGCCGCGCGCCCGACGGCCAGCTCGTCGTGACGATCCTCAGCTTCGGGTTCAAGCACGGCATCCCGGTGGACTCCGACCTGCTGTTCGACGTGCGGTTCCTGCCGAACCCGCATTTCATTCCGGCGCTGCGTCCGCACACCGGGCGCGACGCCGAGATCGTGAAATATTTGGAGCGATCGAGCGCGACGCACGAGTTCCTGGAGCACACGCTGAACCTGCTCACGTTCCTCATTCCTCAGTACGTGCACGAGGGAAAGAGCTACCTGACCATCGGCATCGGATGCACGGGTGGGCGCCATCGCTCCGTCGCCATGTCGGAGGCGCTCAAGAAGGGGCTCTCGGGGATCCCGGGGGTCCGGCTCCGGGTCAAACACAGAGACATCGCGAACGAGTAGCTGCGCAGCATGAAGTTAGGCGTCGTCGTCATCACGCACGGACAGCTGGCCGCCGAACTGGTCAATTCAGCCGAGATGATCGTGGGCGATCTGCCGCACTTTGCCGCGGTGTCGATCGGCTGGCACGAGGATGTCGACCACGCGCGCGAGGACATCGGCCAGGCCATCGCGCGCGTCGGAGCGTCGGCCGGAGGCACCGAGAGCGAGCCCGCGGACGTGCTGGTCCTCACCGACATGTTCGGCGGCACGCCGGCCAACCTGGGCGTCACGTTCGTCAGTGCGCACGTCGAGGTGATCACCGGCGTGAACCTTCCGATG
>CAYZBZ010000395.1:0-3215 GCA_964476725.1 uncultured Vicinamibacterales bacterium
TCCCCTGAGCAGCCACGAGGCCGGCCCGGCGACGGGTCGGCCTCGTGTCATGATGGGCGCGGCGACAGAGGCGTGACGGAGGCCATCGAGGAGGAGAGTGGAATGGGCGTCATCATCATCCGGGAGATGGTCGGCACCAGCCCTCAATCCTGGAGCGATGCGGCCCGCCAGGCGGTCGCCACGGCCTCGAAGACAGTGCGCAACATCGTGCACGTAGAGGTCGTGAAGTCCACCGCCGAAGTCCGCGACGGCCAGATCGTCGAGTACCGGGTCGACGTCAAGATCGGCTTCGAATACGAGGGCTGACGCCGCCGCCCCGGGGGTTGCTGCACGTGGGGAGTCGCAGCTAATCGGCGGATGAGCGCCGATGGGCATCATCGGGCGCATGCCCGGACCCAACCTCAGCGTTGACATCGCGAGCGAGCGCTCCGTATCGTTCGCGCCGCCTCACCCGTCGGCCCACACAAGGATCGGCGGTTCGTGGCAGCCGGTCGCCGTTGGTCCTGGTCGGTCGGCCACCGTCGGGTCTGCACCGCACGGAGCCACAGGCGACGCTTTGAACCGCTACCCGATCCAGCCTGCGAAGGTCCAACCGCCGTCGCTCCGCGAGGAGACGCTGGCTCGCGACCGTCTGTTGGGCTGGTTGAACGCCAAGATCCACGATCGCGTGATCCTCGTGCTTGCCGACGCCGGCTACGGCAAGACGACGTTGCTCGCCGACTTCTCGCGACGAACGCGCCTGCGGACGCTCTGGTATCGACTCGAGGAAGACGACCGGGACTGGATCGCCTTTCTGAACCACCTGGTGGCAGCCGGCCGAGAGCACGATCCAGGCTTCGCCCCGACGACCGCCTCGATGCTCGGCGACATGTCGGTCGGAGGCCCGACGCGCGATTCGGCGATCGATGTCTTCCTGCGCGAATTGCCCAGCATCGCGGAACACGGGGCGGTCCTCATCCTCGATGACTTCCATCTCGTCGACGACTCCCCCGACGTCCGACTCATCGCCCGCGAGCTGGTGGCACGCGCGCCCGAGCGCATGTCGATCGTGTTCGCCAGCCGGCGGCCACCGACCATCCCGCTGGCCCGATTGCGTGCCTCTGGCGAGGTCGCGGAGCTCGGTACGGACGATCTGCGGTTCGACGCGGCCGAAACGCGACGCCTGTTCAGCGAGACGTATGGGCGCACCCTGGAGCCGGACGTGCTGGCCGATGTCGCCGCTCGGACCGAGGGTTGGGTGGCGTCGCTGCAACTGGTGCAGGCCGCACTGCGCGACCGAACACCGGCGGAGATTCGCCGCTTCGTCCGCAGCCTCAGCGGCGCCGACCAGGAGCTGTACGACTACCTTGCCGAGGAGGTGGTCGGCGACCTTCCGGAGGACCTCCAGCAGTTCCTCATGCGGACGTCGATCCTGCAGACCGTGACGGCGGATCTCGCCGGAGTGGTGGCCGAGGTCGATGCCGCCGAGATCGGACGCCTCACCGCAGCGGCCGAGCGACTCACCTTGCTGACGCGACCCGCGCGGACGTCGCAGGGACCGCAGCGCTATCACCCGCTCGTGCGCGAATTCCTCGAGGCTCGCCTTCGGCTCTCGTCCGGCCAAGCGACGATCAGCGGCCTCCACCGAAAGGCCGCCGAAGCGGCAGCGTTGATCGACTGGCGTGTGGCAGCCCACCACTACCGCGAAGCCGGCGACCTCGACTGCGTGGCGTCAGTCGTCGCCGCCGCGATCCCGGAGATCATGGGCAGCGGCCAGTACGTTGTCGCTACCGAATACATGGATCACATGCCGCGGGAATCGAGGCCACCTGGGCTGAACCTGGTTGAGTCTCGCATGGCGATGCAGCAGGGGTCATACGATTCGGCTATCGCCCTCTCAAGCGCCGTGCTGGACAGAGCCGCCCCGGGTTCGCAAGAGAGCGACTATGCACTGCTCAATCTCGCGACGATGCACTTGCAAACGGGAAAGAGCGGGCAGGCACTCCTGTTCGCAGGTCGCCTGAGAGATACGAGCCACAGCGATCACCTGAGGCTCATCTCTGACGGCATACGCCTGATGGTCGCCGCGGGCAGCGACGGCAGCATCGAGGCGTTATCGAAGCAGCTGCTTTCCATTGCTGGGCAGCAGCGCGGCATCCACCCCCACTACTTCGGCGTCTCGATGCTCAATCTCGCCATCATTTCGATACTCCAAGACGATCCAAAGCTTGCACTGGCGTATGCCGACCAAGCGATCGATTCGTTGCAGCAAACGTCGTCTCAAATAGAGATCTCGTCGGCGTTGATGGCAAGGACGAGCGCGCTGACGATGCTCGGTCAACGAGACCTAGCGACGGACGAGATCGACCGGGCGTCGAGCCTCGGGCAAGTGGAGGCCGCCCTCGAGCTCGCAGATCTTGCGGATTGTTATTACGGCCCGGACGACGCCTGGGACATGTTGGACGGAATCGATGGGACCCCAGACCTCAACGCAAACGATCGATTGGCGCTGAGCCTCCAGCTGGCGCGGTTTTTCGCCAGACGAGGACGTTACGACGAGGCGGAATCTCGGCTATCTGAGATCGATCGACGTGTTGGGGGCGTCGTGATCGGCCAACGTACAGCCCAGATCATCACCGCCGCCTACGTGGGAGTCGCGGCCTCCTCTTCTGATGGTTCGGCGCTGGCGTCAGAGGCCTTCCGCGCCGCCAGACACCAAAGGTCGGAGCACTGGCGGCGGATCGCTCAGCTACTCAGAAGCTACTGCGCCGTCCAATCCGAGTTCTCCGCCGCCGTCGCATCAATGTCAATGTCACCCTGGAACGTTACGTTCGTCGCGGATCTTGTCGCTCGCAGACTCGACGAATTGGATGACCCCGCTTTGACTGTCGTAGCGACCGCTGCGCAGATGCACCCGGGCCGTTGGCGCTTCGTCCTGCGCGACAAGGTCGCGAACGCGAATCTCGGCGAAGGGCTTTCTAGCGCACGGCTCCTCGAGTCAATTGGAGATCGCACGGACATCAAACGGCTGCGGACCTATGCTCGGCGTCAGAGGAGACACGCTGGGGCGTCGCCGCTAGGACGAGCGTTGGCTCGCAGGCTTGCGGATAGGGTGTTTGTTGAGGATCAGAACCGCGTCTCAATCCAGATAGGAGCAAGGCTGGTTTCGGGTTCGAGCGTTAGGCGGAAAGTCCTCGCGCTTCTCTGTTTTCTTCTGACCAAGCCAGACCTGGCGA
>CAYZBZ010000396.1:0-3156 GCA_964476725.1 uncultured Vicinamibacterales bacterium
AGCTTCGGAGCGTAGCGATGCGCACGATCAAAATGACGAACGGCACGGACGTGATCCTCGACGGCGACCTGCTGTCCGTGCTCGAAGCGCTGTACATCGAGGTCACGGCGAAGCGGGAGCTGGAACGCACGTTCGAGGACATGGTCCGCGAAATCCAGCACCTGATCGAGCAGATGACCGGCGAGGAGCGACGCCAGTACCTGTCCGAAAGCCTCTTCCTCAATTCCGTCTCGTACGAGAACGAGCGGCTCGGGGCGTATATGAAGAAGCTCACGAGGAAGTAGTGTCCCTGAACTACCTCGCCACTCGTTTCACCTGCAGCTGGCCGTGGAGCACGATGATCATGCTCTGCGACGGGCGGATGGTCTGCGGGTGCGCCGATCCTTACGGCAAGCGCGTGCTCGGCGACGCCAGGGCGGAAGGCGTCTCGGCGATCTGGACCGGCGAGCGCGCCTCGAGGCTGCGCCGCGATCTGAACGCCGGAGGATCGACGTTCTGCGGGGACTGCGCGCTGAAGCTGCCGCTCGAGAAAGAGGACGCCCCGCCGCAGCGCGACCTGAACGTGGCGGCGCTCCCCTCGCGGCTCTACATCGAGTGCACGGCGGCGTGCAACATCTCGTGCGCTCAGGCCTGCTGCGCGCCGGAAACCGGCATCACCCGCACGCGCCACGCCGGCATGCTCGACTTCGAGCTCTTCCGCCGTGTGATCGATGAGGCGGGGCCGTCGCTCGGCCGGGTCGACTTCTTCAACTACGGCGAGGCGTTCCTTCACAAACGCGCCATCGAGATGTGCGAGTACATCAAGGCGCGGTTCCCCCACATCTACCTCTACACGAGCACCAACGGCCTCGCCTTTACCGAGGAGCAGGTCCGGCGGCTCGTGCACTCCGGGATAGACGAGGTCACCTTTTCGATCGACGGCGCAACCGCCGACAGCTACGCGAAGTACCGGAAGCGCGGCGACTTCGAGAAGGCGATCCGGAACCTGAGGGCGGCGGCGCAGGAGAAGCGCGCCACCGGGCGGGATGTGCCGTTCATCAACTGGCGCTACATTCTGTTCACACACAACGACAGCGACGGGGAGATGACCCGCGCCCGCGACATGGCTGGCGAGATGGGCCTCGATCGGCTGTGCTGGGAACTGACCGATCACCCCGAGGACATGTACTCGCGGCGGTTCGTGCCAGGCAGCGCGGCGCTCGCCGCGATCAAGCACGAAATCTGGGACGACAACAACCTGGGTAACGCGATACCTGGGGCGACGCCGCGCGCCCGCATCGAGGTCAGCGGCCCTCTTCCCGGACTGCCGCTGATTGCCCGCGCGGGCCGCCAGTTGACCGTCCGGACGACGGTCCGCAATCTCTCCACGCGCCCGTTCCCAGCCCAGGCGACCTACGGGCGCCGCCTGGTGCGCGTCGGGGCGCAGCTCTGCGCACGCGATGGCTCGCTCGTGAACCGCGACTTCGAGCGCGCGTGGCTGCCCGGAACGCTCTCGCCGGATGCGAGCGTGAACGTGGAGATGACGGTGACCGCTCCCGTCGAGAAGGGGCGCTACAGCCTCAAGTTCGATCTGGTCAGCGAAGGCATCGACTGGTTCGAAGCCTGCGGATCGGAGACGACGACGAAGTCGCTTGTCGTGATCTAGCGGAAGATCCGGCTAGTTCGCCAGGCCCGCGGCGCTCGTCGCGGGCACGCTGACAGGCATCCCGATCAGGCCGCCGTCCGCCGGCGCGTCCACCAGCCGCCAGGCATCCGTCTCTTCGAGGATCTTCGCGGCAAACGCCGTGTGCAGCGCATGGCCGCCGCGGTGCGCGACGAGATGCCCGACCACGGGATGGCCGACGAGCGACAGATCGCCGATCACATCCAGGATCTTGTGACGGACGAACTCGTCGTCGAACCGCAGCGCGTTGTTGAGAACGCCGGTTTCCCCGAGGACAATCGCGTTGTCGAGCGAGCCGCCGAGCGCGAGGCCGCGCTGCCGCAGCATCTCGACTTCCTTCAGGAAGCCGAACGTCCGCGCCGGGGCGATGTCCTCCACGAAGCTGTCTTCGGTAATCCGCATCGTCCGCGACTGGTGCCGCAGGAGCGGATGGTCGAAGCTGATGCTGTAGGTCACCTTGAAGTGATCCGACGGATACAGCGCGATCCGCTTCTCTCCCTGCGTGAGCGAGATCGGACGGAGCACCTTCAGATAGCGGCGCGGGGCCTGCAGCCGCTTCACGCCCGCTTCGTTCAGAATCAGGTACACGAACGGCGCGGCGCTCCCGTCCATGATCGGCACTTCCGGGTGATTCAGCTCGACGATGGCGTTGTCGATGCCGAGCGCGGAGAGCGCGGCCAGCAGGTGTTCGACCGTCTCGACCGAGACCGCTTCGCGGGTCAGGCCAGTCTGATACTGAATGCCACCGAGGTGCGTGACGGTCGCTGGAATCTCGAGCCCGCCCAGATCCGTGCGCTGGAAGCGGATCCCATAGTCGGCGGGGGCCGGCTTGAGCGACAGCGTCACTTTGTTGCCGGAATGAAGTCCGATTCCGGTGCAGGACACAGTTCGGCGGAGCGTGCGCTGAGCGTTCATGACCTCTCTATTGGGAGCTGGGTAGCCGGACGTGAGTTCAGCAAAGCGCCTGCCACCTGGAAATCGCTGGCATCTGAAACGTTAACTTGTTGAAATTAAATGAGTTTGTCGTTCAGAACAGGGGGCTACTGCGACTTGGGGTATAGGGGATGTGGTCGGGTAGCCACAACTTCGTCAGCGCCGAGTGTGGCTATGCTACCACAGCAAAACCTGCGGCAGAACGCGTTCATGGCCCACCTCACGACGCCGCCAGGGCCGATGGGGCGCCGAGGACACCCGCGAGAAACCGTCCCGTAAAGGACTCTCGGCTCGACGCGACATCTTCTGGAGTCCCCTTCGCGACAATCCTGCCGCCCCCCGCGCCCCCTTCGGGGCCAAGGTCGATCACGTAGTCCGCCGACTTGATGACGTCCAGGTTGTGCTCGATGATCACGACCGTGTTGCCCTGGTCGACGAGCTTGTTCAGGACATCGAGCAGTTTGTGGGTGTCCTCGAAATGCAGGCCGGTCGTCGGTTCGTCGAGGATGTAGAGCGTGCGGCCGGTATCGCGCTTCGACAGCTCCTTCGCCAGCTTGACG
>CAYZBZ010000397.1:0-3149 GCA_964476725.1 uncultured Vicinamibacterales bacterium
GCGGGCGCCGGTGACTGGGCCGCGGTCGGCGCGGCCGGCACGAGCGCCATGACCGCGAGCAACAGGACAAGGCGCCGCATGAGCGTCAGTCGACGACTTTGAGCGCGAGCTGGAGATAGGCCTGCTCGTCGCGGGGAAAAGCCACGGGATACACGCCGGTATAGCAGGATGTGCAGTAAGACTGCTGGCCGGTCCCCACCGCCGCGCGGAGGCCCTCCAGGCTGAGATAGGCGATCGTGTCCGCTCCGACGTATTTGCGGATCTCCTCGATCGTGTGCGTGGCGGCGATGAGCTCTGCCCGGCTCGGCGTGTCGACGCCGTAGAAGCACGGGGACACGGTCGGCGGGCAGCTGATCCGCAGATGCACTTCGCGCGCCCCCGCCGCCTTCACCATCTTCACGATCTTCCGGCTCGTCGTCCCACGCACCAGCGAATCGTCCAGCAGCACGACGCTCTTGCCCTCGAGGATGCTGCGGACCGGATTCAGCTTCACCTTGACGCCGAAGTGGCGGATCGACTGCTGCGGCTGGATGAACGTGCGCCCGATGTAGTGGTTGCGGATGAGCCCCATGCGGAGCGGGAGCTTCGCTTCTTCGGCAAAGCCGGTTGCGGCGCAGACACCCGAGTCGGGAATCGGGACGACGACGTCGGCGTTCGCAGGCGCCTCGCGGGCGAGCACGCGGCCGAGCTCGGTCCGCACGTCGTTGACGCTGCGGCCGAACACGTAGCTGTCAGGGCGCGCAAAATACACGTGCTCGAACACGCACTGGGACAACCGCTGCGATGGGGGGAAGGCCCTGATTGATCGGAGGCCGCCGTCGCTGATGACGATCAGTTCGCCGGGTTCGACGTCGCGGACGTAGCTGGCCCCGATGAGATCGAGCGCGCACGTCTCCGAGCACACGATCCAGGCGTCGCCGAGCTTCCCGAGCGCAAGAGGGCGGAAGCCATTCGGATCGCGCGTCGCGATGAGCCGATCCTTCGTCAGGAGCGCCAGCGAATAGGCGCCGCGAAGCTGGGCGATCGACTCGATCAGCGCGTCCTCGATGCACGTCGCCTTCGCGCGGGCGTACAGGTGGAGCAGGACCTCGGTGTCGCTGCTCGTCTGGAAGATCGACCCGCCCTGGACGAGCTCGTCGCGCAACTCGCGCGCGTTGACGATGTTGCCGTTGTGCGCGACGGCGATCTGGCCGTGCGCGCAGTCGATGAGAAACGGCTGTGCGTTGGACAGCCGGCTCTCGCCGGCGGTCGAGTAGCGCGTGTGGCCGATCGCGAGATGCCCCGGCAGCCCGGCAAGGGCGGCGGCATCGAAGGCGTCGGCGACGTGCCCCATCGCGCGCGAGGCGAGCATGCTCGCGCCGTCCGCCGTGACGATGCCGGCGCTTTCCTGCCCGCGGTGCTGCAGCGCATACAGCCCCAGGTAGGTGAGGTTGGCTGCCTCGGGATTTCCGAAGATCCCGAAGACGCCGCATTCGTCCCTGAACTTATCCAGCATTTATTAGTGAGCTGCCTCGCGCCTTCGGCGCTCGGCGTACTTGCGACACCTTACCCAGGCAGCCCTAAAGGGCTGCGCTACGGTTGAAGCGCTACGGTTGAAGCCAATACCAAGGTGCCTCGGGTCAGACTGACATTCTACGCCGCTCGGCCGGCGAAGTACCGCTCAATCGCCCGCGACCAGACCTGTTCAGCTTCGGCCACGTCGCAGTCGATAGCCGGCTGGCCCCCGACGAGTATGGTGAGTCGCGTTCCACCCGTTCGACCGACGAGCTGCGCCGGCACGCCGGCGTCAGCGGCCATCCGCATCAAGGTGGCGCGATCGTCCGGACGCACGGACACCACGACCTGAGACGCCGACTCCCCGAAGAGCGTTGCGATGAGGTCGGCAGCCCTGAAGGGCTGCGCTACGTGTTCAGGCGTCTCGGCCCGGTCCGGCGAACCGGATTTCGTCTCCGTAGCGCAGCTCTTCAGGGCTGCCACACCAGGCAGATCCACGGTCAGCCCGACGCCGCCGGTGTCGAACGCGCATTCCGCCAGCGTCACCGCGATTCCGCCGTCTGAGCAGTCGTGCGCCGAGCGCAGCAGCCCGGACGCCGCGGCGCGGGTCACGAGGCCGATCAGCGCGCGCTCACGATCGAGATCGAGCCGCGGCGGCTGCCCCTTCACCATCCCGTGGAGGACCTTCAGGTATTCGCTGCCGCCCAGCTCGCCGAAGTTCTCGCCGAGCAGCACGATGTCGTCGCCGATGCCCTTGAATGCCCGCGCCACCACGCGTGACGCATCGTCCATGACGCCGACGACGCCGATGATCGGCGTGGGGTAGATCGCTTCGCCGTTCGTCTCGTTGTAGAGGCTGACGTTGCCGCCGGTGATCGGCACATCGAGCGCGCGGCACGCGTCCGCGATGCCTTCGATCGCCTCCACCAGCTGCCACATGATCTCGGGCCGTTCCGGGTTGCCGAAGTTGAGGCAATTGGTCGCGCCGATCGGCGTCGCGCCCGCGCAGGCGACGTTCCGGGCGGCCTCGGCGACGGCGAGCATGGCGCCACGACGCGGATCGAGATAGCAGTACCGGCCGTTCCCATCCACCGACAGCGCCAGCGCCCGGGACGTGCCTTTCACGCGGACCACGCCTGCGCCCATTCCCGCGAGCACAATCGTGTTCGTGCGGACCATGTGATCGTACTGGCGGTAGACCCAGCGCTTGCTCGCAACCGTGGGGGAACCCAGGATAGCGAGGAGAGCGGCGCGCGGCCCGCCGGCAGGAGGCAGTGCGGCGGGATCGAACGCCTGGACCTCGTCGAGGTACGCCGGACGCGCGGCCGGCCGATCGTAGACCGGCGCTTCGTCGACAAGCGCCGTATTCGGGATCTCGGCAACGACCTTTCCGTGATCCTTCACGCGCATGAGCCCGTCGTCCGTGACGTGGCCGATGTGCGCGGCGTGCAGGTCCCACTTCTCGAAGATCGCTTCGACCTCGGCCTCGCGCCCCTTCTTCACGACGAGTAGCATGCGCTCCTGCGATTCCGAGAGCATGATCTCGTACGGCGTCATGCCGCTCTCGCGCTGCGGCACGTGCATCACGTCGATCTCGATCCCGGCGCCGCCGCGCGATCCCATCTCGCAGGTGGAGCACGTCAGGCCCGCGGCCC
>CAYZBZ010000398.1:0-3137 GCA_964476725.1 uncultured Vicinamibacterales bacterium
GGTACGCGCGGTAGGGGATCTCGAGATTGAAGCCGCGGCGGCCGGTGATCGAGCGGCGGTCGAGGGGCGCCTGGTCCGCCTGAAGGCGGACGCTACTGTCATGGTCCGGCTGAAGCCGGACACTACTGGTATCATCCACCTGAAGGCGGACACTATCGGGGTCACGGTCCGCCTGAAGGCGGACACTACCGAGGACGCTGCCCGCGGCGCCGTTCGACACGGTGAAGTAGCGGCTGCCGATGCCGGCGCCCTGTCCGTTGTTCGCCGTCACCACCCACGCGATCGTATGCACGCCGTTGCTGAGGGTTGTCGAGTCGAACGTGTGCACGGCCAGCGTCGACGCCAGGCTCGAGAAGCCCGTCGGGAACACCGTCGAGATGTCGGAACGGGACGTCCACTGGCCCGGCACGCCGACGACCGCTCCGTCGATCACGACCACCACGGTGCCGCCGCCCGGAACGTCCGCGCGCGCTGTGCCCGGCACGAGCACCCACCCGAAGTTGTTCACGCTCCCACTGACGGTCTGCCCCTGCGCCGGCGTGTCGATCGCGCCGAAGGGTGCCGTCGATGTGCTGTTCGAGCACGTGATCGTCCGCGAGCCGAGCAGCGTCTGTTTGCCTTCGCGGTCCGTGGCAATCGCGTGCAGCCGGAACGGACCGTTGCCCTGGGTCGGCAACATGTTCGTCAGCAGCAAGTAGCCCCACCCGCCGATCGTGTTGTTGGGCAGCGTCGGGTACGCGCCGACCAGGTCCAAACGGGCGCCCTCCACCAGGACCGCATCGCCGACGAACACCCGCGCGCCGGGCGCCTCCCCCGGCACCGGGTCACGCCAAAGTTTGACGGACGCGATCCCGACGTCATCGAGCGCCCAGCCGGTGACAGGGATCGATCCGACAACACCCGTGGCGTTATCGAGCGGCGTCTCCATCACGCCGAACGGCGGCGTGCTGGCGCCGTTGGACGTGATGCGGGCCGTGACTGTCAGCGTCACCGGCCCGTATCCGGCGGTGGTCGGCGTCACCGTGACGGCGCCGGTGTAGGTGCCGGCGGCCACATTCGTCCCGGCGAGCGCGACCGAGAAGCTGCGGCCGTCCGGACGCCTCTGCGCGGTGAACATCGGCGACACGGCGGTGATGGCCCAGACCGGCGTTTCCCCGGCAAAGCCGCTGACCCGCACGGTCTGTGGGGGTGTCTGGGCGGCGGCGCCCGCAACTGCGCCAATCTGGATCGACGCCGGGCTGAGTGTCAGAGGCGGGCGATTGAGCCGCTGCACGAGCTCCTTCAGCGCGACCTCGAAGCCGGTGCCGAGAATCGGAGGATAGGCGGGGTCCTGCCAGTACCACGGCACGAGGAGGCTTGGACGATACTGCTCGACGAGCGCCATCTCCCGCCGGTAGTCCTCGACGTCGGGCGACACCGGAACCGACGGGGTCCACTCGAAGATGCCCCACCGCACGCCGCGCTGCGCAATCTGCGGCGCCACACCGGCCAGCGTGCGCGCGAGGTACCCATTGGCGGTGTTCCGCTGGTTGAACGACGTGATCCCGAGCGACCCGTAAGGACTGGTGTCGGCCGTCCACCAGGGGCTGGCGGATGTTGCCAGACGGAAGTCCGGGTTCGCCGGCGTGAAGCCGAACAGATAGTCCGCGGGGATCTGATCGGAGAACCAGCGCGACGCGGGCACCGTCGCACCGGTCGCGGCGTCTGGCGACGTGGTGATCCATTTCGCGAACTGCCGGTTGTATCGCCACACCATCGTCTGGCGGAACAGATCCCACACCTGCCACCACCTATCGGCGGGCTGACGCACTCGAGGCGCGTCAAAACCGGAGGCATTCGCGATCGCCAGCGCCGGCCAGCCCGCCTGACTGTACGTCGACGAGGGAATGGCCTTCGGGTCCGGGCTCGTGGCGTCGCTCAGCGACCAGTCGAAGTGCTTGAGGTTCCACGTAGTCGCGATCGTCTTGCCGAAATCGGCATTCAGGTCCGCAGGCGTCGCGTCTCCGGCGTAGCGCGCGGCGTTCACGTACGCCTCACCCGCGAACGGCTGCCCGGCCGCATACATTCCCGCGCCGCGCAGCCAGTCGCGAAACTCGGCGACCGCAAACGGCGAGTAGTCGGCGACGAGCGATGCCGCCTCGGTCGGCGCGTTGCCGAACTGCACCGATCGGTCGTAGGACAGCTCGACTTCGCCGTCGCCGCTCGCGGCGACGAAGGTCTCGGGGTCGGCCGCCATGCGGACCGCGATCTGACGCCCCAGCTCCCTGAGAAATGCTTCCTGCCGCGCCTGCTGCACCCGCGCGTAGCGAGACAGCGTCGCCCAGCCTGGCGCCAGGGAGTTGTCGCTGTGCCACTGGATGGTTCGGCGGTCGGCCGCCTGGTCCGCGGCCTGGGCCGCATCGGTACGGCTGCGGAGCGCTGTCAGAAACGAGATACACAGCGGGATTCCGTGCTGACGGGCGCGCGTCAGCGCGGCGTCCATTTCCGCGAGCGTGGGTGCGAGCGCGGCGCGAACGGCCGCCGCGTCGGTCGGGTCCACCGGCGACATGTAGATCGAGGCGTACACGGTAAACCCGACTCGCACACGCCGTCCCTCACCGATCCGCGTGCGCAGCTTGGCGACCTCGGCCGTGACGGTCTGGTCCGTCGCTCCATAGAAGCCTCCCCACTGCGGCAGGATGTAGGTAATCGACTGGTCGATCGGGGGCACTCCCGCCTGCGCGCGGAGCGCATCCGCGGGCGACAGCATGAGGAGCGCAATGGCGAACGCCGCAGCTCTACGGATGAAGCTCATTGGGTGTATCCATCGGCCGTGCACGATCGGGGCCGTCGCCGCCGGACGCTCCAAGACGTTGACAGGACTGGCGAAGAGCGGCTTGACCGAAGCGCGGTGGTCCAGCCGGCAACTCGCAGGTTTGTTAACGAGAGTGCAGTTCTGTGTTGACCGCTCGGGCAAGCGCGGCACGCGCCACATTTCCGCTGTCGCGCTCAACGACAACGTCGGTGCACCGACGCGACATGACGGAGGAGCGATACCTCGCGCGCACGACGACGGGACTCCGTTTCGCGCCAGGGTCTGGAGCTCCGCACGCGCATTGAACTCCGACAGCGGCGTGTAACTGTGACGTTGTCACGCC
>CAYZBZ010000399.1:0-3135 GCA_964476725.1 uncultured Vicinamibacterales bacterium
GCCGTCGGGTACCAGCCGACCCTTTTGAGCGAGATGGGCGAGCTGCAGGAGCGCATTACCTCGACGAAGAACGGGTCGATCACATCGGTACAGGCGATCTACGTGCCAGCCGACGACTACACCGATCCGGCTCCGGCCACGACCTTCGCGCATCTCGACGCGACCACGAACCTCTCACGCGCGATCTCGGAGCTTGGCATCTACCCGGCCGTGGATCCGCTGGCGTCGAGCTCGCGTATTCTCGACCCGCGGGTCATCGGGCAGGAGCACTATCACGTGGCGCGCCAGGTGAAGCAGATTCTCCAGCGCTACAAGGATCTGCAGGACATCATCGCGATTCTCGGCATCGACGAGTTGTCGGAAGAAGACAAGCTGACGGTCGGCCGCGCGCGGCGGATCCAGCGGTTCATGTCGCAGCCGTTCTTCGTCGCCGAGCAGTTCACGGGCTTCGCCGGGAAGTACGTGCCGATCGCCGATACCGTCCGCAGCTTCAAGGACATCGTCGCGGGCACGTGGGATCACCTGCCGGAGCAGGCGTTCTTCATGGTCGGCACGATTGAAGAGGCGGTCGAAAAAGCGGAGAAGATGAAGGGCTGACAGTCAGTAATACATGTCCTTGCCAACGCATATCGATCTCCAGATCGTGACGCCGGAGCGGCTGATCGTCCAGGAACAGGTGGACGAGGTCGAGATTCCCGGGTCCGAAGGCTACTTCGGCGTGCTGCCCGGGCACACGCCGCTGCTGGCGTCGCTCGCCGTCGGCGCGCTCTGGTACCGCAAGGGCCAGGAGAAGGTCTTTCTGTCGATCGCGTTCGGCTTTGCCGAGGTGCTGCCGGATCGCGTGACGATCCTCGCGCGCATCGCCGAGCGGGCGGAGGAGATCAGCGTCGAGCGCGCGGAGGCGGCCAAACGCCGCGCGGAAGAGCGGCTGGCCCATCTGAAATCCGAGGTCGACTACGATCGCGCGCGTGTGGCGCTGATGAAATCCCTGGCGAGGCTGCAGGTGTCCACGCGGTTGCCTGGAGGGGCCCGCCTCGGAGAGCTGAAGCGGATGAGAGACTCCGTCAGGGGCTGACCCCCTCAACCATGGCGCCGCTGCATTCGTTTTCGTGGGCCGTCAGCTCAGATCCCGGCCTCAGGCGAACCAGCAACGAGGACAGCTACTCGACCCGTCCAGACGTCGGGCTCTTCGTGGTCGCTGACGGCATGGGTGGTCACGTCGCGGGGGAGGTCGCCTCGCGAGTCGCCGTCGAAGCGATCGAAGCGTTCATCGAGGAAACGGCGGGGGCCGACAAGAACCGCACCTGGCCGTTCCCGTTCGACCCCACCCTCAGTCTCGAAGCCAATCGTCTCAAGGCCGCTTTCCGGCTCGCCAACCGCCGTATCGCTTCCGCGATAGCCGACTCGCAGGGCTTGCGCGGGATGGCGACGACCGCCTCGGCGGTGCTGTTCGGCGAGCGCCGCGCGAGCGTCGGACACGTCGGCGACAGCCGTGTCTACGTGCTGCGGAAGGGGGCGCTCGAGCAGATCACCCACGATCATTCCTGGGTCGAGGAGCAGGTGCGCGCCGGGATGCTGAGCCCGACTGCCGCGCGGCAGCACCCGTGGCGCAACGTCGTGACGCGCGCGCTGTCAGGGGGGGAGGACCCCGAGGTCGACGTCACCGAGGTCACGCCCGTGCCAGGCGAGCGGTATCTTCTCTGTTCTGACGGGCTCTTCGCCGTGGTGCCTGACGCGCGCATCGCGGAGATCCTCGGACGGAAGGACGTTCCGCTCGACGCGATCTGCCGCGGCCTCGTGGAGGCCGCCAACGAGGAGGGCGGGCCGGACAACATCACGACGCTGATCCTCGAGATCGATGTTCCATAACCTCGCGCGGCTGTTCCGCTACCGCGGCCTGATAGAGAGTCTGGTGGCCCGCGAGCTGAAAGCACGCTATCGCGGGTCGGTCCTCGGGTTCTTCTGGTCCTTCATCAACCCGCTGCTCCTGCTGCTGGTCTACTCTTTTGTCTTCACTTTCGTCATGCCGGCGTCGCACGACCCCCGCGTCGAGCCGTACGCGCTGTTCATGTTCTGCGGCATCCTGCCGTGGACGTGGTTCTCATCGTCGCTCTCCGAGTCGGCCGGCGTCCTCATCTCCGGCGGCAACCTGATCAAGAAAGTGCTGTTCCCGGCCGAGATCCTGCCCATCGTCAGCGTGCTCGCCAACATGGTGCACTTCTTCTTCGGCCTGCCGATCCTCGCGGGCTTTCTGCTCTATTACCATCGTCCGCTCAATGCGAGCGAGCTGGCGCTGTTTCCGCTCGTCGTGCTCGTGCAGCTCGTGCTCACCGCCGGGTTCGCGCTGATCCTGTCGGCGTTGACCGTGCACTTCCGCGACATCCGGGACATCCTGTCGAACCTGTTGACGTTCTGGTTCTTCGCGACGCCGATCATCTATCCGTATTTCCTGTTCGAGGACCCGGCGAATCCCGGGCACGTGATGTGGCAGGCGATGCTCCTGAAGCTGAACCCGTTCACGCACCTGGCGATCACATACCAGGAGATCCTGTTCTTTCCCGGACCCGTCGGACATCTGAAGTGGCTGCTCGTGCTCGGCGCCCTCTCGGTCGCGTTCTTCCTGTTCGGGTACTTTGTGTTCGATCGCTTGAGAGACACGTTCGCGGAAGAGGTGTAGGCAGCCCTGCCGTCATCATGAACTCAATCGAAGTCACGCACGCCTCGAAAGTGTACCGGCGCTACAGCCGGCGGCGGCAGTTCTCCACGCTCAAAAGCGCGCTGCTGTCGCGCAGCCTGATCCGCAACCTGCGGCCGGACGAGACGTTCGAGGCAGTCAGCGACGTGACGTTTACGGTGCCGCGCGGCCGGACGCTCGGCGTCATCGGCCGGAACGGGTCGGGCAAGAGCACGCTGCTGAAGCTCGTAGCCGGCATCACGAAGCCGACCACCGGCAACGTGCACGTGAACGGCCGCATCTCCGCCCTCATCGAGCTCGGCGCCGGCTTCCACCCGGAGATCTCGGGGCGCGAAAACGTCTTCATCAACGGCATCATGCTCGGGTTGACGAAGCGGGAGATCACCAGGCGCTTCGACGAGATCGTCGAGTTCGCCGAAATGCGCGACTTCATCGACGCC
>CAYZBZ010000400.1:0-3097 GCA_964476725.1 uncultured Vicinamibacterales bacterium
CGGATCGCCGACTCGCGCCCGGCCCCGGGCCCCTTCACGCGGACCTCGACGCTGCGCATGCCGAACGCCTTCGCCGCGTTGCCGGCGGCAATGGCCGCCTGGGTCGCCGCAAACGGCGTTCCCTTGCGCGAGCCCTTGAAGCCGATGCCCCCGGCGCTCGACCACGCGACGACGGCCCCTTCGGGATCCGTGATCGTGATGATCGTGTTGTTGAACGAGGCCTGGATGTGCGCGAACCCGTGGTGCACGATCCGCTTCTCGCCCCGCTTCTTGAACGCCTTCTTCTTGGCGGGGCGGCCCGCCCCCTTCTTTCCGCCTTCGGGCGGGGCTGACGCGTCGATCGGATCGTTCTTTGCCATAAGAATTCAGCTTCCAGTTTCCAGCTACCAGCTTCCAGCAGCTTCCAGGCTCCGCCGCTCTCAGCTGGGAGCTCGGAGCTCGGGAGCTATACCGTCTTCTTCCTCGCCACCGCGCCCTTGCGCGGGCCCTTGCGCGTCCGCGCGTTCGTCTTCGTGCGCTGGCCGCGCACCGGCAGGTTGCGCCGGTGCCGCAGGCCGCGGTAGCTGCCGATCTCCATCAGGCGCTTGATGTTCATGGAGATCTCCTTCCGGAGATCGCCCTCGACGCGCCCCTGCTCCTCGATCACCCGGCTGATCTTTCGGACGTCGTCCTCGGACAAATCCTTGATGCGGATGTCCGGGCTCACGCCCGCTGCGGTCAGGATGTCCGTGGAGCGCTTCCGCCCGATTCCGTAGATGTACGTGAGCCCGATCTCGATGCGCTTGGTCCGCGGAAGATCGACGCCAGCAATGCGTGCCATTCTTCTTGATCCTTGTAGTTGCCAGTTCCCAGTTGCCGTTAGCCCTGTCTCTGCTTGTGCTTCTGGTTCGAGCAGATCACCCGCACCACACCGCGGCGGCGGACGACCTTGCACTTGTCACAAATCTTCTTCACGGACGCTCGGACCTTCATGACGTTTCCCTTTTCCCTTCCGCGCGGCCGCGCGCGATTCGAGGCTGTCCCGTTGCCTGACGTCGTCCAGCGCCGGGGTCTAGCGCCCCAGCACCGCGACGATTCGGCCGCGTGTCAGATCGCGGGGCGACAGTTCCAGCCGCACGCGATCGCCGATGAGCACCCGGATGAAGTTCCGCCCCGCGCCTCCCGGCGCGTGCGCCACCACCTGGCGCTGATGCTCGACGCCGACCCGATACAACCCGTGTGGCAGGGCCTCGAGCACCGTGCCTTCCACCGTGATCGCGCCGTCTCGCCCGGCCTCCGACACGCCGCGTTACCGCGCCTGCGCCGATGCGGTCCGCTGCGTCAGGACGAGCGGTCCGTTCTTCGTGACCGCGACGGTGTGCTCGAAATGCGCCGACAGGCTGCCGTCCTTCGTCACCGCGGTCCAGCCGTCCCCGAGCACCTTCACCGCAGGGCGTCCCACATTCACCATCGGCTCGATCGCGAGGACCATGCCTTCGGCGAGCCGCGGTCCGCGTCCGGGCTCTCCGTAGTTCGCGATCTGCGGCTCCTCGTGAAGCGCCGCCCCGATGCCGTGCCCGACGAACTCGCGCACCACCGAGAACCCGTGCGCCTCGACGTGCTGCTGAATCGCGTGCCCGATATCGGAGATCCGGCCGCCGAGCCGCACCTGCGCGATGCCGTGGGCGAGCGACTCGCGCGTCACCCGCAGCAGCGCCGCCGCCTCGTCCGACACCTGGCCGACCGGCACCGTCACCGCCGAGTCGCCGTAGAACCCGTTCAGCTTCACGCCCATGTCGAGAGAGATGATGTCTCCCTCGCCGAGCGCGCGCGCGGACGGGATCCCGTGCACGACCTGCTCGTTGACCGAGGCGCAGAGCGTGCAGGGATATCCGCGATAGCCCTTGAACGCCGGCTCCGCTCCCCCGGCTCGCACCAGCCTTTCCGCCTCCGCGTCGAGGTCCGCCGTCGTCACGCCCGCCGCGACCATCCCGGCGAGCTCGGCGAGCACGTCCGCCACGAGCGCGTTCGCCGCGCGCATCCGCTCGATCTCCGCAGGCGACTTGCAGACGATCACAGGACTGCTCCGCGAGCGGCCGCCTCGAGCGCCCGGTCGAGCGCCTCGTCGACCGCGGCCGTCACGACGTCAGGCGGCTGGTTCCCGTTGATCGCCGTGAACGAGGGGCGACCCGCGTAGTACTCGACGAGCGGCTTCGTCTGCCGGAGGTACACCTTCAACCGCTCGCGCACGACGTCGTTCCCATCGTCGACTCGCGTGACGAGCGGCCCGCCGCATTTGCCGCACGACGTGGTCCACTCCGGCGCCGCGTTCCACCCGCACCGGCCGCAGATCCGGCGCGTGGCCAGCCGCCGCACCAGCACGTCCTCTGGCACGACCATGTCCAGCACGACGAGCGGCCCGCGCCCGGCGACCATGCGGTCGAGCGCCGTGGCCTGGACCACCGTCCGGGGAAACCCGTCCAGCACGAACCCGCGCCGCGCGTCTTCCCGATCGAGGCGATTCTTCACGATCTTGATCATGATGTCGTCGCCGACGAGGTTCCCGGCTTCCATCGTCACCTTCGCCGCGCGGCCGACGTCCGTGCCCGCCTGCCCCACCTCGCGGAGGATGTCCCCCGTCGAGATCTTCGGCAGCCCCCGCGTCCGCGAAAGACGCTCCGCCTGGGTGCCTTTGCCCGCTCCGGGGGGCCCGAGCAGCACGACGTTCAACGCCCGACAGGGGCTGTCACGCTGATCCACCTACTGGCCCCGCCGCCCGCGGATCCGGGTCTTCTTCATGAACCCGTCGTAGTGGCGCATGATCAGCTGCGATTCCACCTGCTGGACCGTGTCCATCGCCACGCCGACGATGATGAGCAGCGACGTGCCGCCGAAGTAGAACTGCACGCCCATGCCTTCGGTGATGAACCGCGGCAGCACGGAATCCAGCCGCTCGCCGATGAACGGAATCGGCGCGACCTTGAACCCGCTGATCAGGAACGTGGGAAGGATCGCGACCATCGCCAGATAGATCGCGCCGACGAGCGTGATCCGCGTCAGGATCGTGTCGATGTACTCCGCCGTCCGCTTGCCCGGACGGATTCCCGGGATGAACCCG
>CAYZBZ010000401.1:0-3096 GCA_964476725.1 uncultured Vicinamibacterales bacterium
GGCCCGCCCGCCGTACTCCGAGATCTCGAAGGCCTCTGCGTACTGGATGGCGGCCCCGGCCTTCGGCCCGTACAGTTCGACGAGCTTGGTGCGGTATTGCTTGGCCGGCGAGGCGAAGCGGCTGCGGAACTGCTCCCGCACCTGCGCCTGGCGCTTCGCGATCGCGGCCTTGTCGGTGGGCACATTCTGCGGGCCGCCGTTGGCGCCGCCCTCGTAGAACTGTGACTCGAGTGCCATCATTGCATCCAGCTTCTTCTCAATCACGTCGTCGATGCCGATGACGATGTCGGCCTGGAAGGGATTGGGCTTGGTGAAGCCGTCCTGGTAGGACAGGAAGAGGGGATTGCCCTGCAGCGGTGCGGTGTCGGGCACGAAGAACGGCACCGTCACCATGTAGGAGGAGTCCTGCACCAGCTCGCCGACGGCCCGGTGATCCGGGTGATAGTCGTTCGGCCGGTGGCCGAGCACGATGTCGGCCCGCCACTCGCGGATCAGGCGCGCGAATGTACGCCGGTTGTCCAGCGTCGCCTCAATCTCGCCGTCGTGGATGTCGAGTACCTGCGACGTGATACCGAGGAGTTTGGCGACGGCCGCCACTTCGGCGGTGCGACGCTTGGCCAGCGGCCCGCCGGCTTCCCGCCAGTGTCCGATGTCGCCGTTGGTGGCGGAGACGAACTTGACCTGGTGTCCAGCCGCGGCCCACTTGGCGGCCGTCCCACCCAGTTTCAACTCGTTGTCGTCGGGATGCGCGCCGAAGGCGATGATTCGCAGGGGCGTCGCTTGCCGGGCCGCGACGGGGATCCCGTTCCCCGAGGCGCCGACAAAAATGGCCACCGTGACCGTGATCAGGCCCAGTGTCTTGTTCATGTTGTCCCCCTGAAATGGATGTGACCGCGGGTAGTCTACCGTAGGGAAGGCGGCTGCGAGCGTGCCGGCGACGGAAACGACGTCACGTGTCGTTTTCCACCCGGCGGCGTGGCTCCTCGCTCCAATACGCTCAGTCTTCTCACTCGTCGCGCCTTGCCGGCCGGGCGCATCGCCGCCCTCGATGTACGACGAACTTCGGGGACGCGACACGAGTCGCTACGGAGCGGTTCCGGCCTCGGCCGTCACGCTGAAGCGTTCCACGAGCGGCATGTCGTGCTCGAAGTCGTAGTAGGTCAGCTCCTTCAGTTGCCGCAGCGTGCTCTGATAGCCCATGTAGGCGTCCAGAAAGTTCTCCGCCGTGCTGGCCTCGCGGTTGATCGTCTGCAGCAGGTCGACCAGCGTCACTTCACGCGCGCGGTAGCGGTCGATCGTCGAGTCGGTGGTCTTCCGCGCCAGGTCGAGGTTCTGCTGCATGTTCACCAGGCGCTGGCGGTAGTCCTCGAGGCTGCGGACCTGGCTGCGCACGTTGGTTTCGATCTCCGACTGCGCCTGTTCGATAGCCAGCCGTGTGCGCTCGAGCGAATGCGCCTGCGCCTGGATCCGGTGCCGGCGCTGGCCCCAGTCCCAGATGGGCACGCGGGCGGTGACGTCGACCGTGTAGCTGTTGCGCGGCTCCTCGAGAAGGTTCTGAAACCGCGGATCCTGCATTTCGCGCCCGTAGGTGAAGCCGATGTTCATGCGGAAGGCGCCGTCGCCCTTGGTCTCGTCGAGGTTGATTTCGTTCTCGCGCAGGTCGATGGCCAGTTGGCGCATCCGCGGCGCCAGCGTGCGGGCCAGCTCGATGGCGCGCATCGGGTCGACCTCGACGGGCCGAACCTCGAGGATCGGACGAACTACCACGTTGGCGCCGGCCGACAGGCGCAGCCGCTGTTTGAGCTCCTCGGTCTGCAGCCGCAGGCTGCTGCCCGCCTGGCTGGACTCCTCCCTGGCGTTGGCCAGCTCCACCTGGAGCTGGTCCAGCTCGATCGCCCGCGCCGGCACTTCTGCGACGATCTCGCGCGTGGCGGCGACGGCGGCGTCGAGGTCGCGCACGACGTCGGCCGCCATTTCCTGCCGTTGCGCATCCTCCAACAGCTCGTAGTAATCGCTGGCCAGGTCGTCGATCATCTCGACGACGTCATCCTGATACTCGAGCTCGGAACTCTCGAGGTCGAGCTTCGCCTCTTCCAGGTCGTTCTTCATGCGGTTCGGCTGGAAGAGGGGCTGGTCGTAGCCCAGGAAGTACCGGTTGTAATACCGGACGTCCCGGGTGTTGCCGTCGAGCTGCGTGTAGCGATACACACGATTGTTGAGCGAGAGCGTGCCGTTGGTGGGGAAGCCGAAGAGAATCACCGGCTGTCGAATCGAGAGATCCGTTTGCCAGCGGCGCGTGTTCTCGGCGATCAGCTCGTTGCGCTGCAGCTCCGAATTCCACTTGTTTTCGGAGATCGCCTGGAACTCGGGTGCGGCGACGTTCAGCTCAAGCCGGGACTTCAGGCCGGCCTCGGCGGCCTTGAGCAGGCTCCGTGTGCGCTCGACCTCGAGCTGGAGCTGGCGCACCTGGTAACTGTCGCGCAAGCCAAGTTCGACCATGCGTTCGAGCGTCAACTCGATGGTCTGGTTTCCGGGGCCGATGACCGGACGTCCGGGCCCGGCGACCTGGGCGTGGAGCGACGAGACAGCCAGCAAGACGAGGGCGGCGGCGCCAACCGATCTGGACAACATGCCGAACATGTGTATCACAGGTCGAATGAAGCTTGGATGAAGCGGGGCAAACGGGCCGGAGGCGTCACGAGTTGGGAATCGTCGCCCACCTGTGAGACGCTGATGCGTGCTGTCGCGCCCGACCCGCCTCTGGATCGCCGGCCTGCTCCTCGTCGTCCTCATCGCGCCGCTCGCGCTCACGGCCCAGCGCGGCGGCGGGTTCTTCGGCGGCGGACGCTACCGCGGCTACATCCTGCCGAACGTGCCGTACGACGGCAAGTTCACGGTTGCGCGCATTCGCTATCTCAGCAGTGGAAGCTGGAATGCCGACTATCCGCTGATGGAGCGGAACCTGACGACGATGCTCGAGGCGCTGACGTCGATGTCGCCGCACAAGGACGGCAGCAACGTGCACACGTTCGACGACCCCGAGTTGCTCAAGTATCCCGTCGCGTATCTGACCGAGCCCGGCTACTGGATTCCAAC
>CAYZBZ010000402.1:0-3079 GCA_964476725.1 uncultured Vicinamibacterales bacterium
GCTCGATCGCGACCGGCAGCGCGTCGGCGACCGGCGTCCCCGCGTAGCCCCCTTCGGCGAACGCGCGCGGGCCGCCCAGCATGAGGAGCCCGCCGCCGCGCCGCTCGACGAACTCGCCAATCATCCGGAGCTGATCCCCGGTGAACGCGCCCGCTTCGATGCTGCCGAGGATGAGGCCGCGGTACGCAAACAGCTCCTCCCGCGTCTTCGGAAAGCCGGCGAGGAGCTGCTCGGGGTTGTCTTCTTCGAGAAACCGCAGGTACTTGTTGTCCGCCGTCCGCTGCAGCGTGATGACCCGCAGGTTCTTGTCGTCGACGACCGCGCGGTTGATGAACTTCATCTCCGGACGCGGTTCACCTTCGTAATAGAGGATGCGCTCGCGCCGATTCGACACGTCGATGAGCGCGTCGCGCGTGTTGTTCAGCGTGACGAGCTCGCCGGGGCGCGGCGCAATGCGGAAGCGGAACACCCGCGCACCCGGATCCGCCGCGGTGAAACGCACGCGCACCGCCGCCGGCTCGCCGTCCGCCGGAAGCTTCACCTCCTGCGATCCGACAATGCGCCCTTCGTCTTCGACGTCGAGCGATACGGTCTCCCCCGCATAGCCGGTCTGCGTGATGACGGCGTCGATCACGAGCGACGTGCCCTGCAGCGCGGTCCTCGGCGTGGACACGCGGTCGATCTGGACGTCGCGCGCCAGCCGGTCGCGTCCGACGCCGACGGTGAAGACCGGCACGGCCGCCGCTTTCAAGCCGAGCAGCGCATCGGTGAGCGACGCATCGGTGGTGTCGGCGCCATCGGTCACCAGCACCATGCCGGCAAGCGGCAGCCCCGCCAGTTCCTGCCGCGCGCCGTCGAGCGCCGCCCCCAGCCGGGTCTGCGCGCCGCCGAAGGTCAGCTCGTCCATTCCGCCGAGCCGGGCGGCGGACGAGGAGAAGCGAAACGTCCGCAGCACGAACTTGTCGGACAGCGCCTTGACGAGCGCCGCGTCCTTCGAGCCGAATGCCTGGCGCACGAACGCCCCGCGCGTCTCGGTGCCCCAGTCGGCGATCTGCATGCTGCGGGAGTCGTCTAGCAGGACCGCCAGGAAGTTCTGCTGAGGCACGGCCGCCTTGACGACGAGGACGGGACGGAAGAGACAGAAGACCACGAGCGCCAGCGCCGCGACCCGGAGCGTCGTCAGCACGACGCGATCCCGGGTGCGCCCGCGCGCGGCGACGCCTCGATACGTGACGACGGTCATCACGACCGCCACGATCGCGACACCTGCCGCGAGGTACGAACCGGTCGAGGGGACGAGGCGGAACTCCCCCTGCTGGAAGATCACCGGCCGGTACTCGAAGAGGAAACGGAACAGCGAGTCCAAGGTTCAATTCCGGCGGCTCGGCGCCTGGCCTCCGCGGTGATTGTATAGCCGTCCGCAGAGAAACCACGGCGCCTCTGGTCGGGGCGTGGGACGGATATCGTTGTTACGGCGACGGCGGCGCCTCTGTTTACCGGCTCAGCTCGCGAATGTGCCGTCAGCGCGGTCAGTCGCCCGCGTCGAGGCATGCAACGGCAAGCCGGTCATATGCATCGATCGCCTGTTCCAGCTCCTCGAGCGCGAGGTGCTCTTCGCTCGTGTGCGCGACCAGAAACGAGCCGGGACCAAACAACAGCGGTACGCCCCACCGATCGAGCAGCGGCACATCGGTGGTGAACGGGAACACGGCGGTGGCGAACCCCGGCACGGTGCGAAGCCGGATCTCCGGGACGCGCAACACTTCTTCAGACGTCACGAGCCGCTCGATTGGCCGGATCGCCTGCAGCACGTCCTCGGCCGGGCCAATCGTCCGGAACATGACTTCCGCCGAGGCGTGGGGCGAAGTGACATTCGGCGCGACCCCGCCTTCGATCAATCCGATGCTGTAGAACGTCGAGCCCAGGTCCGGATCGGACGGCAGACGGATCGTTCGCAGCATGACGAGCGCATCGATCAGCTTGTCGATCGCCGATACGCCATGCTCAGGCGCCGCTGAGTGCGACGCGCGCCCCGTCGCGCGGAGCCGGAGCCGCAAATTGCCGCGGGTGGCCGACCCCAGCCGGTTGTCGGTCGGCTCGCCGTTGATGAGGAACCGCGAGCCCGGCGCGACGGCATTGGCGGCCACGGCCCCGTCGCTCCCTCGTTCTTCGCCAACTACGAACAACAGGCCCACTCGCCGCTCGCCGCGGGCGCGGAGGCGCTCGGCGGCCGCGACCTGTGCCGCCAGGATGCCCTTGGCGTCGCACGCACCGCGCCCGTAGAGCCGCCCGTCTTCCACCCGGCTTGGAAAAAACGGCGGGACGCAGTCGTAGTGGGTCGAGAAGACGACCGATGGCGGATCGAGCGTCGCGATCACGTTCGCGCGCCCACGCTCGAGCGGCTGCTCGACGACCGTGTACCCGAGGCCCCGAAGCTCCCGCGCGAGCCACAACCCGGCCTCCGCCTCCCGCCCCGTCGTCGAATCAATATTAATGAGCGCTCGCGCGAACGCGACGGGGTCGAAGGGCAATGTCATAGTTTTGTCTTGGACCCGCGCGCACCCCTGGCACCCCTGGCACTCTATCTATCGTATCGCCTGTTCCAGCGCCGTTCGTGCGTCGGTCCGCTCGTCGCGATACTTGACGATGATCGGCGTCGCGACCGACAGCCCCCAGTCGCGTCCGGCGCCGGTCGTGACCGGCCGCGACCCGGGGACTACGACGGCTCCTTCGGGCACGATCAGCGAACCGCCGCCGGGCTCGATGATGCGCGCGTTCGGCAGATCGTAGATTGGCGTCGAGCCGGTCAGGATCGTGCCTGAGGCCAGGACGGCGCGGCGCTTGACGATGGCTCCCTCGTAGACGCCGCAGTTGCCGCCGATGAGCACGTCGTCCTCGATCACCACGGGAATGGCGCCGACCGGCTCGAGCACGCCGCCGATCTGCGCCGCGGCGCTCACGTGCACGCGACGGCCGATCTGCGCGCACGATCCGACGAGCGCGTGGGAATCGATGAGCGTCTCGTCGCCGACGTACGCGCCGATGTTGATGTACATCGGCGGCATGCAGACGACGCCGC
>CAYZBZ010000403.1:0-3039 GCA_964476725.1 uncultured Vicinamibacterales bacterium
GGCGACGCCGGCTTTCTCCGCCTGCGCGCGGATGTTGTTGCCGTAGTCGAACGCTACGGCTCCCTTACGCTTGAGTGTAAGTATTGCGCGGACGTGATCCGCCATCGCGGCCATCGACCGGGCGATGTACCGATCGGGGCTCGTTCGCCGGAGCGAGACCGCCTCGGCAAGCGACAGGCCATTGGGCACGTAGCCGTTCAGCGCGTCGTGCGCCGACGTCTGGTCGGTGACCACGTCGGGGACGATGCCGCGGCGGACGAGCTCGGGGAGGACGTCTGCCGCGTTCCCCTCGAGCGCGATGGACCGCGCGGCGCCGGCGCCGCGGTGCCGCTCCACGCGCGCCAGCGCGTCATCCAGGTCGCGTGCGCTCTCATCGACATACCGCGTCGCGAGCCGGCGCTCGATGCGCTGCGGATCGACCTCGACGACGAGCGCAACGCCGCCGTTCATCGTGACGGCGAGCGGCTGCGCGCCTCCCATGCCCCCAAGGCCGGCCGTCACCACCAGGCGTCCTGCGAGGCTGCCGCCGAAGTGGACGCGCGCCAGCTCCGCCAGCGTCTCGTACGTGCCCTGCAGAATCCCCTGCGTGCCGATGTAGATCCAGCTGCCGGCCGTCATCTGGCCGTACATCGTGAGCCCGCGGTCTTCCAGATCGCGGAACGTGTCCCACGTCGCCCACGCCGGCACGAGCAGCGCGTTCGCGATGAGCACGCGCGGCGCCCACGGGTGCGTGCGAAAGACCGCCACCGGCTTGCCGGACTGCACGACGAGGGTCTCGTCGTGTTCGAGGCGGCGCAGCGTCTCGACGATGGCGTCGAACGCCGGCCAGCTCCGGGCTGCGCGGCCGGAGCCGCCGTACACGATCAGATCGTCGGGACGTTCCGCGACCTCCGGATCGAGGTTGTTCATCAGCATCCGGAGCGCGGCTTCCTGAGGCCATCCCTTGCAGGAGAGCGCCGTACCCCGAGGGGCCCTGACATGGCGGCTGACGATGCTCATCGGCGGATGAAGGTCCGGATCTGCGCTCCAGGATCGCGGGCGGCGGGGAACCGCGCGTCGAACGTTAGCAATCTAGAAACGTACGAGCGCGTTGTCAATTTGAAATCGCAAAATTTCTCACTTGACTTCCACCTCGCACGACGACTCGAAGGATCCGTCGGCGACGATTGTCGAAATCGCCTCGATGTCCGGAGCCGGCGGACGGTCGCCGGCGAGCGGCGGCACGATCGACCGCACGCGCGCGTGCACCCGCTGCAGCGCGCTCGACGTCGTCAGCGGCGCGAGCAGATCGATCGCCTGGCACGCGCAGAGAATCTCGACCGCGATGACGCGCGTGGCCAGATCGAGCGCGCGCGCGGCCTTCAGCGCCGCGCCCATGCTCATGCTGACGTGGTCTTCACGGTTGGCGGAGGTAGGAATGGTGTCCACGCTCGCGGGATGGCAGAGTGTCTTGATCTCGGACACCAGCGCCGCCGCGGTCACCTGCGCCATCATGTAGCCCGAGTGCAGGCCGCTGTCGGACGTCAGAAAGGCCGGAAGGCCGCTGAGCGCAGGGTTGACCAGCCGGTCGGACCGCCGCTCGCTGATCGTGACGAGCTGCGCCAGTGCGATCGCCGTCAGATCGGCCGCGACCGAGACCGGCGCGCCATGAAAGTTCCCTCCGGACACGATGTCCCCCGCGTCCGCGAACACCATGGGGTTGTCGGTGGCGCCGTTGGCCTCGATCGTGAGCGTGTCGCGCACGAACCGGAACGCGTCGCGCGCGGCGCCGTGGACCTGCGCGGCGCAGCGCAGCGAATAGGCGTCCTGCACGCGCCCGCAATGCTCGTGCGACTGGTTGATCGCGCTGCCGGACAACAGCCGAAGAATGTTCGACGCCGACGCCGACTGCCCGGGGTGCGGCCGGGCCGCGTGGACGCGCGGGTCGAACGGCCGCAGCGACCCCCGCAACGCGTCGATCGACAGCGCCGCGGCGATGTCGGCGGCGCGCGCAAGACCCTGCGCGCCATCCACCGCCAGGGCGGCCACCGCGGTCGAGGGCTGCGTGCCGTTGATGAGCGCGAGCCCTTCCTTGGATTCGAGCGTGATGGGATCGAGACCTGCCGCGCGCAAAGCCTCACCGCCGGGGAGCCACGTCACGCGATCGCCGACCGTCGCCTCGCCCTCGCCGACCAGGACCAGCGCGAGGTGGGCGAGCGGCGCCAGGTCCCCGCTGGCGCCGACCGAGCCCCGGCTCGGCACGCGCGGATGGACGCGGCGGTTGACGAGATCGATGAGCCGTTCCAGCGTGCCCCGGCGGATGCCGGAGAACCCCTTGGCGAGCGCGTTCGCGCGCAGCGCCATCGACGCGCGTACTGCGCGCACCGGCAGCGGCTCGCCGACGCCGGCCGCGTGGCTGCGTAGAAGATTGAGCTGGAGCGTGCCGAGCGCGTCGCGCGGGATGGCGGTCTCGGCCAGCGCGCCAAATCCCGTGTTGATGCCGTAGACAGCCTCGTCGCCCGCAGCCTTCCGATCCACCACGGCGCGCGCCGCGTCGACGCGCACCGCGGCGTCGGGCGCGAGCCCCACCGTCGCGACCCCGTCCGCGATGGCAATCAACTGTGCGAGCGTGAGTGACTGGCCGTCGAGGAGAATCATAGAACGTCTGAAGGCTGAAGGCTGAAGTTCGAATGCCCTCACGGTGAAGAGTGAAAGTCTGAAGGCTGAAGTACGCTCGAACAGGGAGCGCAGAAGGTAGAATACTGCACTTATGAATATCGCGGTGCTGGGTGCGCAGTGGGGAGACGAAGGCAAGGGCAAGATCGTCGATTTGCTGACGCCGAACTTTTCAATCGTCGCCCGTTATCAGGGCGGGCATAACGCGGGCCATACCGTGTACTCCAACGGCCGCAAGTTCGTCTTGCGTCTGCTCCCGTCCGGCATCCTCCATGAGGGCATCTCCTGCGTCATCGGCAACGGCGTGGTCGTCGACCCCCAGGCGTTGTTCGCGGAGATCGACGAGATCGGCAGGGCGGGCCTCGCGATCGGCGACCGCCTCAT
>CAYZBZ010000404.1:0-3028 GCA_964476725.1 uncultured Vicinamibacterales bacterium
CGCGCGCCGAGATGCTGGCCGAGCTGATGCGGCTTCGATACGGCATCGCCATCGCGGGTGCGCACGGCAAGACGACGACGACGTCGATGGTGGCGCTCGTCCTCGAGCGGGCCGGTCTGGATCCGACCGCGGTCATCGGCGGCCGTCTCAGCGCGTTTGGCAGCAACGCGCGCCTCGGCAGCGGCGACTACATGGTCGTGGAAGCGGACGAAAGCGATCGCTCGTTTCTGAAGCTGTCGCCGTCGATTGCGGTGATCACGAATCTCGATCGCGAGCACATGGAAAGCTACGGCAGCTGGGCCAACCTTCAGCAGGCGTTCGCCGACTTCGCGAACAAGGTGCCGTTCTACGGCGCCATCGTCGCGTGCGCCGACGACGCGGCGGTGAGGGAGCTGCTGCCGAAGCTGACGCGCCGCGTGATCACCTACGCCCTGAGCGATCGCCCCGCCGATGTCGTGGCGCGCGGGATGCGGCTGGAAGCGTTCGGATCCACGTGCGAGGTCCTGCAGCGGCAGCCTGGCGGGGCCATGGCCGAGCTCGGCGCGCTGCGGCTGCGGGTGCCCGGCCGACACAACCTGCTGAACGCGCTCGGGGCGATCGCGGTCGGTCTGGAAGCCGGCGTCCTCTTCGCGCGGATTGCCTCCGCGCTCGAGGAATTCCGGGGCGCGGAGCGGCGCTTCCAGATGCGCGGCGAAGAAAAGGGCGTGATGGTAGTGGACGATTACGGCCATCATCCGACCGAGATTGCCGCCGTCATTGCGGCGGCGCGCGCCGGCATCGACCGGCGCGTGGTGGTCGTGTTTCAGCCGCACCGATACTCCCGCACCAGCCAGTTGATGCCCGAGTTCGGCGTCGCGCTCGGCGCCGCCGACGAGGTTGTGCTGACCGACATCTACGCGGCGGGTGAGGCGCCCATTCCCGGCATCACGGTGGAGGCGCTCGCCGACGCGGTCCGCGCGTGTGCGCCATGCCCGGTCCACGTCGTCAAGTCGCTCGACGCGCTGCCGGCCGCCGTGTCGGCTTTGGCGCGAAGCGGCGACCTGATCCTCACGCTGGGTGCGGGATCGATCGGCACGGTCGGCGATCGCATTCTGGAGATCATTCGCGCGCGCGTCGCGCCCGTCGGGGATCGCGAATGAGCGTCAAGGCGTCTGTCGAGAAGAACTTCCGCCGGGCGAGGGTCAAGCCCGCCAAGCGAAAGGGATCGCGCCTGCGGGTCTCGTGGCGCATGGTGCGCGCAATGGCGTGCGCCGTGCTGGTCCTGTACGCCGGTTACCGCGCGTTCGATCTCGTCGTCGGCGCCTCCACGCTGCAGGTGCGGCGCATCAACGTGCACGGGAACGTCAGGCTCTCGGTCGGGGAAGTGCAGACGCTCGTGAAGGGTCTGCGCGGCACGAGCATCCTGACGGCGGACCTCCACGCGTTCCGGCAGCGGCTGCTCGACTCGCCATGGGTCGCCGACGTCGCGCTTCGCCGCGTGCTGCCGTCGACGGTGGAAGTGTTCGTCTCGGAGCGGCGTCCCATCGGCCTGTGTCGCCTCGGGAACCAGGTGTACCTCATCGATCGGCACGGCACCGTCATCGACGAGTTCGGGCCGCAGTACGCCGAGTTCGATCTGCCGATCGTCGACGGGCTGGTACGGCCGCCGTCGGCCGGCGAGCCGGCGGTCGACGATCGGCGCGCGGAGCTGGCGGGGCGCGTCCTCGACGCCATCGCCCCGCGGAAGGAGCTGGCGCTGCGCGTTTCGCAGATCGACGTGCGGGACCTGCACGACGCGGTCGTGCTGCTCGAAGGAAACCCGGCGCTGCTGCACCTCGGCGAAGACCGGTTCCTCGAGCGGTTGCAGTCGTACGTCGACCTCGCACCCGCGCTGCGCGATCGGGTGCCGGACATCGACTACGTGGATCTCAGGTTCGGCGAGCGCGTGTACGTACGACCGGTCACGGCGGCACGCAAGCAGCGCTGACGGGTGCAGGCGGTCGGGCCTGCGAGAAAGAGGGGGACCCTGGTGGCACGTAAGGAACGATATCTGGTCGGCCTGGACGTGGGCACGTCCAAGATCTCGGCGATTGTCGGAGAGATGACGGACGAGGGCGGGCTCGACATCATCGGCATCGGCCTCGCCGACTCGCGTGGCATACGGCGGGGCGTCGTCGTCAATCTCGAGGCGGCGGTGGAATCGATCAAGAAAGCCATCGACGAGGCGGAGCTGACCGCGGGCGTCGAGATCGACTCGGTGCATCTTGGCCTCTCGTGCGCGCACGTCAAGGCGTTCAACAGCCGCGGGGTCGTCGCGGTCGCCGGCAAGAACCGCGAGATCACGCGCGAAGACGTGCGGCGGGCCATCGACGCCGCCAAGGCCGTGGCCCTGCCGAGCGGGCGCGAGATCCTGCACGTCCTGCCGCAGGACTTCGTGGTGGACGAGCAGGACGGCATCGGCGCGCCGGTCGGGATGACGGGCACCCGTCTCGAGGTCAACGTGCACGTCGTGACGGGCAGCGCCTCCTCGACGCAGAACATCGTCGCGTGCGTGAATCGCGCCGGGGTGGCCGTCATCGAGACGGTCCTGGAGCAGCTCGCCGCGAGCGAGGCGGTGTTGACGCAGGACGAGAAGGAGCTCGGCGTCGCGATCGTGGACATCGGCGGCGGCACGACCGACTTCGCAATCTTCGAACGAGGCAGCCTGTGGCATACCGGGGTGGTCGCGGTCGGCGGCGATCACTTCACGAACGACATCGCGGTCGGCCTGCGAACGCCGATCCCCGACGCGGAAAAGATCAAGCGACGCTGCGGCTGCGCGCTGTCGGCGATGGTCGACGAGGACGAGACGATGGAGGTCGCAAGCGTCGGCGGGCGCAAGCCGCGCGTGATGGCCCGCAGGATCCTGTCGGAGATCCTCCAGCCGCGCGCGGAAGAGATCTTTCACCTGCTGTGGGACGAGATCAGGCGCGCCGGCTTCGAGAAGTCGCTCAATTCCGGCATCGTGCTCACCGGCGGCGGCGCCATGCTCGAAGGCATGGCGGAGATC
>CAYZBZ010000405.1:0-3008 GCA_964476725.1 uncultured Vicinamibacterales bacterium
GCGGCTCGCTCGAGGAATCCACGCTCGAGTTCTGGGACATGATGATGGCGGTGAACCTGCGGGCGCCGTTTCTGTGCCTGCAGGAAGCGGTCAAGGCGATGAAGACACGCGGCGGCGGTTCGATCGTCAACATAGGCTCGGTCAACGCCTATGTCGGCCTGCCAAACCTCGGCCCGTACTCCGTCTCGAAGGGCGGCCTGATGACGATGACGAGGAACGCCGCGGTGGCGTTGAACCACCATCGCATCCGCGTGAATCAGATCAACGTCGGCTGGACGCTGACCGAAGGTGAGGACCGGGTGCAGCAGGCCGACGGGAAGGGCCCCGACTGGCTGGAGAAGGTCATCCTGACACGGCCGTTCGGCCGCCTCCTCCTCCCGAAAGACATCGCGCTGGCGGCCGCCTACTTCGCGTCGGACGACAGCGCACTCGTGACGGGCACCGTCATGGATCTCGAGCAGGTGCCGGTTGGCGCGCTGTCTGCTTATTGAAATATGGTCAGCAAGTGACCTTTCGTTCGGACCGTTGACCAGGGACGCGCCATGAATCTGATTCGACTCCTGCAGGGCGACCGGCAGCCCGAAGTGGACCTCAAACGAACCTACGACGCCATCGTGATCGGTTCGGGCGCGGCCGGCGGCATGGCGGCGCACGTGCTGACGTCGCGCGGCATGAAGGTCCTGATGCTCGAGGCGGGTAAGAAGCTCGATATCGACAAAGAGCTGAAGTCCATGGAGTGGCCGTACGAACATCCGAGGCGAGGCGACATGCCCCCTGGCCATCATCCGCTGTCGCTCAACGAGTACACCATTCGTCAGCCCCCCTACGCAGCCGACTCGAAGTTCACCAAGGTCTATTCCTACGTTCAAGGCTGGAGCGGCAGCAACTACTCCAGGAACATCGTCGTCGACGAAAAGGAGCATCCGTACACCGGCACCAACTACGCGTGGGTTCGGGCGCGCTGCCTTGGCGGCAAGACGAACATCTGGGGCAGGCTCGCGCTCCGGTTGTCCGACTATGACTTCAAGGCGAAGAGTCACGACGGCTACGGCGAGGACTGGCCGATCGCCTACAAGGACATCGAGCCCTACTACGACCGGGTCGATCAGTATCTCGGGATCTCCGGCGTCAGGGAGAACCTGCCGTATCTGCCAGACAGCCTGTTTCAACGGCCGACGAAGCTTGCCAGCGCCGAAGTGACGCTGCGCAACTCGCTGAAGAAGATGAACCGCGTGCTGACGCCGTATCGCGCCGGAGTGACCACCGACGGGCTGAAGCACAACAAATACCGCAGCAGATGTTTTGGGCGGGGCGCGTGCAACCGCCGGGCTGGCGGATGTGATATTCACGCGGCGTTCGACTCGCCAACGGGATTGATTTATCCCGCCATGGACACCGGGAACCTGACGCTTCGGACGAACTCGATCGCCCGCGAGATCCTGGTCGACCGCAATACCGGCAAAGCGCGCGGTGTCTCCTTCATCGACTCGGAGACGGGACAGACCCACGAGGGACGCGCAAAGGTCGTCGTGCTGGCCGCGTCGACGCTCGAGTCCGCGAGGCTGTTGCTCCTGTCGAAATCCAGTGCGCACCCGAACGGCCTCGGCAACTCGAGCGACCACGTCGGACACAACTTCTGCGAGCACGTGATGGGGCCGGGAGTCACAGGCCTGGTGAAGGAGCGGGTCGGCAAGCCAAAGACGATCGACGACGGCCGGCCGGGCGGGTTTTATGTCCCGCGGTTCAGGAACATCTCCGACAGGAACCCGAATTTCATTCGCGCCTACGGCTTCGAGGGCAGCGCCGGCACCCGGATGTTTCCGGATAATGCCCGCGAGACGCCCGGGTTTGGCGCGTCATACAAGAAGACCGTCCGCGACTTCGCGGGCGCCTTCATCAGCATGGGCGGCTTCGGCGAGGTACTGGCCCGGTACGAGAATCAAGTCGCCCTCGACCCCGTGAGGAAGGACAAGTGGGGAATCCCGGTCATCCGCTTCAACTACACGTTCGGCGACAACGAAAGAAAGATGTGCGAGGACATGGCCAACGCGGCCCAGGAGATGTTCGATGAGGCCGGTTTCGAAATCATTAATGTGGATCGTGCGGTGCTCGCCGAGGGCTGGTCCATTCACGAGCTCGGCACCGCTCGCATGGGCACGGATGAGAAGACCTCCGTGCTGAACCAGTTTCAGCAGTCTCACGACGTGAAGAACCTGTTCGTCGTCGATGGCAGCAGTCACGTCAGCGCGTCGTGCCAGAACCCGACCTGGACGATCATGGCGCTGGCCTGGCGCTCCTGCGATTACCTGGCTGGTGAATTCAGCAAAGGAAACCTGTGATGGCGGACAGTCAAGACAGCGACCTGGGCAGGCGCGATCTGATCAAGCTTGGAGCGGCGGCGACGCTTGCCGCGTCGTTGGGTATGGGCGAGTCGCTGGCGGCACAGTCGTCAGCCTCCGCGGCGGCGACGACGACCACTGCCGCCCGGGCGTTCTTCACGCCGGAGGAATTCGCCATGGTCGACGAGTTGAGCGAGTTGATCATCCCGACCGACGAGCATTCGCCGGGCGCAAGGGCCGCCAAGGTCGCCGCCTATATCGACTCCCGGCTGGCGGAAGCCTCGGAAGAGCAAGAAAAGATCGACTGGCGTGAAGGCCTGAAGCGGATCGAGCAACTGTCCCGGGAGAGCAACGGTCAGCCGTTCATGCAATCCCCCGCGGACCAGCGGCTCGCAATTCTGACTCGGATTGCGCAGAACGAGGGCAAGCCGCAGACGCCGGAAGAGCGGTTCTTCGCGGAGCTGAAGTCGCGGGTCGTGCACGCGTATTACACGTCGGAGATCGGCATCAAGCAGGACATGGAATACAAGGGCAACAGCTATCTCACCGACTTCGTGGGCTTCGACGTGAGCTGATCCGGCCGGCGTCTCCCGATGGCGCCGGATGTCTGGTTGAGCGACAGCAGGTTCGCCAGCAGGCGATACGCACCCGGAACCCCGTACGGCAGCT
>CAYZBZ010000406.1:0-3005 GCA_964476725.1 uncultured Vicinamibacterales bacterium
GGGAACGGGATGTCGTCGATGAACTCGTCCTCGTCGAGACCGGGGCGTTCGGCCATCCAGCGCACCACCCGGTTTTCTCCCGCGTTGTAGCTCGCGAGCGCGTAGTACGTCCCGCCGAACCGCTCCACCAGCCGCGAGAGATACAGCGTGCCCAGCCGAAGGTTGATTTGCGGATCGGTCAGCGACGCGGTCGTGAAGTTGCGGATGCCGAGCGATCGAGTCAGCCGCCTTCCGGTCGCGGGCACCACCTGCATCAGGCCCCAGGCGTTCGCCGCTGACTTGATCTGCGGATCGAACGTGGACTCCTGCGCGATGAGCGCGGCGACGAGGTAGGGATCGAGGCCGCGGAGCGCCGACTGCCTGCGAATCGAATCCCAATACGTCAGCGGAAAGATCACCTGCAGGATTTCCGGGGGCAGTTCCTGACCGCCGGCCGTCAGGTGCTGCGGGTATGTGCGCCGCATCAACGAGATTGCGCGCCGCAGCTCCCCCTTCTGGTGGTAGGCCCAGGCGATCGTCGCGTCGAGCCGCGATGATCTGCCCCACGCCCGCTGGGCGTAGCGCAGCTCCCCCAACGCGTCGTCATACAAGCCGTTTGCGAGCAGCAGCCGGATCAGCCCTTCGGTTGGGATCGGCTGCGCGTCGGGGACCGGTGGCTGATCGCGGGATGCCAGCCGGACGCCGTCCGTCGCGGTGATCGTCCCGGCACGGCGTGTGAGCTGCCGCTCCGCGAGCCGCCCGTAGTACGAGTTGCCGTAGTCGGCATACACGAGCCGCAGGCGCGTGTCCGCCTGGGTGCCCGCACCGAGCTTCGCGTGCGAGCGGGCCGACCAATAGAGAAACGACGGCCGGTAGTCCGAGCGCGGAAAGCCCAGCGCGGCGCTCTCGAACACGCGCACCGTCTCCGGGTAGTTGCCGTTCTTGTAGCTCCACCAGCCGTACTTCCATGCCGCACGTTCGGCGCGCGCGCCCGTGGGAAACTTCTCGTACAGGTCGCGGAAGGTCTTCGCCGCGAGCGCGTCGTCGTTGGTCAGGATGTAGTGCGTGCCGAGGTTGTTCAACGCCTCTTCGGACCAGGAGCTGTCCGGAACATCGGCGACGAGCGCGGCCGTCTGCGCGATGTGCTCGTCGTGCTCGCCAAGCTCGCGGAGGCTGCTCAAATAGAAAAAGCGCGCCTCTGCCTTTCGTGACGCGCGTTCCAGGTACGGCCGCACGCCGTCGCGCGCGGCTGCGTACTGCTTCAGGTTGAAATCGCACTCGGCGACACGGAGATCGACGAGCTCCTTGTCGTCGCCGCCGGCCACGCTCTGCAGATCCTGAAAGGCCGTCCGCGCCTCCGCGTATCGTCGCGCGCCGAACAGCAGCTGCGCTCGCCCGAGATCCAGCTTGTATCCCGTTCGCCTGATCTGATCCTGCAGGCCGGCCAGCTGCGCGCCGGCGATCGTCGCCGCGTCGGTCAGGGCAAACTCGTAGTAGAGGCGGATGTAAGCTTCCGCTGCCTTGGCACGGTCTCCCGCGGCGAGCGCGGCCCGGCCGAGGCGCGACAGCACGTCCTCTGTCACGGCCGCCTTCTGATCGGCAATACGTTCGTAGATGCGCACGGCGGCTGCGTGATCGCCTGCTGACTCCGCGGCTTCCCCAGAGCCCAGCGCGGCCGCGATGGCGACGTACCCCTGCGGCTTGCGATCGAGGACGACGGCGAACGTCCGGCGCGCATCCTCGGCCTGTCCCAGTCGCAGCTGCGACAGCCCCGCGTAGTACCCCGCGGAATCCGCCAGCGCCGTGGCCGCAAGCGAGGGACGGGTCAGGAGGGCCAGCGCTCCTGCGTAATCTCCGTCCTGGTACCGCTTCACGCCGGCTGCGAGCGGCTCGTACATCGCGATCGTGCGCGCGGCGCGATCGTGTGCCGATGGCACCAGCCACAGGCCGCTTTCGTTCGAAGGCAATACCTGGTGCAGGGTCGGCGCGAGCTGACCTTCGACGCGGGCAGGGGGCCCGCCGGCGGCCAGGAGCAGGCCGATGGCGACAGGGAGGAGTGCGGGACGATTGAGCAAGCAGTTGATGATCACGATGGCGTGCCGGTACCTGGATTACCCGAGGAGTGAGTGGTCTCCATCCGCGAGCGTCTGCACGAGCTCCTGGTGGAAGTAGACGTCGCGCGACCGGATCGATGGCGCGACCCGTTCGTCGTACAGGCGCCGGGCGCGTTCGATCTCGGGCTTCAGCCGCTGCAGCAGATCGCGCCGCTCGCGTCCCAGCCGCACCGCGCTCTCGTTGTACAGCTTGATCTCGGAGACGAGCAGCCGCGCGTATCGCCGCGCCCCCTGAGCCTCGTCCGGTTCCGCATCGTGACCGGTGTTGTGCGCCGCCGCCGCACCCGTTGACGGCCCGCTCAGCAGCCGCAGCGCCTGCGCGGTGCGCATCGCCGTGACGTACGCGAGGTACGCCGACGCGTGCCGGCCGAGAATCTGCACCCTGTCGGGCCAGGACGTCGGCACGTCGCCGGCAGCTCCTTCGTCCGCGTAAAGGACCGCGACCGGCGTACCGCCGAGCACGAACGGCACTGCGACTGCGATCCGGCCGGCAGGCAGCGCGGCAAATGCAGGCGCCGACGGGCCGTCGCCGCGCCCCGCCAGCACCGTTTCGTTGCGGCGCAGCGCTTCACCGAGAAGCCCTGTCTCGAGATCCTCCGGCCGGACGGGCCCGGCGTGAACCGGAGGCACCCCGGGCACTGGCCATTCCTGAAGCTGTGTGCCGTTGATCATGAAGAGCGCCGCGCGGGGCGCTTCGCGGGCGGCGCCTCGAACCACGGCGACGAGCGCGTCGGACAGCGAGGTCGCGGCGTCGATTGCGCGTATCGTGTCCAGCAGCCCGGGTTCGCCATTCGTTGACGGAGAGGTCCGTCGCGTCGCATCCAGCGTCACACTCGCGCGGGCGCGCTCGGCCGTCTCACTCGCGCGGGCGCGCTCGGCCGTCTCACTCGCGCGGGCGCGCTCGGCCGTCTC
>CAYZBZ010000407.1:0-2972 GCA_964476725.1 uncultured Vicinamibacterales bacterium
GCAGCTCCTCGATCTCAGCGTCGAGAAAGGCGAGCGGGCTGCGAGCCCGAGCGGTCGTCATCGACGGCGTCTCCAGCGGCGAGTGGGCTCAGGATAGTGCCCCGCCACCCTGTCGATGGGTGGTCGCGAAACGAAAGTACGGTTGATTGAGGCGTCTGCGGGCCTAGATTCGGATGTACCTCGCCAGCTCGAGGCACATTCACGTGACTGGGAACAGATTGGCCCTTCGCATCCGCTCTCCACGCAACCGCGACCCCCGCGGCCAGGCACTCGTCGAGTTCGCCATGGTCCTGCCGCTGCTCGTGCTGATCATGGTGGGCGTCATGCAGTTCGGCCTGCTGTTCTGGACGCAGATCACGCTCACGCAGGTCGCTCGCGACACGGGTCGGTGGGTCTCGTCCCAGACGTGGAATTGCGACGCGGCGCTCGACCCCGTTGCGGCGAATGCCGCCGTCACCACGCAGGCGAATCTGATCGCAGATCGCTCCACGCTCTTCGGCTGGGGGGCATCGAACCAGCTCACCGTGTCAGAACTCACGTGGACGGAAGTGTCCAGGCCGCCAAGCGACGAAGGCCCTCCCGAGTGCCCGCCGCTCGATAACACCTACGTCTGGAATGTGACCTTCCAGATCAACCACACCGTTCCGGTCTTCATGCCCATGGTGGCCGACTCGGGCTGCCCGTCGTGCCGAGCCATGCACTCCGAGGTGCAGTACCGAATGGAACCGGAGCCGTGATCCGTCGTCGGGTTGATCGACGCGAGGAACGCGGTCAGGTCCTCGTCATGGTCGCTATTGCTCTGACCGGGCTGCTGGGCTTCTCTGCCCTCGTCGTCGACATCGGGATGCTGTGGAACGCCCAGCAGACCCAGCGTGCCTATGCCGACTCGGCGGCACTCGCCGGCGCGCAGGAGATGCAGGTCGCCGGGACACGCGGACTCAACAGCTTCACCCGGGAGGAAGGGCGGGGCGCGGCAATGGCCAACATCGTCGATCAGGTGGGCGGCTCCGGCCTGCCGGCCTGCGCGGTGGGTGGGGTCGGCGCCGACAGCGACGGCGACGGCAAGTTCGGGTATGCGGTCGATGTCCTCGATTGCCCCATCCCCGGGACCGATTACCTCGTTTCCGTACTCACGCCCTCGCCAATCTGCGTCGACTGCTACGACAACGCCCGCTCGATCATGGTTGAAGTAACGCGGCAGAACGTCCCCACATTCTTCGCAGGGCTCTTCGGAGTCGATGGATGGACATCGCGCCAGACTTCCGTGGCGTCGATCGGATACAAGGCGGACTTCGCGGTCCTGACGCTTCGACCGCCACACCCCGACTATGACCCGAGTTGCGTAGAGGAGGGTTGTGACACCTACGAAGCCAACGTGGAGGTCTCCGGTTCCTCTGCGTCGCTCATCGTGTCGGTAGGTGACATCGGCACGAACACCAACCTGGATTTCAACGACAACGCGACCTTCAACATCGACGACGGGTACGTGGTCCACCACTACGATCGTTACCAGGCGTGGGGGCCATCCCCGCCGGGCCCACTCGGGAAGCGGCTGTTCGACCTCATCGACGACCCTAACTATCCATACCCGTCGCGCGCGAGTGTTCCCCCGTCCGCCATCTACGCCGATTCTGACGAAGCCCGGATGAGTGACGCCGAGTGTCTCGAGGAGCGCGACAAGGTACCGCCGCAATATTGGTGGAACGGCGAGACCGAGCAGGTGAATAAGACCGACGTATCGGAGATCCACTGCCTGAAGCCCGGCATCTACAACTACGAGCCAGAGGCGTCCACCAACAACCACTACCTGATCCTATTCACGCCCGGCGTGTACTTCCTCGATCAAGGGCTGTCGGTGGGCGGTACCGCGATTGGCGGATACGACGGTGGATCGCCGGGCATCACGCTGGTCTTCGGTGATGGCGCAGAGCTCACGAGCAACAATGCGGAGGTGTTCGCCTTGAACGCAGGCGAAATGTTCCTGAACTGCACGCCCGCGGTACCGCCGAATCCACCCGTCTGCGTTGGGGAGGAAGCCACTGCTGCCGAGGGCTTTGATGGGGCGAAGGCGGAAACCGGCGGCGATCCGAATCTCCAGCTCACGATCATGGTCCACAAGGATCCGAATTGCCCGGTCACGCTCCCATACCCCAGCACTTGTGTCGACGACGGGACCAACGTGTTGAAGATGACAGGTGGCGGAGCGCTCTATCTCGCCGGCGTCCAGTACGCGCCAACCGACAACATCGTGTTCACCGGTGGCACGGGAGCCGCGGGAACTGCCGGCCGCGTCGTGGCCTGGACGGTCCTGTACACCGGCGGGGCGCAGGTCGATCAGGCGTACCCCGGCACGGACCAGGGCAACGGCATCCTCCGCCTGGATCAGGCGTGCAGCGGCGGTGGCTCGACCGGCATGACGAACGCGAGCTGCAATCCGTAGCCTGGCGCTACGGCACCAGCACGACCTTCCCGGCGTGGCGCGACTCGATCAGCTCGAAGCCGCGCTCCCAGTCCGCGAGATCGAACCGATGCGTCAGGATCGGCGAAACGTCCAGGGCACCTGAGCGCAGCAGGGCCTGCGTCCGCTCCCACGTGTCGTACATCCGCCGCCCGTAGATCCCGTACAGCCGGATTCCCTGCTGGATCACGCGGTCGGAGAGGTCCACCCGCACGGGCTCGGAGAAGATCCCCAGCAGGCTGATGCGCCCGCCGCGCGTCACGATCTCCAGGGCCTGGTCGAGCGCAGGCGCCGCTCCGCTCATCTCCAGGATCACCTCCACGCCGTCGCCCCCGGTCGCCTCACCGATGCGCTCGACGGTGTCAGGCTCGCTCGCATCCAGCGCCAGATCGGCTCCCATGGTCCGCGCGAGATCGAGCCGATACGCCTCGGTGTCGGTGGCGATCACCAGCGCAGCGCCCGCAGCCTTGGCGATGCCGACCGCGCACAGGCCGATCGGCCCGCAGCCGGTGAC
>CAYZBZ010000408.1:0-2970 GCA_964476725.1 uncultured Vicinamibacterales bacterium
CCGCCGGCAATCATCCGCAGCGAACGTTCGACGTTCATGATGTCCTCCTTCAATGTGCCGGAACGAACAAGACCGGCCGCTCGCAGGCGTTGAGCACCCTCGCCACCGCGTCGGTGATCGCCCATGACGGGCGGTCGCCGCTCGTCGCCATTACGACGAGCGAGGCCTCCCGCATCACATCGGGCGAGCAGTGGGTGACCAGCCCGCCGTCGGTGACGCGACCCGCGAAAGTTCCGGCGAGCAGCTCCGCGTAGCGGCGCGCGGCGGCAGCCGACTCCGCCCCTTCACCCATCAGCAGCAGCCGCTCGAAGACGCCCAGTGCAGGCGAAGCCGCAGCCCGCGTGACGAGGACGGGAACCGTCGCGCCACGCACGATGCGCTCCGCCACGGAGCCCAGCCACCAACGCGAGGGACCATGCCGGCCATGCGTGCCGGCGATGATCAGGTCCGCGGAAGTTGCGGCATGGAGGACCGCCTCGACCGGCGGCTCGTCCACGATGACCGCTTCGACCGCGTGCGCCGTCGCCCCCCCGGCGAACCGGACCAGGTGATCGGCTGCGGCGGCCTGCGCCATGCGGCGCTCAGCCTCCAGCTGCGCGATCTGCTCGACGGTGAAGTACGGCGGCGGCTCGAATCGCTCGGCGTGCAGGGCGCGCAGCCGCGCGCCGAACGTCGACGCCAGCAGGCCGCCGATCGCGAGGGCGCGCGCCGACCCGTCGCCAAAGTCCACGGCCACGAGCACCGTCTTCGGCGGACACTGCCACATGGGGCCTCCTGCGGGACTCACGACGCGGCCTCGATCGGTGTGGACGAAACCGCCGGCCCGGTGCGCTCGTGGCGCTTCGACATGTAGTACAGGACCGGCACCGTCATCCGGGACAGCAGCAGCGAGGCCACCTCACCCGCCATCAGCGAGATAGCCAGGCCCTGGAAGATCGGATCGAACAGGATGACGCCGGCCCCGACAATGACCGCGGCCGCGGTGAGCGCCATCGGCCGGAACCTGACGGCGCCGGCGTCGACCACCGCCTGGTCGAGCGGCACGCCGTCACGCAGCCGCAGCTCGATGAAGTCCACCAGGATGATCGAGTTGCGTACCACGATCCCCGCGCCCGCGATGAAGCCGATCATCGACGTGGCGGTGAAGAACGCGCCCATCGCCGCGTGCGCCGGCAGGATGCCGACGAGCGAAAACGGGATGGCGGCCATGATGAGCAGCGGCGTCGCGAACGACTCGAAGCAGCCGACGACCAGGACGTAGATGAGCAGCAGCACGGCCGCGAAGGCGAGGCCCAGGTCCCTGAACACCTCGATGGTGATGTGCCACTCGCCGTCCCACTTCATCGCGTACTTCGACGTATCGGACGGCTGCGTCGCGTTGAAGACGTCCAGCCCGTAGCCCTCCGGCAGCGTGAGGCGCGCGATCGCTTCGTTCATCCGGAGGATGGCGTAGACCGGGCTCTCGTTCTGTCCCGCGAGATCGCCCGTCACGTACGTCACAGACTGCAGGTTCTTGTGGTAGAGGCTCGGGTCCTCCTGCGTGCGGACGGCGCTCGTCAGCTCGGCAATGGCCACGGGGGCCACGGGCCGCGTCCCGCTCAGCCGGAGGGACTGGATGGTCTCGAGGCTGCGCTCGGCACGCGGCAGGCGGATCACGATCGGTACGTCCTCCCGCGACTGGTCATCGTGCAGCAGACCCACGATCTCGCCCGAGCCCGCCATCCGCACCACCGACGCCACGGCCGCCGCCGACAGTCCGGCCGCCGCGGCCTTCTCGCCATCAACGACGAGGGTGACCTTCGGGTGTGGCGCCTCGACGTACCAGTCGATATCCACGACGTCTTGCGTCTGTTCGAAGATCGCCTTGACCTGCGCCGCCACGGCCATCCGCCGGGCCGGGTCGGGTCCGTACACTTCCGCCACGAGCGTCTGCAGAACGGGCGGCCCCGGCGGCACCTCCGCCACCTGGATCGTGGCGCCGAACGAGGTGGCGATCGGCAGCAGCCTGTCGCGGACGCGCCGCGCGACCTCGTGGCTCTGCACCGGTCGCTCGTCTTTGGACAGGAGGTTCACCTGCAGGTCCGCCAGGTGCGGCGCCCGCCGCAAAAAGTAGTGGCGGACGAGCCCGTTGAAGTTGTAGGGCGCCGATGTGCCGACGTACTGCTGGACGTCCACGACGGCGGGATCCTCGAGCGCCGCCGCCGTCAGGGCCGACGCCACCCGTGCCGTCGTTTCGAGCGCGGTCCCGTCGGGCAGGTCCACCATCACCTGGAACTCGCTCTTGTTGTCGAACGGCAGCATTTTCACCGTGACCAGTTTGAGCGGCACCAGCGCCATCGCGGCCAGGAGCAGCACCGCTACACCAGCCAGGAACAGCACGCGCAGCCGACCGCTGGCGAGGAGCGGCCCCATCACCCGGCGATAGAGCCGCGTGAAGAGATCCTCCTGGCCGTGGTCGTGGTGCGCCGCAGGCTTCAGGAGCCGCACCGCCGCCCACGGCGTGACGACGAAGGCGACCACGAGCGAGAAGACCATGGCGGCCGACGCGCCGACCGGGATCGGCCGCATGTAGGGGCCCATCAGCCCGCCCACGAAGGCCATCGGCAGAATCGCCGCCACCACGGCGAGTGTCGCCAGGATGGTAGGGTTGCCCACCTCGTCCACGGCGCGAAGCGCGATCGCGGCCAGCCCGTTCGGCTCGCCCGTGCGCATGCGCGCGTGCCGCACGATGTTTTCCAGCACCACGATGGCATCGTCCACGAGGATGCCGATGGAGAAGATGAGCGCGAACAGCGTGATGCGGTTCAGCGTGTAGCCGTAGAGGAAGAACATGAACAGGGTCAGCGCCAGCGTGACCGGAATCGCGATGAGCACCACCGCCGCCTCGCGCCTGCCGAGCACGAGCCAGATCAGCACCGACACCGACAGCACCGCGAGCAGCATGTGCCACAGCAACTCGTTGCTCTTCTC
>CAYZBZ010000409.1:0-2965 GCA_964476725.1 uncultured Vicinamibacterales bacterium
GCCGGGTACCAGCCCGAGGTCGCGTACTTCGAGTGCATGCACGAGCTGAAGCTCATCGTCGACCTCATGTATCAGGGTGGCCTGAACTACATGCGCTATTCCGTGAGCGACACCGCGGAGCACGGCGACTACACCGCCGGCCCGCGCATCGTGACGGAGCAGACGCGGGAGGAGATGCGCCGCATCCTGGCGGAGATCCAGAACGGCACCTACGCCAAGGGCTGGATCGAGGAAGACCGCAAGGGACGCCCCTGGTTCAACGCGACGCGCGAACGGGAGCAGCATCACCGCATCGAAGAGGTGGGGGCGAGGCTGCGGGCGCTCATGCCCTTCCTGAAGCCCGTGAAGCATCGCCAGCCGACCGGAGTTTAGGGAGCTTTCCTGACTGGCTTTGGGCTATAGGCTTTGGGCTCTCGATAGGCCCAACTGAAGCCCAAGGCCCAGAGCCTGGAGCCTGAGGGCGGAAGCTACGGTTACATGGATCTGAGACAGCTCGAAATCCTGAGGGCCATCGCGGAAAGCGGGTCATTCACCGCCGCAGGCGCGCGTCTGCACGTGTCTCAGTCGGCGATCAGCCGCCAGATCCTCCTGCTCGAGGAGGAGTTCAAAGAGCCTCTGTTCATCCGGTTCGGCCGACGCATCCAGATCACGCCGATCGGCGAAACGCTGCTGCAGTTGAGCCACCGGGTGTTCGCCGACATCCGCGACACGTCCGCGAGCATTCTCGACACCAAGAAGAAGCTGACCGGCACGCTGAGGCTCGTCGGCGGCATGACCGTGTGTCTTTACGTGTTTCCGACGCTGCTGAAGGAGTTCCGGCGGCACCACCCCGACGTCGACATCAAGGTGATCACCGGAGGCACGCCGCGGCTGCTGCGCAAGCTGCGCTCGGGCGCCGCGGACCTCGGACTGATCACGCTGCCGATCGAGGACCAGACGCTCACGACGATCCCGGTCATCCGCGAAGAGCTCCTGCTCGTGACGCCGGCCGGCCATCGCCTCGCGGGAGGCAAGCCGATTCCACCGGCGGCGCTCGTCCGGCAGCCGTTCATCCTCTTCGAAGGGGGCTCCAATACGCGGCGCGTCATCGACGAGTTCTTCGTCCGCTCGGACATCAAGCCTCGTGTGGTCGCGGAGACCGAGAACGTCGAAATCATCAAGTCGATGGTCGCAGCGGGATTGGGCGTGAGCATCGTGCCGTATCAGTCCGTGGCCCGCGAGATCCGCGGCGGGAGCCTGTGCGTGGCGCGCATCCAGGGTCAGACCCTCGTCCGGGAAACCGGCTGGGTGCACCTGCGTTCCGATCGCGTGCCGCGAATGGTGCGTGAGATGATGGATACCCTCACGCGCATCCTGCCCCGCCTGCGGCTGGCCCCGTCCGGCGGGACGAAGCGCGTGCCGAAAGGGCCGGCCGCCGCGAGCGGAGGCGAACTTGCCGCGAGGAGCTCATAACTCCTGGCTCCTGACTGGTTTCAAAACCACGTAGCGCCGCCCTTTTCGCCGCCGGACGGAGTCCCCCATATGAATCGTTTGATCGTTGTGCTGCTCGCCGCCTCGACCATGACGCTGACAAGCCGCGCGACGGCGACGGAGGACACCGCCCCGGCCCGGGCCGAGGTGACTCGGAAGGTCCATATCTCAGCCACCGATGCCAAGGGCGCGCCAGTCACCGACCTGACGGCCGCGGACATCACCGTCAAGGAGGGCGGCAAGGAACGGCCGGTCGCCAGCCTGCAGCCGGCGGTCGCGCCCATGCACGTCGCCATCCTCGTCGATGATGCCGGCACAGGAGCGTTCCAGTCCGCGGTGGCCCAGTTCCTCCAGAAGAGCCTCGGCCACGGGCAGTTCAGCATCAGCCTGCTCAGCCCGCAGGCGGCGCAGGTCGTCGATTTCACCGAGGACGTCGACGCGCTGAAGAACGCGCTCGGCCGGCTGGGTGCGCGCGGGCGCCTCCAGCCCGATGGGGATCAGATGGTCGAGGCGATTGCGGACTCGGCAAAGACGCTGCAGCAGCGGAAGGCCGAGCGGCCGGTCATCCTGGCGCTGACGATTGCCGGGGGGCAACTTCACTCGGTTACGCCGGAGAACGTGCTCACCACGCTCCGGTTGAGCGGCGCGGCATTGAACGTGGTCTTCGTCACAGGCGCCGACCTGGGGATGGTGATGGGGGACGGGCCCAAACAATCCGGCGGCCGCATCGAACAGGCGGGGACGGGACCGGCTATCGTGTCGGCGGCGGCAAAAATTGCGGACGCCCTTCAGCACCAGTACCTGCTCACCTACACGCTGCCAGATGGCGTCAAGATGTCCGACCGGATCACCGTGGCAACTTCGCGCAAAGGCATTACCCTGACGTCACCGTCGCGCATCGCAGACAAGTAGCCCGCGGCCAGCGCTCGGCGCCTGCGACAACCTGCGCGTTCGTCACGATGTAGCCGTCGGACGCGACGACAATTCCGGAAGCGATGCTTCGCCCGCTGCCCACGATCGCCGTGGTCTGCACCCGAGTCCGACGATATGGGCCTGAAATGGTGCGCGACCGGGTATGCCGAGCGAAAGGTCGGTAGGTTTGCTGAGGCGTTATCGGGCTGGCGAACCACTTTCTTCCAAGGGGTGCGCAGCGTCGGATCAACGTGTATGCTGTCGTTCGTTATGAGTTGGCTCGCATGGCTTGGCCTCGCAGTACTCATCACCGCCGTTGCTGCCATCACCGGCATCAAACCGAAGGGAACGCGACACGTCGCTCACACCCGACTGATGGGAGTGGCACGACTCGCTTTCTTGGCGCTCGTCATCATCTTCGCCTACTTCGCGTTTCGAGCACGCTCCGGCGGTTGACACGTGTCTACATTCTCTGGCGGCGGCGTCCCTCGTCGCTGTGCCGAGAGGAGAAGAGCAGAGCGCTTCAGTTTTCGATGTGCCGGACGGCCCGTGACGGAAGAACTCGCCACAGCAGGCGCGCACG
>CAYZBZ010000410.1:0-1538 GCA_964476725.1 uncultured Vicinamibacterales bacterium
TCGAGGCCTTCCTTCCCACGATCACCCGCTGGAGCCGCTGGAAAGACCGCAAGAAGAAGATCGACTGGCCGCTGTTTCCCGGGTACTGCTTCGCGCGCTTCGACGCCGGCGAGCGGCTCCCCATCCTCAAGTGTTCCGGCGTCGTCAGCATCGTCTCGTTCGACGGCGAAATCGCCGCAATTCCCGACTTCGAAATCGACGGCATCCGGCGACTCGTCGAAAGCGATCTGCAGTTCGATCCGTGTCCGTTGATTCGCGAAGGCATGATGGTCGAGGTCGTCCACGGCCCGTTGAAGGGGGTCGTCGGCCGCCTGCTCCGCAAGGGGGCCCACGCGCGGCTGATGCTGGCCGTGGACCTCATCGGCCAGGCCGTCAGCGTCGAAGTGGACGCGGCGGACGTCAAGGCGTACTGACTTCCGCCTGAAGGCGGAAGCCACACGTCTCACACACGTCCGGCTGCACACGTCGTGGACCGTAGATCTCGTGGACTGTAAATGAAGGTAGGCTCCATCGACCTGTCGCCGCCGTTTGCTCTGGCCCCGATGGCAGGCATGACGGACACCGCTTTCCGCAGGCTTGTGAAGCGGAAGGGAGGGTGCGGTCTTGTCGTCACCGAGATGGTCAGCTCCGAGGGGCTGGTCCGCGGGATCGACCGGACGCTCGAGTACGCGGAATACACCGAAGAGGAGCGGCCGGTCTCGATCCAGATCTTCGGCGGCGATCCAGCGACGATGGCGGCGGCGGCACAGATCGTCGAGGGCATGGGGGCAGACATCGTCGACGTGAACATGGGTTGTCCCGTGCAGAAGATCGCGAAGCACAACGCGGGCTGCAGCCTGATGCGCGAGCCGGCGCACGCGGCGGACGTGGTGCGCGCGATGGCGCGCGCCGTCAAAATCCCGGTCACCGTGAAGATGCGCGCGGGCTGGGACGCGGACGACATCAATGCCCCCGATCTGGCGAGGCGCATGGAAGAGGCGGGGGCCGCCGCCGTGGCCGTGCACGGTCGCACCGCGGCGCAATCGTATTCGGGATCGTCGGACTGGGAGTTGATCGCGAAGGTCGCGGCCGGTCTGTCAATCCCCGTGTTCGGCAGCGGCGACTGCGTGGAGCCCGGGCAGGTCGTTGAGCGGCTGCACGGCGCCAGCGTCGGCGGTGTGCTCGTCGGCCGCGGGGCGCTCAGGAACCCGTGGATTTTTCAGCAGGCAGCCGACGTGGCTGCCGGGCGCGCGCCGAGAGAGATTTCAGCGGTCGAGCGAGGGGAGTTCCTGCTGCAGTACGTCGACATGCTGATGAACGAGCGGCTGGGTGAAGCTGAAGGTTTCCGCCACGTCGCGCCCGGTCAGCCCGCGTCTCGGCTGGAGCCCGTTCCGGCGCGCGGTCACGACCGGTGGGTGATTAACAAGGTGCGCGCGCTGAACTCGTGGTACACGAAGGGACTCGACAACGGCTCGCATCTGCGCGTCGCGATCAACTCGGCAGAATCGATTTCGCACCTTCGCGCGATCATCGAGGACTTCTTCCTGGCGTCCCTCGAC
>CAYZBZ010000410.1:1638-2956 GCA_964476725.1 uncultured Vicinamibacterales bacterium
TCGACTCTGCTCGAGAGGCCTCTGCTATCTCGCGTTCCTGACGTTGCGCATCGCGATCGCGGCGGTCACGCCGTTGATAGCCGCCATCAGCACCACTGCTCCCTTGCGGTTCTTCTTCCACACGCGCTCGGTGAAGTAGATGGTTCCCGCCGTCGACAGCGCCTTCACCGCGAGCATCGCGCCGGAGTTTCCCGCCGAGCGCCGCATCAGCGGGTTGGCTTCGTTCGCCCCCGCGCCCAGCGCGCGCTTCGTCGAATAGACGTCGAACGCCTGAAGCGCCCCTAGAGCCGCATACATCGCCGGCAGCACCGAAGGCCGGGTCTCCGGCCGATCGACCATCCAGGCTTCGGGAACGGCGGGCGTCGCGCGGAGCGTGCGCCGCGCCAGTTCCGGCGTGTGTCCCTCGGTCGCGGGCGCGGCCACCGTGGCGGCGTCCACCGGCGTCAGGACTGCGGTCGAGGAGGAACCAACGGGCGTTCCCGTCAGCGTCACGGCGATCAACATGGAGCATGCAGCGAATGACATCTTTCCTACCTCTGTTTCGGCTTTGGCCGCCGTTAGGGCGCACACTGTTGCGCGTTGACGGAATGTAGAGCAGCGATGGTGCCAGGAGGCAGTCGGTCGGATTTACGTGGGTTTTTGACCGAAACCCGCCGCGGGGCGTGCGGATCGTGCGGAGGCCGCACACCGATCCGCGCGCCGTGTGTGCGCCAGGGACCGCCGGGCTGGGGGGGCCGGAGAGGGTTATTCCAGGAGTTGCCCGACGTCGCCGGCGTCGGCCATCGCGTAGTCGTAGGCCAGCGACTTGGAGGCGGAGGCCGTGAAATGCTGGCCGATCGCTCTGTGCGACTGGTGGGAGAGGTAGGCTTTCAGCCCATCGAGGTCGTCGAACTCGATGATGGCGGCAAACTCGTAGTCGTCCTGCATCATCTGCTCGTACCCCGGCAACCCGTGGCGGACGCGGCGTCCGACGCGGAAGCGCCGAATTGACGGGATGCTGTCCGACGCTGCGACCAGCGCGTCGAGAAGATCGCGGCGCGCCACCTGAGAGAGACCGGTTCTCGGGCTGAAGAGGATGACATGGGCGATCATCTCCCCTGTCCTCCTCCGCCCTTTCTCCCGCCGCCGGCCGGTTTTCGTCCACCCGGCGGTCTTGGTGGGCGGGGGCCGAAGCGATTACCGGCCCCGCCCCCTGGGCGGCCCTGTCCTCCGCCTGGACGCCCGGATCCTCCGGAGCCGGGGCGGCCCGGTCCGCCACCCCCCGGCCGTCCGGGTCCGGGCCCTGGCCGTCCGGGCCCTGGCCGTCCGGGTCCCCCCG
>CAYZBZ010000411.1:0-2945 GCA_964476725.1 uncultured Vicinamibacterales bacterium
AGGGCCGCGGCCGCGGCCGCGGCGGTGCCGCCACCGCGCCGGAGGCACCGCATCCGGACGAGAACGTCGTCGTCCTATGCGACGTGAACCAGGTCGCGCTGGACTCCGCGTCCCAGCGGTTCCCGCAGGCCAAGAAGTTCACCGACCTCCGACGCGTCTTCGACAGCCCGAACGACTTCGACGCCGTCGTGGTCGCCACGGCCGAGCACACGCACGCGTTTGCCACCTACCTGGCGTTGACGCACGGCAAGCACGTCTTCTGCGAGAAGCCGCTCGCCTACAACGTCTGGGAAACCCGGCTCATCCGCGAGACCGCCGCGAAGTACCCGAAGCTGTCGACGCAGATGGGCAACCAGGGCCACGCCTCGCCCGCCCGGCGCACCATCAAGGAAATCCTCATGACCGGCGCCATCGGTCCGGTGCGAGAGGTGCACGTGTGGGCCGACCGCGCGTGGGGACTCCAGGACGCCGCGTCCGCCGAGAAGTTCGACAAACCGCATGGGTTCTACAACGGCATCCAGATCGTCGATCGGTTCAAGGAAGAGATGCCGATCCCGCCGACCAACCACTTCGATCTGTGGCTCGGCCCCGCGCCGGCGCGCCCATTCCATGCGACGTACTTCCCCGGCCCCCGGTGGTACCGCTGGTGGGACGTCGGCAATGGCACGATGAGCGACCTCGGCAGCCACGACAACGACGTGCCGTACACGGTGTTGGACCTCAAGCGGCCGGACGGGAAGGGCGGGTTCGCGATGGCCCCGCTGACGATCGAATCCAAGTCGCCCAATGGGCCGGTGGCGCACAAGGAACTGGCGCCGGCGACGCTGACGGCGACCTACGAATTCGCGGCCGTGGGCTCCCAGCCAGCGCTCAAGCTCGTCTGGCACCAGGGCGACAGCAAGCCGCCAGGGTGGGTACCGGCGTGGGGCGGCCGCTCGTGTCTCTTCATCGGCGACAAGGGCATGCTGCTCGGCAACGGGACGCTGCTGCCCGAGGAGAAGTTCAAGGACTTCCAGACGCCGCCGGAGACGCTGCCCCGCTCGCCTGGCCACTGGGTTGAGTGGGTCAATTACGCCAAGGGCGTCGGTCCAGTGCCCGGCTCGAACTTCCAGTACTCCGGTTGGACGACCGAAGCGAACCACCTCGGCAACGTCGCCTACCGGACCGGCAAGAAGATCGAGTGGGACTACCAGAACATGCGTGCGCGGAACGCCCCGGAAGCCGCCCCATTCATCAAGCGGCCCGAGTTCCGGAAGGGCTGGGAAGGCATCCTGAAGTTCTAGCGGCCAGCCACATCGAATCGACGTGAGAAGCCAGAAGCGCGCGGTCAGGAGACACGCCAGGTGTTCCCCGACTGCGCGCTTTTGGCTTCAAGCTGCACGCACGTGGACCGGGTCGACCTAGCGACCGGCGCTCGGCAAACGTCGCCGCCGAACGACGCGGGCGGTAGTCAGTCAGGAATCGTGGCCCTCACAGTCGGTGAGGGAGGGAGATCCGTATGTTGATGACCCGGCGGGATTTCGTGAAGCACGCGACCATCGCGTCGGCGGCCGTGCCGGCGATCGCCCAGGCGCAGGCCCCGCGGCCGGTGCAGACGAAGGAAACGGTCAACCCGCTGCCCGTGCGGGTCGGGATGACCGACTGGAACCTGGGGCAGCGCGGCGACATCACCAAGATCGCGCTCGCGCGCGAGATCGGGCTCGACGGCATTCAGGTGAGCCTGCAGTTCCCGACGGACGGGAAGACGCCGACCCTGCGGGATCCGAAGACCCAGGCCGCCTTCCGGCGCGCCGCGCTCGAGAACGGCATCCAGATTTGCTCGCTCGCCATCGGCTCGCCGGGCCGATCGCGGCTGCCGCTGCACACCAACCCGGCCGCCGGCATCCTGCTCACCGAGGCCGTCGAAGTGGCCCACAACCTCGGCACCAACAACATCCTGCTCCCGATTCTGGGCGACAGCCACATCGATATGACGAGTCAGCCGCAGGTGGACACCTTCGTCGCCATGATGAAGGAAGTGGCGCGCTACGCGGAGAAGTACGACGTCGTCGTCGGCCTGGAAGACTGGATCTCGGCCGAGGACAACATCAAGCTGCTGGATGCCATCGGATCGGACTACGTGGGTGTCTACTATGACGCGCACAACATCGTGGCCCGGGTGAAGGACATCTATGCGGAGCCGAAGATGCTGGGCAAGCGCATCCACCAGATTCACGTGAAGAACGCCAGCATGCTGATGTCCGGCCAGGGGGGCAAGTTGGATTGGCCGCGGATGGCGAAGGAGTTCTACGAGATCGGCTACCGCGGCTGGTACGTCCTCGAGACCGGCTCGCCGACAAAGGACATCATCGCCGACACCCGCGCCAACATCGAGTACGTGAAGAAGACGTTCGGGATGCCTCCGCCGCCGGCGGCCTGAGAGCGCACGCCTCAAGCTCACGGCCCGCACCGATAGACGTCCTACACGTCTCTGATGGACGCCAAGTCGATTATTGCGACCTCGATCACCCGGGCTTCGGCGTCCGCGTGGCAGGCGGGGGCCGCAAGACCTGGGTCGTAATGTATCGCCACAACGGTCGCCTACGGCGACACAGCCTCGGAACGTATCCGGCACTGTCGCTCGCCGACGCCCGGCACGCGAAGGCCAAGAAGCGCTCTCACGCAAGACGAGATCAAGGCCTTCTGGGTTGCGGTCGAGGATGAAGACTGAACTCGCCAAAGACCCCAATCGCATCTTCCTCGACGCAAGCTGCTGGTAATTGACGCCGCTAACAACCTGGTGGATCTGGCGCTCGTACCTGGCTATCGGTTGGAGGCGCTGAAGGGCTACCAGCGCGGTCGGTACAGCATCCGCGTCAACGACCAGTACCGCATCACCTTCCGGTTCGAGGGCGGGCACGCCCACGACGTGACATGCGAGGACTATCACTAATGGCCAAAACAGC
>CAYZBZ010000412.1:0-2941 GCA_964476725.1 uncultured Vicinamibacterales bacterium
ACGCGCTCGCCGAACTGGGTGCGCTGCGAGGTGTACTCGAGCGCCGCATCGGTCGCGCCCTGCGCAATGCCCACCGCCTGCGCGGCGATGCTCAGGCGCGAGTGATCCAGGGTGGTCATCGCGATCTTGAATCCCTCGCCCTCGTCGCCCAGCCGGTTCGCCTCCGGCACCCGAACGTCGTCGAAGGTCAGCTCGGCTGTGGGCGAGCCGCGGATGCCCATCTTGTGCTCGACGCGCGGCGCGCTGAAGCCGGGCGAGTCGGTCTCGACGACGAAGGCGCTCATGCCCTTGCGCCCGCCGGCCTTCGAATCGGTGAGGGCGAAGACCGTCACGAGGTTCGCGACGCTGCCGTGGGTGATGAAGCGCTTGCTGCCGTTGAGCACGTACGCGTCGCCGTCGCGCGCCGCGCGCATGCGGTTCGAGGCAACGTCGCTGCCCGCGGCCGCCTCGGTCAGCGCGAAGGCGATGAGCCACTCTCCCGACGCGAGGCGCGGAAGGTAGCGCGCCTTCTGCTTCGCGTCACCGGCGAGCAGCAGCGGCAGCGCACCCAGCTTCTGGACGATCGGGATGAGGCTGGTGGTCGCATCGGCGCGCGCGAGCTCCTCCACGAGGATCGACTGCGCGATCATGTCGAGCGCCGTCCCGCCGTACTCCTCCGGCATGCTCGTGCCGAGCAGATCCTGCTTCGCCAGCAGCTCCTTGAGGTCCCACGGGAACTCCGCGCTCGCGTCGATCTCGGTCGCGCGCGGCGCCACCCGCTCATCCGCGAGCTCGCGCACCACCGCGCGCAGCTCGTCGTGATCGGCGCTGAGCCGGTAGGTCACGCTCCCTAGCCCTGCGGCGGAAGCGGAGCCTGGGACTGAGGCACGGCCGCGGCCGCGGAAGGCGGTTGCGCCTGGACGTCGACGCCGATGCCCCCGGTGAAGCGGGCGGTCAGGTTGTAGAGGAGGCAGAACAGCGCCGTGAAGACCCAGCCCGCCAGGCCGTAGAAGATCGGAATAATGAGGAGGAAGAGCAGCTCCGCACCGAACGTGAACTGCTGCCCGGAGGTGCTGGTGACGCTCACCTGCGCCACCGACAGGATCAGAGCCACCGGGATGAAGATGATCAGGAAGCCGATGAAGTACATGATCGCGACGGTGTTCGCGGTGCTGATCACGGAGAATCGGCGGACTCGGAACATGGTGGGCGCTCCTCTATCGGCGATCGTGTGCGGTCGGGCGTCGCTCGATTGTAGGGGCGTGAGTCAGTCGTGCGGGCCCTTGAGCTCCACCTGGCCGTCGCGGATGCGTGCTTCGTAGCTCAGCTGTCGCGAGGTCGCCGGACCGTGGACGACCGACCCATCGGCGATCCTGAACGTCGAGAAATGCCAGGGGCAGGTGATCGTGTCGCCTTTCAGCTCGCCCTGGGACAGCGGCCCGCCGAGGTGGGAGCACGTCTCCTTTAGCGCGTGGACCACGTCGCCGCGCCGGAGGAGCATCACCGCGGTCGAGCCCAGCATGGCCTTGGTGGGTGGGCCTTCCGGCAGGTCGGCCACCGGCATCACCGCGGTGAACTCCGCGGCGCGTTTGCCACGGGCGTGCGCGTTGTGATTGGTGGCGTAGCCGTGCTTGTAGACGATGTGGCCGCCGATGTACGACCCCGAGCTGATGATCGCGTATGAGACGAGGAACACCCAGAAAGCGGCGTCGTGCGAGCCGTTGAGGCGCTGCACCAACGAGAAGCCAAAGCCGCCGTTGCCGACGAAGTTGATGAGGCCGTGGAACATCGCGACGTCGCGGGTCGACGTATCCGGGCTCGTGTCCTTGAAGTCGGTCAACCCCGTCACGATGCTGCCGATGCCGGAGGCCCACGTCAGCGCCAGCACCCACGTCGTGGCGTTCTCGAGGCCGTCGACCCCAAAGAACACGCGCAGGACGTCGAGCAGCAGCGCCGCCGTCGCGCCGCCGACCACCACGTCGACGAGCACCGCGTGCAGCGAATGGCCGAGCCAGGTGCCGTTCAGGAAGTCCTGGAACAGGCGACCGGGGAATCCGAGGATCCGGAAGAATCCCTTCATGACGGCCGCCGTGCCGTTGCCGAGCCCGCGGAACGGCCGGGATACGCGTTCGAGCATTGCTACCCCTGTACGTGCCGACGGTTGTGAAGCATCACCTTCGCGACGGTACGTCGCACGCGGGACGGGGTCAAGCCAATGCGCTACCGCAGCCTCACGAAGCAGAGTGAGTCCGCCAGCACGCCATCGGCGCCGATCCGGTTGCGCGACAGCCTCGCCTCGAACGTGAAGCCGGCACGCTGAGCAACACCCGCGCTGCGCTCGTTGCGCGCGTCGCACCAGATCTCGACCCGCTGCGCCTCCAGCTCGTCGAACGCGAAGTCGGCGATCCTGCGCGTGGCCTCCGTCGCGAATCCACGACCGGACATGCTGCTGCGCACCCAGTAGCCGATCTCGAAGCGCGGCACTGCCCAATCGATCTCGTGCAGGCCACTTGAGCCCACGAACCCGCCGCCGTCCCGCAGGTAGAGGTGGAGACGCAGGTTTCGTCGCGCCAGGAAGTCGGCGTGTGCTTCGCGCACGTTCGCTTCGACCATGTCCACCGACTGCTCGCCCTGAGACCAGGGCATCCAGGGCGTGAGCTCGGCGCGCGACTCTTCGATCGCGGCATGCACGTCCGCACCATCGCCGGGGAGCGGCGTCCGGATCAGCAGGCGGTCGGATTCGAATCGGTCCGGGAACGCCCGGAGGATCGGCGGCATGGGAGTGGGCAAGGTCTCGGTCACGTTTCCGAATCGATTGACGCCGGCGCACCCACGTCCCGCTGCCACGCGCCCGTGGCATCGGCGAGGAGCTCGGCGACATCACGCACGACGACATCGGTCCGGCCGAGGTCGGTGGTGCCGTCGCGCAGCATGATCAGGCAGAAGGGGCAGGCGGTCGCGA
>CAYZBZ010000413.1:0-2925 GCA_964476725.1 uncultured Vicinamibacterales bacterium
CGCGTCGTGAACCCCGTGGCGCGGCGGCTCGGCATCACGTCCTCGACGACGAACGATTCCACGTGCGCGCCGATCGGTCCGCGCCGGAGCGCCATCTCGATGCGGACGACCGCTTCCTGATCCCCCTCGACGAGCGCTTCGACGCGGCCGTCCGGGAGGTTCTGCACGTAGCCGTGGACCCCTTCCGCCGAGGCCCGCGCCTCCGTGAACATCCGGAAGCCGACCCCCTGCACGCGTCCGCCGATCAGGAACCGCCGCGCGACGATCATGGAAAGGGACGATTATAGTACATTCCCCACATGCCCCGAATCGGCTCGAGCAGTCACGGCGAATCGCGCCTGCGCATGCTGCGGATCATGCGCCGCGGCGACCGGCACGTGGCGCGGCAGAGATCATAAGTGACGGCTTTCCTACGGTCGAGACGGGCATTCCAACGGCACGTCTTGTGCTAGGCGGGAGGGCAGGAGGACAAGATGCTATTTACAATCGCGGTGATCCTGCTGGTGCTGTGGCTGCTCGGGCTCGTCAGCGGGTACACGATGGGGAACCTCATCTACGTGCTGCTGGTGATCGCACTCGTGCTCTTCGTGGTCGGCCTCGTCAGCGGACGCCGGACGGTCTGACGACGAAGCGTAGAGGATTCACGGTGTCCGGTGAGCGCGAGAGGCCCGAGTGGGCTTCGTAGGATGGCGTGAGGGCTTGCCGTCGAGTTCGCTACTTGTCCACGTCTTCGTTGGCGTCGACGAGATCTTCGTCCTCCCATGGGCTCGGCTGCGGCCCTGGAACGATGCCGGCGATATCGGGGTCTCCATCACCGCCGGGCTGCTGCGGTTCATTGGCCTTCCGGGTCTTCGTCTCTTCCCGGCGACGCGTTTTCTCCTGCTGGCGCTCCTGCTTCGCGCGTTCGCGCGCGCGCTTCTGTTGGGTTACTTTCGTGCGGTTCGCCATAGCAGTCTCCCTATGTCAGCCGCGGGTCGCGCGGTACAGCAAAAAGGCCGGTCAGCGACCGGCCCGGGCGGAATCGTGGGCAGTGCAGGCTGATCCCGACTCGGTCATCGGTACAGATTCTAGCTGATCCGGCGCCGGAACGCCTCGATTATTAGGCGCGGCGCGATTTTGGACCGACGTCGCTCTTGACGAGGACGGGCTGGCCTGAAGCACACCGCTGCGTGGAGAAGGTGCGCACCGGGAGCTTGACGGTGAACGTGGCGCCGCAGCCGTCCCCTTCGCTCTGCGCGGAGACGGTACCCCCATGCGCCTCGACGAGGTGGCGAACGACCGCAAGCCCGAGGCCCAGCCCCCCGTACCGCCGCGTGGTGCTGTTGTCCGCCTGCAGGAATCGGTCGAAGACGTGCGGCAGAAAGTCCGGCGCGATCCCCTGTCCCGTGTCGCTGACGACGACGTGGGCCTCCGATCCGACGCGCTCCATGATCAAGGTGACGCGCCCGTTTGCCGGCGTGAACTTCACCGCGTTCGACAGCAGGTTCCAGACGATCTGGCGCAGCCGGCCGGCATCGCCCGTGACCTGCACGACCGTCGGCTCGACGCGGACCTCCAGGTCGATGCTCTTCGCCATGACGGCAGGGCGGACGCTCTCCGCCGTTGCCGTCACCGCCGCGCCGAGATCCACGACGTCGCTGTTGATCTGCAGCTGACCGCGGATGATGCGCGACACGTCGAGCAAGTCTTCGATGAGACGAGTCTGGATCTCCGCGTTGCGGGCGATCACCTCGAGGCCGCGGGAGAACGTGGCGGCGTCGGTGCTCTCCGACTTCATGATCTGGGTCCACCCGAGAATCGCGTTCAACGGGGTCCGCAGCTCGTGCGACAGGATCGCCAGAAAGTCGTCCTTCACGCGGTTCGCCTGCTCGGCCTCGGCCCGGGCGGTCTCCGTCCGCGCGAGCGCGTCACGCAGCGCCTCTTCCAGCTCCCGGCGATACTGGAGCTCGTGCTCGAGCGCCTGCGCGCGCTGCTGGATCAACGCGATCTCGCGCAACCGGGCATCGGCATCCGCGTGCGCGTAGCTTTCGGTCGGGACCACCCGGCCGTGCTGGCCGCAGACGGCCTGGAAGTGCCCGCTGTCCGTTTCCTTGCAGAAGTTCCCCAGCCCGTACGCGCACAGCAGCGAGAACGAGTAGTCCGCTGCGAGATCGTTCCACAGCTTCTCGAGCTGGACCGCTCCTTCGGGGTTGCCATCCCTCCACAGAAGATCGACTATCTCGCCGTATGCGCGGATGCAGAGTCGACTGCCGTGCGCCTGGCAGTTGGAAAGCACGCCGCCGACAACCCGCTTGAACAACTCGGGGTTCGGTGTCGTGCCTGTCATGAGGGAGGTCAGCGTCTCTCGCGCATCGAGCATCGTCAGCCGACCGGTGGCGAGCAACCCGTCGACGTCGATCCACCGCGCCCTCAGCCCCGCGGTGACGGCCTCCCTGTGCGGCGGGGTCGCGATCACGACCGCCGGCTGACCGGCCACGAGCCCCGTTGCCATGAAGTCGATGATGCCGGCCAGAAACGAGTCGTTTTCGTAGAACTGCACGACGTGGCCGGGCTCGAAGCCAGCAGTGGCGAGGTGGGCCGGCTCGGGGGCGCTTGCGCGGTCGCCGGGGTCAAAAGAATGCAACATTACGACACACCTGTTGGGAAAGCCGACTGAACAATACTGTCGATTCCCGGCGGCCATTTCGGCATATCCCTAAGAATTCTTGCCGAATCCGGCGCCGCCACCGACGTGCAGAGGGTCGGCGCTGAGCGGCCCAACTCCAAACTCTGTGCCAGTCTCCTTGCCTTCTCCCATTGGTGCTCGTATCATCCCGGTGAGGCGCGGAAGCCGTCGGGATACGGATCCCGAAGCAGCCGGAACGGCGTGATGCAGGTCAGCGTGAACCGCCGGATGAGCCGCGGGCTGATGCTCGCCGGGTCGTA
>CAYZBZ010000414.1:0-2912 GCA_964476725.1 uncultured Vicinamibacterales bacterium
GGCCGGCGCGACGCGCGTGGGCGCGGGCGCGTGCAGCGTGGCCCGCCACACCACCGACATCATCACGAGCAGGGACAGCGATGCCGCGGCCGCCCAGCCCGCCAGCGGGCTTCGAAGCCAGGCCCCGGACGCCGGCCGATCCGCGGACGGCGTCTCATCCCGAACCGCGTCGGCGACGCGCGCGGAGAAGTGATCCCAGTAGAGCGGGGACGGTTCGGGAACAGCGTCGCTCGACGTGAGCGCCAGCGCCGCTCGAAGCACGTCCGCTTCATCGCGGCAGCGCCCGCAGCCCGCCACGTGGCCGGCGCGATCGGCCGGGAGCCGGTCCTCCACGAGGTCGATAAGCTCTGCGTTCGTAAGATGCTTCATGACGACGCCTTCAGCAGTTTCTTCAAGTTCGCCAGGGCGTGGAAGAAGTTCGCCTTCACCGCGCCGGTCGAGCTCCCGAGGATGCCGGCAATCTGCTCGTGCGGCAGATCGTGATACACGCGCAGGATGAGCGTCGCACGCTGCTTGTCTGGCAGCCGGGCGATCGCGGCGCGGACCTCGGCGGCACGCTCGCCGCGTAGAAGCGCCGTGTCGGCGTGCTCGATGCGATGGTCCGTCTGGTCGATCGTGTCGAGCGCCGCCAGCTTGGGCGACCGGGCGTTCACCCTGTTCAGGCAGACGTTGACGCCGACACGGTAGAGCCACGTCGAGAGCGCCGAGTTTCCCTTGAATCCGCGGAGTCCGCGGTACGCGCGGATGAACACGTCCTGCGCCAGGTCGCTGGCGTCCTCGTGGGTCCCGACAAACCGATAGCAGAGCTGATAGATCTGCCGCTGATGGCGCCCCACGATGAGGTCGAACGCGTCGCGGCGCCCAGCAAGGCATGCGTCGACCAGCGCCTGGTCGTCGGCTGTGCTCAGCGCGTCGTCCGATCCCTCGTCGTCAGACCGGTCGCGCGCCACGCTCACCTTCCACCCGGGCTCGCGGGGCCCCCACAGACGATCGAGCGTGCGGTCCAGCGCCACTCAGTGTTTTAGACCGCCGTGCAGGGCGAAATGTAAACCCGCGTGCGGACTTTCGTTGACTTTCGCTTTTCCTTTGCATATAGTGCGCGCATGCTGCCACTGACCAAACGTCAGCGCGAAATCCTGGACTTCCTCAGCGACTTCATCCAGCAGCACGGCTACGCGCCGAGCCTGGAGGAAATCGGACGCCGGTTCAGTCTGTCGTCCCTGGCGACCGTGCACAAGCACCTGACCAACCTGCAGGAGAAGGGCTTCATCAAGCGCGCGTGGAACCGCAGCCGCTCCGTCGAGGTCGTGCCGGCGCGCCTCGGCAGCCGAGCCGTCGAGCTGCCGATGCTTGGGTACGTCGCAGCCGGATCGCCGATTGAGGCGGTCGTCGGCAGCGAGACCATCGCCGTCCCGGAGGATCTCGTCGGCAAGCGCGATTCTTACGTTCTCCGGGTCAAGGGAGACTCGATGATCGACGAGCAGATCCGCGACGGCGACTTCGTCATCGTCGAGGATCGCCGGACGGCCGACAACGGCGAGATGGTCATCGCCCTCCTGAACGGCACGAACGTCACACTCAAGAAACTCTACCGCGAGCACGGACGCATCCGACTGCAGCCCGCGAACCCCGCCATGCAGCCGATTCTCGCCTCCCCCGACCAGGTTCAGGTTCAAGGGGTGGTCGTCGGCGTCATGCGGAGATACTAAAACGTTAGAACTTTATGACCGACAGAAAACAGATCAACTTCACAATCGTCCCCGACGATACGGCCGATCTCCCGCGCACGTACGCGAATTTCTGCGCGATATCCCACACCCCCTTCGATTTCACCCTCGCCTTCTGCGAGGTGCTTCCGCTGTCGGAGAAGGACATTCACGCGGCGGAAGCGGAGCACATGGTCCGCGCCCCGGTGCGTGCCAAGGTCGTGGTGCCCCTGCAGGTGGTGCCCAACCTCATCGCGGCGCTGCAGGAGCATATGCGCGTGTACTCGGAATCGACCGGCACGAGCTGGGACAAGGGGCCGGTCCACTAACCAACACTTTCCCATCCAGCCGCGTCTAGCAGGGTGATGAACGGACAGTCGCTCGCGATGCGTGCGGCCGCCTTGTAAGGCAGCACTGTGCCCCTCTCGTGCGTGGCACCCTGACACCACGCGCGAGGTACAATCGCGGCATGCCGAAGAGGACCGCCGCGCGCAGACCGGTTCCCGCGCCGTCGAAGACGGCGGCCGAGACGCGCCGCATCCTGGCGAAGCTGGCGACACAGCATCCCAACGCGGACACCGAGCTCCATTTCTCGAACGCCTACGAGCTGCTCGTCGCCACCATCCTCTCGGCGCAGTGCACCGACGAGCGTGTCAACCAAGTCACCCCTGCTCTTTTCAAGCGCTATCCCGACGCCTCGGCGCTCGCGAAGGCGACGACGGGCGAGGTCGAGCCGCAGATTCAGTCCACCGGGTTCTTCCGCGCGAAGTCGCGATCGCTGGTCGGCATGGCGACCGAAATCGTCGGGCGGCACGGCGGCGAGGTGCCTGGGACGATGGAGGCGCTCGTCGAGCTTCCGGGGGTCGGCCGCAAGACGGCGAACGTCGTGCTCGGACACGCGCTTGGCATTCCAGGGCTGCCGGTCGACAGACACGTGCTTCGCGTGGCAAACCGGATTGGGATCGCACGGTCGGAGGATCCCGAGGTCGTCGAGCAGCAGCTCGGCGCCGCGGTGCCGCCGAAGGGATGGACGCGCACTTCGGACACGCTGATTCTGCACGGCCGCCGCATCTGCAAGCCGCGCCCGTTATGCGATCGATGCGCCGTTCGCGAGGACTGCGACTACTACAGATCGCTCGGGCCGATGGGTGCGAAACCCCGGCGTCCGAGCGGATCGTCGTCCGCAACGCGCCGAGCGGCAAAGCC
>CAYZBZ010000415.1:0-2904 GCA_964476725.1 uncultured Vicinamibacterales bacterium
CCAGCCTCCGCCAAGGCTACGGCGGTCCGCCGAAGCAATGCGAAGGCGGAAGCATCTGCGAAGGGCGGAAGCCCTGCGCTACGATTATCGATAATGATTGATGCCCAGGATGTCCTACAGCGCTCAGCAGGCCGGCCATGTCGTGCGGCTCGAAGACGCGAAGGCTCGGACGATGGTGTCCATCATCCCGTCCGCCGGCAACCGCGCCTTCGAGATGACGGTCAACGGGCAGAACATCCTGCAGTTTCCGTACGAGTCAGTCGAGGAGTTCAAGACGCGAGGCAGCGGTCTCAACGGGATTCCGTTTCTCGCCCCGTGGGCGAATCGGCTGGACGAGCAGGCGTTTTACGCGAACGGCCGGAGATACCCGTTCGACATGCAGCTCGGGAATGTCCGCGGCGAGCTTCCGATCCACGGGTTCCTGGCCTCCGCCAGCGAGTGGCAGGTCGTCGAGGTCGACGCGGACGCGGACGCCGCCTGGGTGACGAGCAAGCTCGAGTTCTACAGGAACCCGGCGTGGATGAGGCAGTTCCCATTCGCGCACACGATCGACATGACGTACCGGCTGGCGAAGGGCGTCCTGCAGGTCACGACGGCCGTCAGGAACCTCAGCATCGAGCCGATGCCCGTCGCGATCGGGTTCCACCCGTACTTTCAGTTGAATGATTCCACGCGCGACGAGTGGACGATCTCGGTATCGGCGCGGACCGAGTGGCTGCTGGCGCCGACGAAGCTGCCGACCGGTGAGACCGAGCCGATCGAGAAGCGCTTTCCGCACCCTGAAGCCGTGCCCTTGAAGGACTACGATCTCGATCACGTCTTCAGCGACCTCGTGCGCGACGAGGCGGGGCTCGCGGTGATGAGTCTGAAGGGGAGACAGCAGCGGATCGACGTGTTGCTTGGCCAGAAATACCGCGTGGTTCTCGTCTATGCGCCCCGTACCGCAGCCGTGCAGAATCGGAGTTTCGTCTGCTTCGAGCCGATGGCCGGGATCACCAACTCGCTGAACCTCGCGGAAAAAGGCATTTACAGAGAGCTGCAGAGCATTCCGCCGGGTGGCGTCTGGCAGGAAAGCTTCTGGGTTCGTCCGTCCGGATTCTAACGCCGGCAATCAGAGTGGACCGTGGCACATCAAAACGTTCTGGACAGCTTTCGTGTGGATGGCAAGGTGGCGCTCGTGACCGGAGGCGCGCGCGGCCTCGGGCGCGCCATGGCGGCGGCGCTTGCCGAAGCCGGGGCCGACATCGCGCTGTCGGGGCGATCGCGGGAAGCGTGCCAGGAGGCGGCGGACGCCATCGCCGCCGCGACCGGGCGCAAGGTCCGCGCGTTCGCGGCAGACGTCACGAAGATCGACGACGTCGAGCGCCTTGCCTCCGGCGTCGAGGCCGAGATGGGCCAGATCGACATCCTGATCAACAACGCGGGGGTCAACATCCGCGGCCCGGTTCAGCAGCTCTCCGAAGCGGACTGGGACGCCGTCATCGACACCAACCTGAAGGGGCCGTTCCTGTGCGCCCGGGCGATCGGGCCTCGCATGGTGAGCCAGGGCTGGGGCCGCGTGATCAACATGGGATCGATCCTCGGCGTCGTCGCGCTGCCTGGGCGCGCGCCCTACGCGTCGTCCAAAGCCGGCATCATCAACCTGACGCGCGTTCTCGCGCTCGAGTGGGCCGGCACGGGGGTGACAGTCAATGCCATCTGTCCGGGCGCCTTCGGCACGGAAATGAATCGATTGCTCCTCAACGACCCGGTGAAGTACAAGGAGTTCGTCGCGCAGATTCCAATGGGCCGCTGGGGGGAAGTGCACGAGCTGGCCGGCGCCGCCGTGTTCCTCGCGTCGGAGGCGTCCTCGTATGTCACCGGCAGCTCGATCTTCGTCGACGGCGGCTGGACCGCGAGATAAACTTAAAACCTAAAACCCAAAACCCGCAGAAGAGGAGTCCCTCATGTCAGTCAGCAAATGGTCATTGGTGGTCATCGTCGTCGCCGCGTTCGCCGCAGGTGCTGTGTCTCGCGGTCTGTTCACGCCGGTGGTCACGGTCCACGCAGCCGCCGATCGTGTGTTCGAGCTTCGGACGTATACCGCGGCTCCCGGAAAGCTCGACGCGCTGAAGGCCCGGTTCCGCGATCACACGGTCAAGCTGTTCGAGAAGCACGGCATTACGAACATCGGGTACTGGGTACCCACGGACGCTCCGCAAAAAGACAACACGCTGATCTACATCGTCGCGCACTCGAGCCGCGAGGCCGCCGCGAAGAGCTGGGCTGCCTTTCGAATCGATCCGGGCTGGGTGAAGGCCAGGGCGGAGTCCGAGAAGGACGGCCCGCTGACGATCCAGGGCGGGGTCATGTCGGTCTTCCTCGGCCCGACTGATTTCTCTGCAATCAAGTAGCGCCTGCGGCCCGCGCCGAGCGCGAAGCCGCGAGGTGCGAGCGAGTGGGGGTGGGGCCCCACGAGCTGTAAGTAAGGAGATTCACGATGCGTCTGGTCGCAGCACTTCTCTTCGTCCTGGCCGTGGCCGTGGCGTTTCCGGCCGCGCAAAGCGCGCAAGGCGCCAACGCCAAGCCGTTGGAGATCTACGTCGTCGACACAGAGGGTGGCAAGGCCGCGCTCTACGTGTCGCCCACGGGGCAATCGCTGCTCATCGACAGCGGCAATCCCGGCGGCCGTGATACCGATCGGATCATGGCCGCCGTGGGGGACGCGGGCATCAAGCAGATCGACTTCCTGATCTCGACGCACTACCACGTCGATCACGTCGGGGGCGTGCAGGAGCTCGCCAAGCGCATTCCAATCGGCCACTACATCGATCACGGCCCGACGGTGGAGGGTCCCGTCGTGCCGGCGCTGCGCGAGCAGGTGCCGGGCTTCCAGCAGGCGTATGCCGAGCTGTACGGCAAGGC
>CAYZBZ010000416.1:0-2891 GCA_964476725.1 uncultured Vicinamibacterales bacterium
GGCGCGCCCGAAGCGCCCGCGGCCCGCCGTCTGCGCCGAGGCGACGACCGTCGCCCCTTCCGGGGCACCGCGCTCCGCGAGCGACGCGGCCACGTCGTTGGTCGAGCCCGTCTCCGAAAAAAACCAGATGGGATCCCCGAAGCGGCCCCGGCGCGGCGCGCTGGCGCGTAGCGCCTCCGCAAACTCAGGAGGCAGCGGATCAGACATCCGCCTTCGCCATGGCTCCGGCGGACAGGTCCGGCTTCGCCATGGCTCCGGCGGACAGGTCCGGCTTCGCCAAGGCTCCGGCGGACGGGTCCGGCTCGAGCTCGAAGCTCAGATCCGCGGCGGGGGCCGAGTGGGTCAGCGCGCCCACCGAGACGTAATCCGCGCCGGTCCGCGCGAGCTCCGGGATGCGACCGAGCGTCACGCCGCCGGACAGTTCGATTTTCGCGCGGCCGCCAATCCGGCGGACGGCCTCGCGCACGTCTTCGAGCGACAGGTTGTCGAGGAGGATGACGTCCGCTCCCGCGGCGACGGCGGCGTCCACTTGTTCGAGGCTCTGCGCCTCGATCTCGATCAACATCTCCTGCTGCGCCGCCTTCATCCGGCGCACGACTTCCGCGACGCCGCCAGCCAGTCGTATGTGGTTGTCCTTGATCAGAATCCCGTCGTCGAGACCGGCGCGATGGTTGGTGCCGCCGCCTGCGCGGACCGCGTATTTCTCGAGCGCCCGCAGGGTGGGTGTGGTCTTGCGCGTGTCCAGGATCGTGATTCGGCCGGCGGCGGCATCGACGAAGCGCCGCGTGATGGTCGCGATTCCGGACAGCCGCTGCAGAAAATTGAGCGCGGTGCGTTCGGCGGTCAACATCGCGGCGGCCGAGCCGCGCACCTCCGCGACGACCGTGCCGGGGATACAGCGATCGCCGTCGCCGCCGGTGCTGGAAAACACCGCGCCGGGGTCGAGCTGTCGGAAGGCTTCGGCCGCCACGTCGAGTCCTGCGACCACGCATTCGCACTTGGCGATAATGACGCCGCGCGCCCGCATCGACGGATCGACCGTCGCTTCGGTCGTCACGTCGCCCCATCCGAGATCTTCGGCAAGTGCGCGGCGCACGGCCTCGCGATACAGCGCTGGATCGAGCGGCGCAAACGGCACGGACTTCATGTGTGCTCCTAGGCCGCGTCCGGCGGTGCGAGGTCGACGGTGACGCTCAGCGCGTCGGCCTCCGCCCTCTCCAGCCGCTCGATCAATCCCGACGCGCAAAGGTCGCGCTCGATGTCTCCCATCAGGGCAAGCTGCTCGGGGAGCCCGCTGACCACGACTCTGGTCGCCGGCGTTTTCAATCCGCGGTGTTCTTCGGACTTTTTCTTCCGAATCTCCCCCAGGACTTCCGCGGCCATCAGCAGAGCGGAGAGCCCCCGGTCATCCTCCCCGCCGGCAAGTTCCAGCAGTTCAGCCTCGGTCGGCCATGCGGCCTGATGGATGGAGCCGGGTCGCCACCAGGACCAGACCTCTTCAGTCACGAACGGCAGGAACGGTGCAAACAATCGAAGCACCGTGGAGAGCGCAATCAGGAGCGCCCCGTTAGCGGATGCCGCGGGCCCTTCGCCATGATCACCGTACCGGCGCGATTTCACCAGTTCGAGGTAGTTGTCGCAAAAGAACCAGAAGAAGCTCTCCGTGCGCTCGAGTACGCGGGTGTAGTTGTACGCGTTGAGATCGCCCGTTGACTCTCTCACGAGCCGAGCGAGATTCGTCAGCAGGCCGCGATCGACTGCGGCGGTCACCGCGCCGTGCGGCTCCGGTTTCGCCAGCACGAATTTCGACGCGTTCAGGAGCTTGATCGCGAGCCGGCGGCCGACCTTCATCTGGCCCGTATCGAAGGCCGTATCGGTGCCGGACCGCCCGCTGGCGGCCCAGTACCGCACGCCGTCGGCCCCGTGCTCTTCGAGCAGGCCCAGCGGCGTCACCACGTTGCCCTTGGACTTCGACATCTTCTTCCGGTCCGGGTCGAGCACCCACCCCGAAATCGCGGCGTTTTTCCAGGGCAGCGTGCCGAACTCGAAATGCGACCGCAGAACGGTGGCGAACAGCCACGTGCGGATGATGTCGTGCGCCTGCGGCCGCACGTCCATCGGGAACACCCGTCCGAAGAGATCCGCGTCCTCTTCCCAACGACCCGCGATCTGCGGCGTCAGCGACGACGTGGCCCACGTGTCCATGACGTCGGGATCGCCCGCAAAACCACCGGGCTGATTGCGTTGGTCGGGTCGATATCCATCGGGCACGTCGGTGGAGGGATCGAGCGGGAGCCGATTCTCGGAGGGCAGCAGGCGGGCGCTGTAGTCCACGGACCCGTCGGCGCGCACTGTGTACCAGAGCGGAAACGGCACGCCAAAGAAGCGCTGCCTGCTGACGCACCAGTCCCCGGCGAGCCCGTTGACCCAGTTCTCGAACCGCGCCTGCATGTAGGGAGGATGCCATTGCAGCTCCCGCCCACGCGCCAGCAGCTCCTCGCGGAAGTCCATCGTCTTGACGAACCACTGCCGGCTCGTGACGATCTCCAGCGGTCGATCCCCTTTTTCGTAGAACTTGACGGCGTGGGTAATCGGCCGCGGATCCCCGATCAGATCTCCCGACTCCCTCAGCTGGTCGACGATGCGCGCCCTGGCCTTCAAAGCCGAGAGCCCGGCGAGCTGATCGTAGTGCTGCTGCGCGCGCGCCCGATCCGTCGACTCCCACCCCCGGTCGCCCCACGAGACCGGCTTCAAGGCGCCGTTCGTCTGGATGATCGCGCGAACCGGCAGACCGAGCTCCCGCCACCACACGACGTCGGTCACGTCGCCGAACGTGCAGATCATGGCGACGCCGGTTCCTTTTTCCGGATCCGCCAGCGTGTGCGGCTTGA
>CAYZBZ010000417.1:0-2883 GCA_964476725.1 uncultured Vicinamibacterales bacterium
GCCCGGACCGCGCGCGCCGCGCCGGCGGAAGTGGCGTCACGCTCGTTGAGCGGATCCGCCGCCGTCCCGGCGACATCGACGCGCACGAGCCCGATCGTCTACCGCGTGAAACGCGGCGACACGCTGTCCTCGATTGCGCGCCTGTTCGACACGACCGTCGCGAGGATCAAGAGCTTGAACAAGCTGCGCGGCAGCGTCATCACCCCCGGCCACCGGTTGAAGATCAACGCGTCCCGCTCCAGGTAGCGCCTCGTAGGAAGGGCGTACATCGACGCCGGGCAGGGGCGCAGAATCTGCGATCTTTTGTCCCGACCTCCCGGATTTCCCCGCATTACTCGCCGTCGTCCTTCTTGCACGCCTCCTCCGTATGCTGGCCTGCGTACGGACTGCGGCCGTCTTCGGCATCGAGGCCTGCCCCGTGCAGGTCGAGGTGGACGTGTCGTTCGGACTGCCGGCGTTCACGATGGTTGGCCTGCCGGACGTGAGCATCCGCGAAAGCCGGGACCGCGTTCGCAGCGCGATCCGCAACTCGGGATTCGAGTTTCCGCCGCACCGCGTCACCGTCAACCTCGCGCCGGCCGACATCAGGAAAGCCGGATCGTCCTTCGATTTGCCGGTCGCTCTTGGCGTGCTTGCCGCAACCGGCTGCGTCACGCGCCGGAACGTGGACGACGTGCTGCTGCTCGGCGAGCTGTCGCTCGACGGCGGCGTCCACGCCGCGAGGGGCGTGCTGCCGATTGCCGCCGCGGCCAGGCGCGAGCGGTTCAGCGGGCTGCTGCTGCCGCACCCCAACCAGAGGGAAGCGTCCATGGTCGAAGGCCTACAGCTCTATCCGGTGCGCACTCTGGTGGAGGCGGTCACGGCGCTCAACGATCCCGTCGCGTTTCGTGCGTCTGTGGATCCGGCCGGGAGGGATCCCATCCCGGCGGAGCCGCGCGCGGACGGCGATTTTGCGGACGTCCACGGGCAGGCGCTCGCGCGCCGGGCGCTCGAGATCGCGGCCGCGGGCGGGCACAACACGCTCATGGTCGGCCCGCCGGGCTCCGGCAAGACGATGATGGCGCGCCGGGTCGCGGGGATTCTGCCGCCGCTCGTCTTCGACGAGGCGCTTGAAGTCACGTCCATTCATTCGGTCGCGGGCCTGCTGGCCCCCGGCCATGGCCTCATCACGCACCGGCCGTTCCGCGCGCCGCATCACACGATCTCGGACGTCGCGCTCGTCGGCGGCGGCCAGACGCCGCGACCAGGCGAGATCAGCCTCGCGCATCACGGCGTGCTGTTCCTGGACGAAATGGCGGAGTTCAGCCGCCATGTGCTGGAGGTCTTGCGGCAGCCGCTCGAAGAAGGGTGCGTCCGGATCGCGCGCGCGGCGCGGACGGTCGCCTATCCCGCCAGGTTCATGCTGATTGGCGCGATGAACCCCTGCCTGTGCGGCTACCTGGGCGACCCATTGCACGAGTGTCGCTGCACGCCGCTGCAGGTGCAGCGTTATCGCAACCGCCTCTCGGGTCCGCTCCGCGACCGCATCGACCTCATCGTCGATGTGCCGGCGGTTCCGTTTAGCGCCTTGACAGCAGCCACGACTGGTGAGGCGTCACCAGTCGTTCGCCAGCGCGTCATCGCGGCGCGAGAGCGGCAGGCCGCCCGCTTTCAGGACACGCCGGTTCGCGTCAACGCCGCACTGCACGGGCGCGCGTTGCGACGACACTGTGAGCTCCATGCCAACGGATCGCGCTTGCTCGAAGCGGCGATCCGCCGCCTCGCCCTGAGCGCGCGCGGCTACGATCGGGTCCTGAAGGTCGCACGGACGATTGCTGATCTGGCTGGCGCGGATAACATTGAGGTCGCTCACATAGCGGAGGCGCTTCAGTATCGAGACCGACAGGGATCCGGCCTCTGAGTGTCTCCGTTTCGCTGGGCACATACGGGACGAGTCTATGAGCCTGCCGGCGGAGTCGCAAGAACCACACTCTCGGTATGCCGGATGACCTCGTGCGCAATTGAGCCAGGCGTCATGCGCTTCTGCTGGCGCTCCAGGCCCATGACGATTAACCCCGCCTTTGCGCCCCGGGCCGCTTCGCTGATTCCGGCCGCGACGGTGTCTGCAGATACCGGCAGGACCTCGGTGTCAGCCGGTAAATGGTACTGCTCCACCAGTCCCCCGAGTTGAGAAGCTTGCACCTCCGGTTCCCCCCGACGGTTCACACACACGAGAAGGAGTGGCTCGTGAGAGGTACGGCGGAGGTTTATTGCCACCCGGAGCTGCTCCATGTTCTCGCGGAGCGGATCAATCGGCACGAGAATGCGGCCCAGATGAAAGATCGGGTGCGTTGCCTCAAGCGACACGAGCTCCGTCTGGAATGGAGGGATGACCATCACGGCCGTATGGGCGTTTCGAAGCACGTGATGCGTCACGGATCCGATAAGGGCCTCGAGCAGTCGACGATGGCCGCGCGTACCCATCACCACAAGGTCCGCTTCGTGACAGTCTGCGGCGAGAAGAATCGCCTGAGCCGGATCACCGTACGCCATTTCGAGATTCACGCTGGGTAGGTACGGTAGGTCGGATGGGACATGCTGCCACACGAAGTCCTGCAAGGCTGTCTCGTGTGCGGCTCGAATCGTCGCTTGATCGGAACCATGTGGCGCTGGCGCGTGCACGACCGTCAACACGTCGAGCCGCCCGTTCGGCGCAGCCAAGGCGACAGCGTTGTACAACGCAGCGGCTGATCGCCTGTCTAACTCGACGGGGCACAGCACGCTGCTGAACAAACAAGAAGGTGCCGCCAGTGAGCGCCCGCCGGAATGGTCACGCATTTACGCCCCGGGGGAACTCTAAAGCCAACTGGGTGGTTCGCGCAAGCGTGCGTGGCTGAGACTGCG
>CAYZBZ010000418.1:0-2868 GCA_964476725.1 uncultured Vicinamibacterales bacterium
GTGGCGATCAACATCTCCCAGGTCCTCGAGCGCCTCTGCTATCGGTATCCCTCTCTACTCGTGGACGCGGTCATCGAGCACGAGCCGGGCCGGCGGGTCGTGGCGGTCAAGAACGTCACGGTGAACGAAGAGTTCTTCCAGGGACATTTTCCCGGCGCGCCGCTCATGCCGGGCGTCCTCATGATCGAGACGCTCGCGCAGGTCGCGACCATCCTGCTGACGCAGACGAGCGCCGACGGCCCCGCGTCCGGACGCGCCTACCTGCGCGGCGTCGACAATGCCAAATTCAGGCTGCCGGTCGTGCCAGGGGATCGCCTGCGGCTGGAGGTCACGATGGGACCGCGCCGGGCGCGGCTCGCGCGCGCCTATGCCCGGGCGTATATCGGCGACGACATCGCGGCTGAGGCGGACCTGCTGATGGGACTGGTCGGCGACGACGCGACGGCCGGGAGCCGGCAGGGGGTCACCATCGATGCGAGCGCGATCGTGCATCCCGGCGCGACGATCGGCGCCGGCACCGTGATTGGCCCGCACGCCGTCATCGGCGAGCACGTGCGGCTCGGACGCGAGTGCCGGGTTGGCGCCTCGTCGGTGATCGAGGGACCGACGGAGGTTGGCGACCGCAACGAGATCTTCCCGTTCGTGTCGATCGGGCTGATCCCGCAGGACCTGAAGTTCCGCGGCGAGCCGACCCGCCTCGTGATCGGCGCCGGCAATGTGTTCCGCGAGTTCGTGACGATTCATCGCGGCACGGCGGGAGGGGGCGGCGTCACCGAAGTCGGCGATCGCAACGTGTTCATGGCGTACGCCCACGTGGCGCACGACTGCCACGTCGGCAGCCACACGATTTTCGGCAACGCGGCCACGCTGGGCGGCCACGTCACCGTCGAAGACTACGCCACGATCAGCGCGTTCTCAGGCGTGCACCAGTTCTGCCGCGTCGGGAAGCACGCGTTCATCGGCGGGTTCTCGGTCATCACGAAGGACGCGCTGCCGTTCGCGAAGACGGTCGGCAACCGCGCGCGCATCTACGGCCTGAATACGATCGGGCTGGTGCGGCGGAAATTCTCGTCGGACTCGATTGCCAAGCTGCGGCGCGCCTACCGGCACCTCCTGCACTCGAATACCAGCCGCGCGCTCGCGCAGATCGAGCGCGACCCTTCGCTCAGGTGCGACGAGGTGCAGTACCTGGTCGACTTCATCCGGACGTCGAGCCGGGGGGTCGGATTGCGCCGGCCGAGCCGGCGCCTCGAAGAAGTCGTGGACGAGTGAGAGGGTGAGGGAACGCCATGGCCGACCTGAGTCGTTCCGTGTGATTCCGTGTGATTCCGCGTCGTCCGTGGCTAGGGATGGACGATGGTGACGGTGAAGCCCGAGGGTGTCGTGACCTTCTCCGCCGGATCGTAGACCCGCACGCACAGGCTGGCCGCTGACGTGGCCGTTCCCGAGATGGCGGCGGTCTGCGCCGCGCTGTCGTTCGCGATGAGGATCTGACAGGCCGAGCCGGTCCACGTGCCGAGACTGAGGCCGATCGGCAACGTCGAGTCCGGGGTGAGCGTCGTCAGGGTCGCGGTGACTGTGCCGCCGGCCGTCGCGGTAAACGGGAACGTCGACGCCCCATTCCGGGTCAGCGTGCCGCTGAACAGCTCCGTAACCATTGTCGTCGTCGTGGTCGTCGTCGGCGTCGTGACGGTCGACGTGGTGTCGCTCTTGTTGCAGGCCGCCGCGCTCGTCGCGAAGACGGCGAGCAGCAGCAGTCCGGGAATCAAACGGCGCATGCATTCTCCTTGAAAACCCGAAAACCGCGCTTTGTAAGCAACGGGCGTTCCGCTGCGGACAATAGATAATACGCTGCAATGTTGGAAGCGCATGTCACCCGCAGGTGACGTCGTGATGCTGGCCGGAGACGTGCGGGTCGTCTGGCGCCGACTGCACGTCGCCTGGACCTGCCTCGTCTGATAGACTGCTTCTCTTCATGAAGTTTAGCCGAACCGCCGGCCCCACAGGTGATTTCCGCACGTCGAGGTCCCGCCGAAGCGGCATTCACGCTTTCAGGCGAAGGCGGACCCGGTAAAGACGCAGCGACCGGTCGCATGAACAGAATCGGCCTCATCGCCGGCAACGGCAGATTCCCGTTCCTCGTACTCCAGGGGGCACGCAGCCTTGGCCGGGACGTGACAGTCGTTGCGATCAAAGAGGAAGCCTTCGCGGATCTCGAGGAGGCGGCGCGCGAGGCGCGGGCCGATTTCCACTGGGTATCGCTCGGCCACCTCGGGAAGTGCATCAAGATCCTCAAGGCCGCGGGCGTGTCCCAGGCGGTGATGGCAGGGCAGGTCAAGCACGTCAAGATCTTCTCGGGCATCGTCCCGGACCTGACGCTGCTGTCCGTCCTCACGCGGCTGAAGGCGCGCAACACCGACGCGCTGATTTCCGCGGTGGCGGACGTGATGCGGGACGAGGGCATCGAGCTGATGGATTCGACCGCGTTCCTGGCGCCGCTGCTGGCGCGCGAGGGCACGCTGACAAAACGCGTACCGAGCCGCGAGGAGCACGAGGACCTCGCGTTCGGGCACCGCATGGCGGACGCGATCGCGGCGCTCGACATCGGCCAGACGATCGCGGTGAAGCACAAGGCGGTCGTGGCGGTCGAGGCCATGGAAGGCACGGACGAGGTGATCGGCAGGGCGGGGCACCTCGCGGGCCCGGGCGTGCGGATCGTCAAGGTTGCCAAGCCGGCGCAGGACATGCGATTCGACGTGCCGGTCATCGGCATCGCGACGATCCAGGCGATGCGGATCGCGGGCGCGTCGGCACTCTCGATCGACGCGGAGCGGACGCTGGTGCTCGACGGCGAGCGCGTGATCCAGT
>CAYZBZ010000419.1:0-2865 GCA_964476725.1 uncultured Vicinamibacterales bacterium
TCCGCCTGCAGCCGACGACGGTGCAGAACGTGGTGACGTATCAGACGGTCATCAATGTGCCGAACGAGCAGCTGAAGCTGAAACCGGGCATGACCGCAAACGTGAACATCGAAATCTCGCGGAGGAACAACGTGCTCCGGATTCCGTCGGCGGCGACGCGCTTCCGGCCGACCGAGGAGATCTTTGCCGCCCTCAAGCAGCCCGTGCCCCCCGAGGCGCAGCGTGGGTTCGGCGGGCGGAATGCGGGAGGACGTAGCGGTGGCGGCAACGAGCAGCCGGGCTCGGGTGCGCCGGGTCGTGCGTCAGGCGGCGCGCCGGCGGCAAACGCGGCACCACCAGCCACGCCGCGGGTGCCGCAGACCAATGCGCCCCAGGGGCAGCGCGAGCCCCGGCCGGGTTCGCCCGAGAATCGCGGTGGTGGCGATCGGATGGCAAGTGGCGCGAACCCGGGTGGCGGCAACCCCGGCGGCGTTCCGGAAGGCGGCCGCGGCGGCGAACGCATGGGCAGCGGCGGACGCGGTGGATTCGATCCCAACATGACGCCGGAAGAGCGTCGGAAGCGGATCGAAGAGCGTATGGCGGCGATGACGCCGGAAGAGCGCGCGGCGCTCCAGGAGCGCATGGCGGCGCGCGGTCAGGGCCGCGGCGGGTTTGCCGCCGGCCAGGCAGACAGCCGCAGCAATCGTCAGACCGCGAACCCACAAGGTCCGTCCCGCGACGCCCGCAGGGGTCGCGTTGCCAGCGCGCCATCAATCACGAGCGGCGCGACCACGATCGACTCGCTGTTCGGACCGCTGCCGACCGTCGAGAGCCGCGGTCGCGCCTGGCTCTACATCAACAAGCAGCTCAAGCCGGTCTCGCTGCGTCTCGGGATCTCGGACAGCACGAACACCGAAATTCTCGAAGGCAATGGCCTGGACGTCGGGACGGAGGTCGTCACCAGCGTCATCCTCGACCAGCCGACGACGACGACCGGAACGGGCAACGCCAACAACCCGCTGATGCCGCAGCGCGGCCGTGGCGGTCCTGGCGGCGGTGGTGGTGGCGGGGGCCGCGGCCGCGGTTAGCATCAGAGACGTGAATCAGGGACGACGCGCGATCAGCGAATTTCCCAGAGCGACATTCAATGCCTGTCATTTCCATTCGCGACCTCGTCAAGACCTACCACGTCGGCGAGGTCACGGTCCGCGCGCTCCGGGGCGCGAACCTCGACGTCGAGGCGGGCGACTTCGTCTCCGTCACGGGTCCCTCTGGCTCCGGCAAGTCCACCCTGATGCATATCCTGGGCTGCCTGGACAGGCCGACGAGCGGCAGCTACGTCCTCGACGGCAAGGACGTGTCGCGCATGTCGAAGGACGAACTCGCGATGATCCGAAACCGGAAGATCGGGTTCGTCTTCCAGGGATTCAACCTGCTCTCGCGCACGACGGCGCTCGACAACGTCGAGCTCCCGCTCCTCTACAACGGCGCGAACAAGATGAAGACATCCGAGCGGCACAAGGCCGCGATGGACTCGCTGGAGGCCGTGGGGCTCGGAGATCGGTGCCACCATTTTCCGAATCAGCTCTCCGGCGGACAGCAGCAGCGCGTCGCGATTGCGCGCGCCCTGGTGACAAGGCCGACGATCCTGCTGGCCGACGAGCCGACGGGCAACCTCGACACGCGCACCAGCATCGAGGTCATGGATATCTTCCAGCGGCTGAATGTCGAACGCGGCATCACGGTGCTGCTCATCACGCACGAGATGGACATCGCGGAGCACGGAACCCGGCTCGTGCGCTTCCGCGATGGCAAGATTCAGGCCGATCAGAAGATTACAAAGCGGCGGGATGCGGCCGCTGAGCTGGCCGCTCTTCCTCCCCCGGAACCAGAGCCAGCGAACCTGCCGTCGGACGAGGTCGCGGTCGAACACCACGGCGGCGTGGTCTAGGAGAGAAAGATGTCCATATTCATGACGCTGCGGATCGCGCTGAAGGCGCTCAGCCGCAACAAGATGCGCACCATGCTGACGATGCTCGGCATGATCATCGGCGTCGGCGCGGTCATCACCATGGTCGCCCTCGGCAAGGGGGCCCAATCGACCATCGAGGATCAGGTCAAGGCCGCGGGGACGAACCTGATTACCGTGATGGCAGGCAATTTCACGCAGGGTGGCGTCCGCCAGGGCGGCGGCATGTCCACGACGCTGACCGTGGAAGATGCCGAGGCGCTTCGCGCCGTGGAGGGCGTGCAGTATCTGGCGCCGGGCGTCAGGTCGCGCGCGCAGCTCATCGCCGGCAACCAGAACTGGTCGAGCGAGATTCAGGGTACGGACGTCGAGCTGCCGCTGATTCGAAACTGGCCGATGAAATACGGCAGCTTCTTCACCCAGCAGGACGTCGCGTCGGCGCAAAAGGTGGCCATCCTCGGTCAGACGGTCGCGGACAACCTTTTTGGCCCTGATGTGGACCCGACCGGGCAGATCATCCGCGTCAAGAACCAGCCGTTCAGGGTCCTCGGCGTGATGGCGCCGAAAGGGTCCACCGGCTTCGGGCAGGACCAGGACGACGCGGTGTACGCGCCGTACACGACCGTCCAGAAGAAGCTCCAGGGGATTCAGCACATCAACAACATCACCGTGTCGGCCGCCACCCCGGAGACCGCGCCCGTGTCGGCCGCCATTACCGAAACGCTGCGCGCACGTCACAATCTGATGGGCAACGACCCGGACGACTTCATGGTCCGCACGCAGGAGGAGATGGCGAGCGTCCGCACCGAAACGACGAAGACGATGACCACGCTCCTGGCCGCGATCGCGGGGGTCTCGCTCCTTGTCGGCGGCATCGGCATCATGAACATCATGCTGGTGTCGGTGACCGAGCGGAC
>CAYZBZ010000420.1:0-2865 GCA_964476725.1 uncultured Vicinamibacterales bacterium
CCCGCCTGCGCCCGGCGCGCCCGCGCCCGGTGCGGCCGCTGCCGCCACACCGGCGGTGGCTCTTCCGACATATGCGGTGCGCATCTACGCAGTCCGAGGCTTGACCAAGCGCGGCCGGACCGGGCCTCTCTCTTCACGTGTCGAATTGCCGCTTGTCGCGCCGCCGCCTGCGCCGGCCGCGCCCACCGCAACGGTGAGCGAGAAGGCGATCGCGCTCGCATGGATGGCGTCGGCGTCGGCGCCGGCGGCCGACGCGCCCCCGGTATACAACGTCTACAAGACCGGTGCAGAGGCGCCGCTGAACGGCCAGCCCATCGACGCCGCGCAATACGAGCGCCCGATCACCGCGTTCGGCACCGAGGAGTGTTTCGTCGTGCGCTCGGTGCTGCAGGTGGCCGGCATCGCCGTCGAAAGCGCGCCGTCCGATCCGGTCTGCGTGACGCCGCGCGACACGTTCCCGCCCGCCGCGCCGAAAGGGCTGTCGGTCGTCGCCGGGCCTGGAACCATCAATCTGAGCTGGGACGCCAACAGCGAACCGGATCTGGCTGGCTACCTGGTCTTGCGCGGCGAGGCGCCGGGTGAGACACTTCAGCCGCTCATGGCCGCGCCGATCGCGGGCACGAGCTTCGAAGACAGGACCGCCAAGGCGGGCGTGCGGTACGTCTACGCGATTGTCGCGGTGGACAAGGCAGCGCCCCCCAATATCAGCGCGCAATCCGCGCGCGTCGAAGAAACAGCGCGATGAGACGATTCTTCCGGATTGAATACCAGGGGCGGCCGCGCCACGTCGTCGAACAGGACGGCGGGTGGCGCCTGCTGGAAGGGGACATCTTCGGGGGCCACGAGACGGGCGATCCCATTCCCTCGACCGGCCACCGTCTGCTGGCGCCCGTCGAGCCGTCGAAGATCGTCGCGGTCGGCCTGAACTACAAGGACCACGCGGCCGAGCAGAACAAGCCGCTTCCCGCCGAGCCGATGATCTTCATCAAGCCGTCGACCGCGGTGGTCGGTCCGGGCGATCCCATCGCGATCCCTGACGGCATCGGCCGGGTCGATCACGAGGCCGAGGCTGGCGTCGTGATCGGCACGCGTGCGTGGCGCGTGTCCGAGGACGACGCGCATCGATACATCTTCGGGATTACGTGCGTCAACGACGTGACCGCGCGGGAGCTCCAGAAAAAGGACATCCAGTACACCCGCGCGAAGGGGTTCGATACGTTCGCGCCGATCGGGCCGTGCATCGCGGCCGGGCTCGACTACAACGCCGCCAAGGGGCTGGCGGTCGAAGGCTGGGTCAACGGCACGCGCCGCCAGGGCTCGTCCACGCGCGAGCTGATCTTCCCCATACACCGTCTGGTCGCGTTCATCTCGTCCGTGATGACGCTGCTGCCGGGAGACATCATCTCGACGGGCACCCCGGCGGGCATCGGTCCGCTTTCGGCCGGCGATCGTGTCACGATAAAGGTCGAAGGGGTCGGGGAGCTCACCAATCCCGTGGAGCGACGCAGCTAAGGGCAAAAGGCACAAGGCAAAAGGCACACCGACAAGGCAAGAGGCACAACCCATGAAGCTGTTCATCGATTCCGGCAACCTGAAAGAGATCGAAAACCTCGTGCCGCTCGGCATCATCGACGGCATCACGACGAATCCGTCGCTGCTGGCGAAAGAAGGGGGCGACTACAAAGCGATCCTGAAGAAAATCTGCCAGATCGTGAAAGGGCCGACGAGCGCCGAAGTCGTGGCGACCGATGCGGACGGCATGATCCGCGAGGGGCGCGAGCTCGCGGCGATCGACCCGCACATCGTCGTCAAGGTGCCGTTCACCAAGGAGGGCGTGAAAGCGTGCAAGACGCTGTCGTCGGAAGGCAAGCGCGTCAACGTGACGCTCGTCTTCTCGCCGACCCAGGCGCTGCTCGCCGCAAAGGTCGGCGCCGCTTACGTCAGCCCGTTCGTCGGCCGGCTCGACGACATCGCGACCTCCGGCATGAACCTCGTCCGGGAGATCGTCGATATCTTCGAGAACTACCAGTTCACGACCGAGATCCTCGTCGCGTCGGTGCGTCACAACATCCACATCGTCGAGGCGGCGCGCATGGGGGCGGACATCTGCACCTGTCCGGCCGCGGTCATCGAGGGGATGTTCAAGCATCCGCTGACCGACATCGGGCTCGAGCGGTTCCTGAAGGACTGGGAGAAGGCACAGGCCGCGCGCGTGTAGCGGTCGGCCGTGCCCGGCTGCCGGCTTGGCGTGAACCGCTGATATGGACACACTTCGATACCTCGAGGATCTCGAGCGGCGGGCGGAGCTCGGAGGAGGGGACGAGCGCCTCCGCAGGCAGCACGAGGCCGGGAAGCTGACCGCGCGCGAGCGGATTGACCTGCTGTTCGATCCGGGCACGTTCCAGGAAGTCGATAAGCTGGTGACGCACCGCTGCCGCGACTTCGGGATGGACGAGCAGATCATCCCCGGCGACGGCGTCGTCTCTGGCCAGGGCCGGATCGACGGGCGGCCGGTCTACGCGTTCGCGCAGGACTTCACCGTGTTCGGCGGATCGCTCTCCGAGACCAACGCCGCGAAGATTGTGAAGATCATGGATCTCGCGGTCAAGATGGGCGCGCCGGTCGTCGGGCTCAACGACTCCGGCGGCGCGCGCATTCAGGAAGGCGTCCTGTCGCTCGGCGGCTACGCCGACATCTTTCTGCGCAATACGCTCGCCTCGGGCGTCATCCCGCAGATCTCCGCCATCATGGGCCCATGCGCGGGCGGCGCGGTGTACTCCCCCGCGATGACCGACTTCACGTTCATGGTTGCCGAGACCTCACACATGTTCATCACCGGGCCCGAGGTCATCAAGGCCGTGACCG
>CAYZBZ010000421.1:0-2859 GCA_964476725.1 uncultured Vicinamibacterales bacterium
GGAGGCCGCGGCGCCCGGAGCGGGTGGCGGGGGCGCTCCGCGTCCGGCGAAATGCGCCGCCACGTATTCCCGCGAGCCGATGAGCCCCTGTTCCTCACCGGTCCACAACCCGATGCGCACCGTGCGGCGAAGCCGGACACCGCTCTGCTTCAGGATGCGCATGGCCTCCATCATGGCGGCGGATCCCGCCGCGTTGTCCGTCGCTCCGGTCGACGCGTGCCACGAATCGAAATGCGCGCCGAGCATCACGATCTCGTCGGCCTTGTCGGTGCCCGGGATCTCTCCGATCACGTTGAACATCGTCGGGTTCGGATAGAACGTGTTTTTGATGTCCGCCTCAACGGTCACCGGTAGGTTCTTCGCCAGCATGCGGGCCATGCGGCCGTACTGCTCCGCCGGAATCACGACCGAGGGAAGCGTGCTGGCCGGATCCGCCCTGCGGTCGCCGCTGATTGTGTAGATGCCGTGTCCGCGCGCTGCGGTCGAGAGCGTGCCCAGCGCTCCTTCAGCCCTGAAAAAGGCATTGCGCCTGAAGGCGGCCTCTCCGGATTGCCCGCGGCCGCCGCCGGGCTGTGGTGCGCCGGCCGGGCCGGGTGCTCCCTGCCGTCCACCGCGGCCGCCGGGAAGCGTCACGCCGAACTCGCGGCCGGCCGACGACGCGAGCTCCATCCGCTGGAGCTCCTCGGTCGTGTTGCGCGTGGCGGGCGCGGTCCAGTACGCCGGCACGTCGGGCGCCGCCTGCGTCAGGATCCATCTGCCTTTGAGCTTGCCCGCGTACTTCTGAACATCTTCCTGTGTCGTCTCCGTGACGAGGATGACCTCGCCGCGAACCAGGCCGTTCGTGCCCGGCGTCCATCCGATGGGCGCGCCGGGAATCGGGAACGCCTGCGGCGACACGGCTGCCATGTAGAACTTCTCGTTGGCCCAGCCACGATCGAAGCCGTTCTGGCCGGACCATTTCTCGAGCGCGACGTTCTGCAGGCCCCATTCCTTCATCTTCGATACCGCCCATTCACCGGCCTTCTGGGTATTGGGCGATCCGGTCAGCCGAGGGCCATAGACGTCGGTCAGCCAGCTCGAGATCTCCATGACCTGCGAGTTCTGCGGCTGCAACCCCTGCTCTTTGATCTTCGCGATCGCCTCGTAATCGATCTTTTCGCCGGCGGCCCCGATGGGCAGCGTCGCGACCAGCGCGACCGCGGCGGCAAGCGCGAGTCTTCGGTGGTTCCCTCTCATGCGTCTCTCTCCAGGAAGCGGGACAAATGAATCCACACGGCAAATATATCAGGCCGTGCCGCCCTGGCGGCGGCAGGGCTTGGAGATGCGCCGGAACGCCGTTTCGCGTTACAATAGCTGTTTCTCCTCGCGACTTTCTGCCCGACATCAGCTTTGCCCATGATTTCAGTCCACGGCGTGTCCATGCGTTACGGGTCGAAGGTGCTCTTCGACGACGTCGCCACGACGTTCTCCACCGGCCGGCGATACGGCCTCACCGGCCCGAACGGCGCCGGCAAGTCCACCTTCATGAAGCTGTTGACCGGCGAGCTTTCGCCTCAGCAGGGAACGGTCGTCGGTCCGGACAAGCTCGGCATCCTGCGGCAGGACCAGTTCGCGTTCGATCGCTTCCGCGTGATCGACACCGTCATCATGGGCAATCAGCGCCTGTGGAGCGCGCTCGAGGAACGCGAGCACCTCTACGCGAAGGCCGAGATGACCCACGACGACGGCATGCGCCTGGGCGAGCTTGAAGGCATCGTCGGGGAAGAAGACGGGTACACGGCGGAAAGCGACGCGGCGATCCTGCTTCAGGGGCTCGACATCCCGGATGAGCTGCACGAGCGCGCGATGGGCGAATTGCAGGGCGGGCAGAAGGTCCGCGTCCTGCTTGCGCAGGCGCTCTTCGGGCATCCGCAGGCGCTGCTCCTCGACGAGCCGACGAACCATCTGGACCTCGACTCGATCCACTGGCTGCGCGAGTTCCTCGTCCGCTACGAGGGGACGCTGATCGCAATCTCGCACGACCGGCATTTCCTGAACTCCGTCTGCACGCACACGGCAGACATCGACTACCAGACGATCATCACTTATACCGGCGGCTACGACGACATGGTGGTCGCGAAGACGCAAATCCGGTCGCGGGTCGAAGCCGACAACGCGCAGCGCGAGAAGAAGATCGCGCAGCTCAACGACTTCATCGCCCGGTTCGGCGCCGGCACACGCGCGAGCCAGGTCACGTCGAGGCGCAAGGAGGTCGAGCGCCTGGAAACGACGGCGCTGGCGCGATCCAACATCCAGCGCCCGTATATCAGATTCCAGATGAACCGGCCGTCCGGCCGCACCGCCATCGAGATCAAGAGGATCAGCAAGGCGCACGGCGGCACGCCCGTCGTCTCCGACTTCAGCGCGATCGTCAATCGCGGCGAGAAGATCGTCCTCGTCGGCCGCAACGGTCTCGGCAAGACCACGCTGCTGAAGGCGCTTCTCGCGGACGCTCCCGGCCTGCCCGCCTCCCCTGGCGACCTCGACGGCGGCACGGTGCGGTGGGGGCATGAAGTCTCGATCGGCTACTTCGCGCAGGACCACACCGGTGCGATTCAGCAGGGGATGACCGCGGTCGAGTGGCTGCACCAGTTCGATCCGGACGCCGCGCGGCAGGACATCCACGGGCTCCTGGGCCAGATGCTGTTCAGCGGCGAGGAGGGGCTCAAGCCGACCGCGGCGCTATCGGGGGGTGAGACGGCCCGGCTCCTCTTCTGCCGGATCATGCTGCAGAAGCCCAATGTGCTCGTGCTCGACGAGCCCACGAACCACCTCGACCTCGAGTCGATCAACGCGTTGAACGTGGCGCTGCAGAAGTTC
>CAYZBZ010000422.1:0-2854 GCA_964476725.1 uncultured Vicinamibacterales bacterium
CTGCCGTTCGACCGCGCCAAGGTCGAGTACTGGGGCCCCGTCGATTTCTACAGCGGCGGCGTCGAGCACGCCATCCTGCACCTGATCTACTCGCGCTTCTTCTGCCGCGTGTTCCGCGACCTCGGCATGACGCGCCTGAACGAGCCGTTCACGCGGCTGCTGACGCAGGGCATGGTGCTCGCGTCGGGTCAGGTCATGTCGAAGTCGAAAGGGAACGTCGTCGATCCCGACGACATGATCCAGAAGTTCGGCGCTGACGCGCTTCGGCTCTACGTGATGTTCGTCGCCCCTCCGGAGAAGGAGATCGAGTGGACGGACGCGGGGCTGGAAGGCAGCTGGCGGTTTCTCGCGCGCGTCTGGCGGTTCGTCGACGACGTGTGCGAGACGGTCGGCGGCGAGGGCATTCCAGGCCCGGCCCAGCTCGACTTGAACGAAGGGGAGCGGGCGCTGCGGCGAAAGACCCACGACACGATCCGCCGCGTCACGGTCGATCTGGACCCGCGCGTCCACTTGAACACCGCTGTGTCCGCGCTGATGGAGCTCGTGAACGATCTGTACGCGTTCTGCGGCCGCACCGAGTGCCTCCGCATCGGCCAGCACACGGACGACGCGGCGAATGTCGGTGCTGTGGAGCGGGCCGGCACGGTCGCCGTGGTGAAGGAAGCCGTTGAAGCGCTCGTGCGCATGATCTCGCCGTTCACGCCCCACATGGCTGAGGAATTGTGGGAGATGCTCGGGCACACCGGCGGCATCGTGGCCGCCGGATGGCCGGCGTTCGACGAAGCCGTCGCAAAGGCGGAAGAGGTCGTCGTCCCCGTGCAGATCAACGGCAAGGTCCGGGCGCGCCTGACCGTTCCCGCCGATACGCCTGATGACCGGCTGCGCGAACTGGCGCTCGCGGATCCTCAGGTCGTCAAGCACCTGGAGGGGAAGAGCGTGAAGAAAATCGTGGTCGCGGGCGGCCGCCTCGTGAGCATCGTGGCAAGCTGATGACCACGAAAAGACGATGGATCCTGGGGGCCGTCGCGATGGCGCTCGTCATGTGGCTCCCGGGGTGCGGGTATTCGCTTGCGGGACGCGGCTCTTTCCTGCCGCCGTCCATCAAGATCATCGGCATCCCGATGTTCGTCAACAACACCAGCGTGTTCGACGTTGAGAAGCGGATCACCGAACGCGTAAGGTCCGAGTTCATCGGCCGCGGCAAGTACAAAGTGGAGGCGACCACCACCGGCGTCGATGCCGTGCTGCTGGGAGAGATCTCGTCGATCACGCTGACGCCCGCCGCCTTTACCGAAGAACGGCAGGCCTCGCGCTACGTCCTCACACTGACGGCGAAGATCGAGTTCAAGGACGTCAAGGCCGACAAGGTGCTGTGGTCGAACCCGTACATGCAGTTTCGCGAGGAGTACGACGTGACGAACACGGCGAGCGCGACGGACCCGGCGGCATTCTTCGGCGAGAACGTCAACGCGCTCGATCGGCTTGCCTCCGAGTTCGCGCGCAGCGTCATCAGCGCAATCCTCGAGGCGTTCTAGTGGCCGGCGCTACGCCGCAGGCGGTCCGCAAGCAGATCGCGCAAGGCAAACCGGATCCTGTTTACCTGATCGTCGGCGATGACGAGGCCGAGATGTCACGTCTGGCGGCGGAGCTGTCGATGCTCGTCGAGGACGAGCTGCGCGCGTTCAACCTCGAGCGCGTGTACGCGGGGGAAAAGAGCGCGTCACCGGCGGCAATCGTGGAATCCGCGCGGACGCTGCCCATGATGGGCGATCGCCGGGTCGTGGTCGTCCTGCGCGCCGAGAGGATCCTCAAGCCGAAGCGCCGGGGCAAGGCGGTCGAGCGCGGCAAGCCAGTCGAGCGCGATAAGTCAGTCGAGCGCGGCAAGCCAGTAGAAGAAGACGAGCCGCCGGACGACGGTGAGCCGGTGGGAGATGTGGACGTCCTGGAGGAGTACGTGCGCAGACCGGAGCCGCTCACGACGCTCGTGCTCGTCGCGGCCGACGTGGATCGCTCGCGGCGGTTGTACAAGTCGCTGCAGAAGCAGGCGACGATCGTCGAGTGCTGGGGGCTGAAGGGCAGCAAGGACGCACGGGTCGACCTGCGGCAGGTTGCGAGACAGGCCGAAGGGCTCGTCAGGCAGGCGGTGGCCGATGCGAGGCAGCAGATCGACCCGGCCGCTGCGCGGCTGATCGCGGAGCGCGCCGGAACCGACATCGGGACGCTGCGCGGCGACGTCGAGCGGCTGCTCCTCTACGCGGCGGGGAAGCCGAAGATCGATCTCGAGGACGTGCAGGAGGTCGTCAGCGCCGCAACCGCGCAGGACGACTGGGCGGTGACCAACGCAATTCAGCGCGGCGACACCGCCGAGGCTTTGCGGCAGGTCGGGCTCGCGCTCGAGTCCGGCGCCGTGCCTCATATGATCCTGGGACAGCTCGGATGGTTCGTTCGGGAGCGGCTGTCCGGGGTCGACGCGCGGCGGGTCCCGGCGGCCGTCGAAGCGCTGTTCCGCACGGACCTCGACCTCAAGAGCTCCGGGGGCGATCCGCGCGTCCTGCTCGAGCGGCTCGTGGTTGATTTATGCCGCCGCTGACTTCTTTGCGACGCGGCTGGCGAGCCGGGACTTGTAGCGCCCGGCGGTGTTGCGATGGATGAGCTTCTTCTTCGCCATCTTGTCCACGAGCGAGATGGTGTCGCGCAGCGCGTCCTTCACCTTCGCCGGCTCCTGGGAGTCGATGGCGGCGCGGATGTCGCGGAGGGCGCCGCGCAGACGAGTGCGCATCTGCCGGTTGTGTTCGCGGCGCTTTTCGTTCTGGCGGTGCGCTTTCAGCGCGGAATCGTGACTGGCCACAGTTGG
>CAYZBZ010000423.1:0-2851 GCA_964476725.1 uncultured Vicinamibacterales bacterium
AGGACCCGGAGGTCCTGAGTGTGTTCTCGGTGATGGGGTTCAGCTTCAGCGGCGCAGCGCCGAACCAGGGGCTGATCTTCACGAGCTTGAAGCCGTTCGCCGAGCGCGAGGGGCCCGAACATTCGGCCCAAACCGTGTTGAACCGCGTTCGCGGGCAATTCGCGGGCATCAGCGGAGCGAACGTCTTCCCGACGCTGCCCGCCTCGATCCCCGGGCTTGGCGCCGTCGGCGGGTTCGAGTTCCAGGTGCTGGACCAGGCAGGCACCGATATCAACGCGCTGGCCAACGCCACGTACGCGATGGCGGGCGCGGGGAATGGGTCGCCGAAACTGGGCGGGCTGTTCACCTCCTTCACCGTGAACGATCCGCAACTCTCGGTGCAGATCGACCGAGACCGGGCCCTCGCGCTCGGGCTGCCGATCGATGAGGTCGCGAGCGCGCTGCAGATCTATCTGGGGTCGCAGTACGTGAACGACTTCGACTTCAACAACCGCGCGTATCGGGTGTACGTGCAGGCCGACAAGGCGTTCCGCTCCGAGCCGACCTCGCTGAAGCAGTTCTACGCGCGGAACCGCTCGGGAGAGATGATCCCGCTCGAAAGCGTCGTCCGCGTCAGCGAGACGACGGCGCCGCAGGTGATCAGCCACTTCAATCTCTTCAGGTCGGCCGCGATCAACGGGTCCGCCGCTCCCGGCTACAGCTCCGGGCAGGCGATCCAGGAGATGGAGAGCCTGGCGCAGAAGACGCTGCCGCAGGGCATGAGCTACGCCTGGTCTGGACTGTCGCTCGAGGAGAGCAAGGCGGGGCGCGAGTCGTTCCTGATTTTCGGTCTCGCCCTGCTGCTCGTCTACCTCACGCTGGCCGCGCAGTACGAGAGCCTGGTGCTGCCGTTCATCGTGCTGCTGGGCGTCCCGCTGGCCGTGCTCGGCGCGCTGGGCGCGCAGTGGTCGCGCGGATTCGCGAACGACGTCTACTGCCAGATCGGGCTCGTGATGCTCATCGGGCTGGCGGCGAAGAACTCGATCCTGATCGTGGAGTTCGCCGAGCAGCTCAGGCAGAAGGGGTCGCCGGTCGTCGAGGCGGCTGTCGAGGCGGCGCGCATCCGACTCCGGCCCATCCTGATGACCTCCCTGGCGTTCATCCTCGGGGTCCTGCCGCTGGTGTTCGCCACCGGGGCGGGGGCCGAAGCACGCAATTCGGTCGGCACGGCGGTGGCAGGAGGAATGATCGTCTCGACGTTCCTGAACGTGGTGTTCATCCCCGTCCTGTATGTCGTGGTGCAGGGGATCAGGGGGAATCGCCGTAGCGTGGCCCTTTAGGGCTGCCTGGGGCAGGGCTGAAGCTCTGCTCTACGGGGCCCCCTGCGGTGTTGATGAGGTCACTCGCCGGAAACTGGTGTCCAAAAGCTCGACAGCGTCTGTGCCGGGCAAAAACGTCCGGATTTCTTGACACTACTGTAAGTTGCGTAGTACGCTGCGCGGTCTATTCTTTGAATCTTTGAACTGTAGGGCCTGAGGTGGGCGCTTCGGGCGGTTGAACGTCAGGCCACGGGCGGGGGCCGGCGGTCCCGCCGGCGCGGTCGGGCTTGGAGGGAGCGGCGATGCAGATCGACGAACGAATCGTCGACGGAGTGACGATTCTGGACCTGAAGGGCAAGATGACGCTCGGAGAAGGCGACGAGCTCCTGAAGGACAAGATCAACTCGCTCATTCAGCAGGATCGCAAGAAGCTGCTGCTCAACCTCGCAGGCGTCCCCTACATCGACAGCGCGGGCCTGGGCGAGATCGTCCGTACGTACACGACGGTGAGCCGGCAGGGGGGAAAGCTGAAGTTGCTGAACCTCACGAAACGCATCCAGGATCTGCTCGCCATCACGAAGCTGCTTACCGTGTTCGAGACGTATGAGTCCGAACCGGAGGCGCTCAAGAGCTTCGTCAGCTAGCCAGGCCGCGCACGCACCCGCCGCGCTCTAGATGGCGCGACACACCATTCCGGACATCATCGAGCGGGCCGAGCCGCGATCGGGACGTGTCATCGTCCCGACCCGGCCGCTGGCCATGAACCTCGTCCTGTCGCTCCGGCCGTCCCAGTGGACGAAGAACCTCATCATCTTCGGCCCGCTGCTACTCGGCCAGCGGCTGCGCGACGGCGTGTACGTCGGCACGCTGCTCGACGGCCATGCCGTCCTCGCCTCGATCGCGGCTTTCGCGATCTTCTGCGCGCTGTCGGGCGTGGTGTATCTGCTCAACGATGTCGCCGACCGGGAGGCCGACGCGCGGCATCCGATCAAGCGTGATCGTCCGATCGCCTCGGGCGCGGTGCGTGTGTCGACCGCGCTTGGGACCGCCGCCATCCTGGGGGCGGTCGCGCTCGGCGCGGCGTTCTGGCTGCGCCCGGCATTCGGTCTGCTGGGCGCCGCCTATGTCGGGTTGCTCGCCGTCTATTCCGGCCCGCTGAAGCACGTCGTCATCATCGACGTCCTCACGATCGCGATAGGGTTCGTGCTGCGTGCGGCCGCTGGCGCCGTGGTCATCGGTGTGGCGATCAGCCACTGGCTGCTCATCCTCACGATCCTTCTTGCGTTGTTCCTGGCGCTCAGCAAGCGCCGCCATGAGCTCGTGCTGCTCGCCGACGAAGCGACGAGCCACCGACGGATCCTGCAGGAGTACAGCCCGTATCTCCTGGACCAGATGATCTCGGTGGTGACGGCCTCGACCCTCCTGGCGTACGCGTTCTATACCGTGAGCCCCGAGACGATTCAGAAGTTCGGATCCGACCGGCTCGTCTGGACGCTGCCGTTTCCGCTCTATGGCATCTTCCGGTACCTTTATCTCGTGCACCAGAAAGAGGG
>CAYZBZ010000424.1:0-2849 GCA_964476725.1 uncultured Vicinamibacterales bacterium
GCTCTGGGCTCTGGGCTCTGGGCTTTAGCCTTAAACCTACGACTGCGTCAGTTCAATCCCCATCGCCATTCCCATCCCTCCGCTGACGCACAGCGTGGCGAGCCCGCGGCGCGCGCCGCGCCGCTGCATCTCGTACAGCAACGTCACAAGAATGCGCGTGCCGGTGCAGCCGATCGGATGTCCCAGCGCGATGGCGCCGCCGTTCACGTTCAGCTTCTCCAGCGGGATCGGCTCGTCGCGAAGGACCGCCAGCACCTGCGGCGCGAACGCCTCGTTCAGCTCGAAGAGATCGAAGTCGGCGATCGTCAGTCCGGTCCGCCTGAACAGCTTGCGCATGGCGGGCACCGGCCCGATCCCCATGCTCCGCGGATCGACGCCCGCCGACGCCCACCCGATGAGGCGCGCCATCGGCTTGACGCCGAGCGCGGACGCGCGCGCCGCGCTCATGAGGACGACCGCCGCGCCGCCGTCCGTGATGCCGGACGAGGTGCCGGCCGTGATAATGCCGTCCGGGAACACGGGGCCAAGTTTCCGGAGCGACTCGAGCGTCGTGTCGGGCCGCGGATGCTCGTCCGCCTCGACCACGACCGTGCGTCCTTTTGCATCGGTGACGGTCACCGGCGCGATCTCCGCGTGGAAGCGTCCCTCGGCAACCGCCTGCGCCGCGCGGCGTTGTGTCTCGACCGCGTAGGCATCGGATGCGTCGCGAGTGATGCCGTACTGCCGCGCGAGCACCTCCGCGGTCTCCCCCATGATCATGCCGCACAGGGAACAGGTGAAGCCGTCGCGATACATCGCGTCGACGAGCGCGAAGTTGCCCATCTTGTGGCCCCATCGCGCGTCATCGGCATCGATGAGATACGGCATGCGGCTCATCGACTCGATGCCGCCGGCGACCACCACTTCCGACTCGCCGAGCACGATCGACTGCGCACCACCCGCGATCGCCTGCATGCCCGACGCGCAGGCCTTGTTCAGCGTCTGTGCGGGCACGAAATCCGGGAGCCCGGCGCGGCGGACGACCTGGCGGGCGGGGTTCGGTCCCGATCCGGCCTGGCGCGCGTGACCGATGAGCACTTCATCGACGAGGGACGGCTCCAGATGCGCGCGTTCCAGAGCCGCCCGAGCCGCCACCGCCCCCAGCTCGGCGGGATGGACGTCGCGGAAGGCCCCGCCGTAGCGCCCAATGGGGGTACGTGCCGCCCCCACGATGACGACGTCGGAGACGGCCGGAAGAGGCATCACCCTGCCCATGATACATAAGGCCACACAACGCGCCCAGAAGCCCTCTGCTTCTCTGCGAGCCCTGTGTTTGAAACGTCTCTGCGACCTCTGCCTCCTCCGCGCCCGTCCCGCAATCCATCCCATTGGATTCAAAAACACGGATTTTGGTGACGAATGGCACAGAGAGTGGTGTCAAACCATTGATTCTATTGATGTATCAGGGGACAAAATCCGGCATATTCCGTGCTTCGATGTACTTGGGCTTGGTACGTCCAGCCCGCTCATAGTCAGCACTCGGGCTACGTTTTTCCAGACCCGGCGGCTGACACCGTTCTATTGCTATTGAGAGGATGAACCAGACATGCGAGCACGAACATTAGCCGCACTGATGGTAGCCCTGCTGGTTGCCTGGCCGCTCGCGGCTCAGGAACAGCGCGGCTCCATCGAAGGCGTGGTCAAAGACAGCTCCGGCGCGGTGCTTCCGGGCGTCACTGTCGAAGCGCGGACGAACACCGGCGTGGTCATGTCGGTCGCCACCGACACGGAAGGCGTCTATCGCTTCCCCTCCGTCTCTCCGGGGATCTACGAGATTTCCGCCACGCTGCAGGGCTTCTCGCCGAAGAAGCAGTCAGACGTGAGCGTCGGGCTCGGCCAGATCAAGAAGGTTGACCTTGCCCTGGGACTGGCGGGGGTTGCCGAGTCCGTGCAGGTGACGGCCGAGTCGCCGCTCGTCGACGTGAAGCAGAGCGCGCGGCAGACGAACATCTCACGCGAGCAGATCGATCTGCTGCCGAAGGGGCGCGATTTCACGTCGCTCGTCACGCAGGCGCCCGGCGCCAACCAGGAGTCGAAGCTCGGCGGCCTGTCGATCGACGGCGCGAGCGCCGGCGAGAACCGCTACATCATCGACGGCATTGAGACCACGGACCTCCAGCAGGGCATCTCCGGCAAGAACGTGATTGCCGACTTCATCGAGGAAGTCCAGGTCAAGTCGAGCGGCTACACCGCGGAGTTCGGCGGCGCCACCGGCGGCGTCATCAACGTGCTCACCAAGAGCGGCACGAACGACTGGCACGGGAACGTGCTGTTCAACTGGCAGGGGGACAAGCTCTCCGGCGGGGCCACACCGGCCGAGGGGGCCACGAACGCTTTCGGAACCGGCATTCCGTCGCTCCGCATAAACCCGCTGAACACGGACATCGCCGAGTACATCAAGTATCCCGAAGACAACATCAATCGTGTCGAGCCCGGTTTCGCAATCGGCGGCCCGCTTGTGAGGAATCGCGGATGGTTCTTCGGCGCCTACCAGCCGACCTTCTCGACGATTGAGCGGTCGGTGAGCGGCACCACCGCGAGCAATCCCGCGGGTGAAGCGAACAGCGGGACGCGGAAGCGTCAGGAGCAGTACATCACCGCGAATCTGACCGGGCAGATGACCGACAGCCTGCGCGGCAGGCTGGCCTTCAACAACAGCTGGAGACGCTTGAAGGGCCTGCTGCCCTCGCTGAACGCCACCGATCCGGCGGGGTCCGACTACGCCAAGAGCTCGACCTTCCCGAATTACTCGGTCTCGGCCAACATGGACTGGGTCGCGTCGCCGAACCTGTTCTTCGGCATCCGGGGCG
>CAYZBZ010000425.1:0-2841 GCA_964476725.1 uncultured Vicinamibacterales bacterium
ATTTTGGAGCCGGCGCGCGGACTTGAACCGCGGACCTGCTGATTACGAATCAGCTGCTCTGCCAACTGAGCTACGCCGGCACGGGTTGGACGTTCGACGCGCGCTCCGGGCACGCGAGAACATAATATTCTAGCACAACGGGCCGTGACGGCCGCGGGCAGGGCCCGGGCCAGGGCTGAAACCGCACGCCCCCTCCCCCGGTCCCGGCCAGAGTAGAATGTCGTGGTGGTTCGCTGATCCTCTCGGTTTTTCTCCTTTCCCCGCGAGACGCCATGTCCACACCCACATCGACGATTCCGGCAGCGGCTCCCTCGGCCATCCCGTCCACGTTCCAGACCCCTGGCGGGATGCCGATTGCCGCCTTCGGCGGTACCCGGCGCGTGCCGCAGCCTGTCAACGATCCGAATCGCTCGTACGCGCCCGGTTCGCCGGAACGCGCCGAGCTGAAGGCGCGGCTCGAGGCGATGGCGTCGGAGAGGCTCGACATCCCGCTGGTCATCGGCGGACGCGAGATCCGCACGGGACGCACGGCGCAGTCCGTGATGCCGCACGATCACAGACATGTCCTCGCCGACTATCACCTGGCCGGTCCCGAACACGTCCAGCAGGCGATCGCCGCGGCGGCCGAGGCGCGCCGCGAGTGGGGGAGCTGGCCGTGGGAAGAGCGGGCAGCGGTCCTGCTGCGCGCGGCGGAGCTGCTCGCGACCTCGTGGCGCTCGACGCTGAACGCCGCGACGATGCTCGGCCAGTCGAAGACGGCGCTCCAGGCGGAGATCGACGCCGCCTCAGAGATGATCGACTTCTGGCGCTTCAACACGCACTTCGCGCAGGAGCTGTACGGCGAGCAGCCGACGAGCGGCCCAGGCGTCTGGAACCAGATGGAGTACCGCCCGCTCGAAGGGTTCGTCTACGCCATCTCGCCGTTCAACTTCACCGCGATCGGCGGCAACCTGACGACGGCCCCCGCGCTGATGGGGAACACGGTCATCTGGAAGCCCGCGTCCAGCGCGATCCTGAGCGGGTACTACACGCTGAAGCTGCTCGAGACGGCCGGCCTGCCGCCGGGCGTGATCAACTTCATCCCGGGCAACGCGCGCGAGATCACCAACCTGCTGCTCGACTCCCCGGATCTGGCCGGCGTGCACTTCACGGGCAGCACCGAGGTGTTCAAAGGCATGTGGCGGAGGATCGGCGAGAACATCGATCGCTACCGCTCCTACCCACGCCTCGTCGGCGAAACCGGCGGCAAGGACTTCATCGTCGTGCACCCCTCCGCGGACCCCGTCGAAGTGGCGGTCGCGATCGCGCGCGGCGGCTTCGAGTACCAGGGGCAGAAGTGCTCGGCGGCGAGCCGTGTCTACGTGCCGCGGTCGCTGTGGAACGACGTGCGCGAGCGCACGGTCGCGATGATGAAAGAGATGAAGGTCGGCGACGTCACGGACTTCCGCAACTTCATGGGCGCGGTCATCGACGAGAAGGCGTTCACGAAAATCGGGGAGTACCTGGACGACGCGAAGAAGAATGCGCGGATCGTCTCGGGCGGCACGGCGACGGGAACGGACGGCTACTTCATCGAGCCGACGCTGATCGAGACCGACGACGCGGGCTACCGCAGCCTGTGCGAAGAGATCTTCGGGCCGGTCGTCACCGCGTATGTGTACCCGGACAACCAGTGGGAGGAGACGCTGTCGATCGTCGATCGGACGTCACCCTACGCGCTGACGGGCGCCGTCTTCAGCCGTGATCGCGTGGCTGTGCGGCAGGCGATGAGCGCGCTCCGCAACGCCGCGGGCAACTTCTACATCAACGACAAGCCCACGGGCGCCGTGGTCGGTCAGCAGCCGTTCGGCGGGGCGAGAGGCTCCGGCACGAACGACAAGGCGGGATCGAAGCTGAACCTGGTGCGGTGGGTGAGCGCGCGGACAATCAAAGAGACGTTCGCGCCGCCGCGCGACTTCACGTATCCCTTCATGGGAGAGAAATAGGCTGAGGCCCGGGATCCGGGACTTCAGACTTTTACGGCTGCTCCCTCGAACAGCCGCTCGGTGTCCTTGTTGAGCAGCACCCACAGGCCGTAGATGCCGACGATGGTGCCGAACGGGATGTTGATGAGGCTGATCGCAGACAGCACGATACCGAGGATCCGTGCCCACGGTTTCTGCTGGAGAAGGCCATAGCCCGTGGCGAGACCCGGGAGAGAGAAGACGCACAGGAAGATCGCGAGCGCGGTTCCGGCGATGCCCAGCACCTGGATCGCGATCGTCGCATCCTCGGGGTCGGCGGCAGCGCTGACAATGCCCGCCGCGCCGCCCATCGCGAGCAGCAGGAAGAGCGCGGCGACGAGGAAGCACGCGCTGACCGCCAGGTAAAGCACGCCGAGCACTTTCACATGCGTCTGCATCCTGCCTCCTTGCGGGCGCGGGAACGCGGCCCTTCGACGTTACTCGTCGTCCAACGGCTCGTCGTTCTTCGCGGCGCTCGTCGCCTCGTCGTCCAGCGGCTCGTCGTCTTTGGCGGCGCTCGTCGCGATGTCGTCGATCTCGACCTCGTCCTTTGTCTCGTTGCGCCAGTCTTCGTCGTTCTCGTACAGACGGCTGACCGGGCGCTCCTTGATCGGGCCTTTCGGTCCGCGGTCGGCATCCTTGCGCGGTGCCTTGCGCTTGTTCTTCGGCGGTGCGTCCGGTCCGAAGTTGCGGCTGCGCCCGCCCGATGGGGCCCCCGAGTCGAAGGGGCGCGGCGCCCATCCGCTCGGTCGCGGCGCGCCGAATCCATTTGGAGCGCCTCCCGGGGCGCCCGGTCGCGGTCCGCCGTAGCCTCCGGGTCGCGGCGCGCCGGCAGGGC
>CAYZBZ010000426.1:0-2818 GCA_964476725.1 uncultured Vicinamibacterales bacterium
CGCGCATGATCGACGCCCAGAGGCGGCGGGCGGCGCGGAACTTCGCCACCTCCTCCAGGAAATCGTTGTGGGCGTTGAAGAAGAACGACAGCCGCTGCCCGAAGCGGTTGACGTCGAGCCCGGCATCGATGGCCGCCTGCACATACGCGATCGCATTCGCAAAGGTGAACGCGACCTCCTGGACCGCCGTCGATCCCGCTTCGCGGATGTGGTATCCGCTGATCGAGATCGTGTTCCAGTTCGGCAGCTCCCGCTCGCAGAACGCAAAGATGTCCGTGACGATGCGCAGCGACGCCCGGGGAGGGTAGATGTGGGTGCCGCGCGCGACGTACTCCTTCAGGATGTCGTTCTGGATGGTCCCCGAGAGAGCCGAGGGGGGGACCCCCTGCCGCCGCGCGACCGCGATGTACAGGGACAGCAGGACGATGGCGGTCGCGTTGATCGTCATGGACGTCGAGACGCCCCCTAGCGGAATGCCGTCGACGAGCTCCGCCATGTCGTCGATCGAATCGATCGCCACCCCGACGCGTCCGACCTCGCCGGCCGCCAGCTCGTGGTCCGAGTCGTATCCCATCTGCGTGGGGAGATCGAACGCGACGCTGAGCCCGCTGACGCCCTGGCTGAGTAGATACCGGTACCGGCGGTTCGATTCCACAGCGGATCCGAACCCGGCATACTGCCGCATCGTCCAGAGCCGTCCGCGGTACATCGTGGGCTGGATGCCGCGGGTGAACGGAAAGGCCCCGGGAAAGCCGATCTCGACAGCGGGATTCTGCCCGGAGCTCGAAGAAAACGGGTCGGCGAAGGGCTGATCGGTCAATCTTTCGTCCCCGGTGGCGCGTCCAAATGATCAGAGGTGATCGTCCGGCGCTCCAGCGTCGGATGCGGTCATTGTAACTACCACCGCCGGTGTGGCGGAAATGTGGCTGAAACGGCCGGCCGGGCCGGCTGGACCATTGACACTCGATCAGGGGGGAGCTTACAATGAGCATGCGTTCCCACGCTGCAAATCGTTGATATGAACAAATTTGCGCCCGATCCCTGCCGCAGACGCCGGGCTGCAGCTGGATCCTCCGGCAGGCCCAGATTGTGCTGAGCGCTTGTGGACGATCGGATCGGCAGATGCTTCCGGCTCCCCAGCTCCGGCGGCGGTGAGGAGGTCCCGAATGGATGACGTCGTGAACCGGTTGGCGCATGAGCTGACCGACGCCATTGCTGCCGCCGTCGCCGAGGATCCGCGGATCGAGGCCTGTCGCGAGCGTGCGCGCGCGGCCGGTTTCGAGATGAAAGTGTCGCTCGAGGCGGTGATTGGGTTCATGAACCGCACCACGCCGGGTGCGCTGGCCAAGATCGGGACGCCGCCGCAGAAGGCCGCGCGCGCCGCCGAGCGCCGCAACTTCGAGATCAGCGCGAACGACAAGCGTTTCCTGCGGTCCCTCCGCATCGCGGCGGACGAGACGCAGGAAAAAGAGGTCGAGTAGCAGGAGGAACGGGAGCTACTCGATCAAGCTCGTCCCGGTCATCTCGCGGGACGGGGCAATTCCCAGCAGCCCCAGCATGGTGGGGGCGATGTCGCGCAGCGTGCCGTCGTGGAGCGGCCTCCCGATGAACTCGTCCCCATACAGAATCACCGGCACCGGATTCGAGGTGTGCGCCGTGTGCGGGGCCTCGAGCTCGTCGTCCCACATCTGTTCGGCGTTGCCGTGGTCCGCGGTGACGATGGCCCTGCCCCCCGCCGCCCGCAGCGCGTCCACGATGCGGCCGAGGCAGCCGTCCAGGGTCTCGACCGCCGCAATCGTCGCGGCCACGTCCCCCGTGTGACCCACCATGTCGGCGTTCGCGAAGTTGCAGATCACGACGTCGTGCCGCCGCTCGCCGAGGTCGGCGACGAGGGCGTCGGCGATGCCCGGCGCGCTCATTTCCGGCTTCAAATCGTAGGTCGCGACCTTCTGCGAGGGGACGAGGATTCGGTCCTCGCCGGCGTAGGGCTCCTCACGCCCGCAATTGAAGAAGTAGGTGACGTGCGCGTACTTCTCCGTCTCCGCCAGCCGGAGGTTCGTGCGCCCGTGCTCGACGAGAACGTCCGCGAGGTTGCCGCTGAAGGTCTGCGGCGTGAACACGAGAGGCAGATTGAACGTGCGATCGTACACCGTCATCGTCGTGTAGTGGACGCGGGGACGATGAGGGCGCTCGAACCCATCGAAGTCGTCGAGCGCGATGGCACGCGTCAGCTGACGTACGCGATCGGCGCGGAAGTTGAAACAGATGACGGAGTCCTGATCGGCGATGCGGCCGATCGGCTGGCCGTCCGCTCCGACGATCACCACCGGCCGGATGAATTCGTCCGTCACCCCGGCTTCGTACGAAGCCCGGATGGGGGCTGACGCGGTCATCGACGTGGTGTCCGCCTGTCCCTGGATCATCGCGTCGTACCCGAGCTTCGTGCGCTCCCAGCGCGTGTCGCGGTCCATCGCGTAGTAGCGTCCAACGATCGTGGCGATGCGGCCGGTGGCGTGCTGCCGCATCACGTTCTCGAGCTGCGCCACGTAGCGCTCCGCCCCGGTCGGCGAGGTATCGCGTCCGTCGGTGATCACGTGCACGAACACGCGAGCGACGCGGCGGCGGGCCGCCATCTCGATGAGCGCGTGCAGGTGCCGCTGGTGGCTGTGCACGCCGCCGTCCGAGACCAGCCCGATGAAATGCAGCGCGTGGCGATCGCCGGCGCATCGATCCATCGAGGCCGCGAGCGAGGCGTGCTCGAAGAGCTCGCCGTCCCTGATGCTCTTGTCGATCCGCGTGAGGTCCTGGTACACGATGC
>CAYZBZ010000427.1:0-2813 GCA_964476725.1 uncultured Vicinamibacterales bacterium
GCACATGGCCGTCCGTACTCGTGCGGGGCTGTTCGACGTCAGCCACATGGGGGAGATCGAGATCGCCGGAGGCGACGCGCTCGCGGCGGTCCAGCACATCACGTCGAACGACGCGGCAAAGCTGGCGGTGCACCAGATCCAGTACTCCGCGCTCACGACCCCGCAGGGGACGTTCGTGGACGACGTGCTGACCTACAAGCTGGCGGACGAGCATTTCATGCTCGTCGTGAACGCGTCGAACATCATCAAGGACGTCACCTGGATCGCCCGGCAGATCGCCGGCGTCGGGGACGCGGTGGCGGTCAACACCAGCTCGAGATACGCGCTCCTCGCGCTGCAGGGGCCCGTGGCCCGCGATGTCATGCAGACGTTGACCGGCGCGAACCTCGCCGACATCAAGTACTACTGGTTCACGACCGGCGAGGTTGCGAACGTCAGGTGCACGATCTCGCGTACGGGCTATACGGGAGAGGATGGATTCGAGGTGTTCGTGCCGCCGGCCTCGGCCGAGCGCGTATGGGATGCCATCCTGCACGCCGGCAAACACCGGGGCGTCGTCCCCGCCGGTCTCGGCGCGCGCGACACGCTGCGCCTCGAAGCGGCGATGCGGCTCTACGGCAACGACATGGACGAGACCACCACGGTGGTGGAGGCGGACCTCGGATGGATCGTCGGCTGGAACAAGCCGGAGTTCCTCGGCTCCGACGTCCTGCGGAAACAGAAGGCCGAAGGGCCCGCGCGCAAGCTGGTCGGGTTCGAGATGCTCGACCGGGCGATCGGACGTCACGGCTACGACGTGTATGTGGACGGTCAGAAGGCCGGCGTGGTCACGAGCGGGACGCAGACCCCGTTCCTGAAGAAAGCGATCGGCATGGCGTACCTTCCAGCGGACCGCACGGCGCCGGACACGGAGTTCGAGGTGGAGATCCGCGGCCGTCGCGCGCGCGCGAAGATCGTTCCGACGCCGTTCTACAAGCGCGCGAAATAGAGATTGTGTAACGAGGACCGGAAATGTATCCATCAGATCTGAAGTACACGAAAGACCACGAGTGGATCCGCATCTCCGATGGGCAGGCGCACGTCGGCATCACCGACTATGCCCAGAAACAGCTCGGCGACGTCGTCTACCTCGAGCTGCCTGACGTCGGACGCAGCTTCAAGAAGGGGGATGTGTTCGGGACGATCGAATCGGTCAAGGCCGTCTCGGAGCTGTATTGCCCGGTCAGCGGCGAAGTCACCGAGGTCAACTCGAGGCTCACCGAGAAGCCCGAAGCGGTCAACACGGATCCGCACGGCTCCTGGATGATCGTATTGAAGGTCGTCGACGGGAGCGAGACGTCCGAGCTGCTCGACGCCGCGCAATACACCGAGCTCACCAAGTAGGGCGGCAGTAATTCGTTCAGTGGCAACACATACATCCTGATGACATCCGACACGCAGGGCTCCTTCCGGAACAGGCACATCGGACCGGACGCGGCGTCGCGCGACAAGATGCTGCGCGCCATCGGCGTGCCGTCGCTCGACGTGCTGATCGACGAGACCATTCCTCCAGGCATCCGCAGCGAGAGCGGCCTGGATCTGCCCGAAGCCGACAGCGAGCACGGGTACCTGCGCCGGCTGGAGAGCATCGCATCCCGGAACACCGTCGCGCGGTCGTACATCGGCATGGGCTACTACGACTGCGTCACGCCCGGCGTCATCCTGCGCAACGTCTTCGAAAACCCAGGCTGGTATACCCCGTATACGCCGTATCAGGCGGAGATCGCGCAGGGGCGCCTCGAGTCGTTGCTGAACTTCCAGACGGTCGTGAAAGACCTCACCGGCATGGACATCGCGACGGCGTCGCTGCTGGACGAGGGCACGGCCGCGGCCGAGGCGATGACGATGTTCCACCGGCTGCAGACGAAGAAGGCGCCGGCGGAGCGGGAGAGCGTGTTCCTGGTGTCGGACCGCTGCTTTCGGCAGACGATCGACGTTGTACGTGGCCGCGCGGAGCCGCTCGACATCCGGCTCGAGATCGGCGACCCGTCGGTCCTCCCGATGGACAGAGCCTTCGGCCTGCTGCTGCAGTACCCGGACGATCACGGCGCGATCGCAGATCTGCGGCCGGTCATTGACAAGGCCCATGCGGCGGGCCTGCTGGTCGCGGTCGCGAGCGACCTCATGGCGCTGACGTTGATCACTCCTCCTGGCGAGATGGGCGCCGACGCCGTCGTCGGCAACTCGCAGCGGTTCGGTGTGCCCCTCGGGTACGGCGGGCCGCACGCCGCATTTTTCGCCACGCGCGAGTCGTTCATGCGTCAGGCGCCTGGGCGGATTATCGGCCTGTCGGTGGACGCGCGCGGACGCCAGGCGTACCGCATGGCGCTGCAGACGCGCGAGCAGCACATCCGCCGCGAGAAGGCGACCTCCAACATCTGCACAGCGCAGGCGCTGCTCGCCAACATCGCCAGTCTCTACGCGGTGTATCACGGCCCCAGGGGCCTGACCGCCATTGCCCGGCGGGTTCATGGCTACGCGACGCTTCTCGAGCGCGAGCTGGCCAGGCTCGGCGTCAGGCAGGTGAACGATCAGTATTTCGACACGGTGCGGTTTGACGTGCCGGGAGGCGTCCAGGCCGTCGGCCACATTGCGAAGGCCGCGCTCGCATCGCGGTTGAACCTCGGCTACCGGAGGGACGGCACGATCCACGTCGCACTCGACGAAACCGTCGACGAACGCGACATCGCCGCTATCGTCGCCGCATTTTCTGCGGGAGTGGGCACGGAAACCCGGAACCTGGCGCCTCGGAACCCGGAACCCTCGTTTCCGGC
>CAYZBZ010000428.1:0-2811 GCA_964476725.1 uncultured Vicinamibacterales bacterium
AGCAGGGGCAGATTCGCACGCAGCTGTCGCTCGTGCTCGAAGGGATCGTCTGTCAGGCGCTGCTCTCGCGCGCCGACGGCAAGGGACGCGTCATCGCGCTCGAGGTACTCGTGCCGACCCCCGCGATCCGCAACCTGATCCGCGACGACAAGGTCCACCAGATCTACTCGACGATGCAGACGGGTCAGGAAAAATTCGGGATGCAGACGATGAACCAGTCGCTGTCGACGCTGTATCAGAAGCGGCTGATCACGCTCGAGAGCGCGATGTCCGCCTCGTCGCAGAAGGACGAGCTCGAGCAGATCATCAGCCGCGGCGCCGGGGTCGTGCCGGGCGCGGGGATGAACCGGCCCGGTATGCCGCCAAGGCCGGCGGCAAGATAGAAGTAACTGGAAACTGGAAACTGGAAACTGGTAATCGATATGCCGACATTTGCCTATTCAGGACGTACGCGCGCGGGACAGAACGTCACCGGGGAGCGGGTCGCTGACACGATGGACGCGGCCGTCACGGCGCTGCGCCGCGAGCAGATCATGGTGACGAAGATCGATGCCGCGAAGGCCGCCAGGGTGGCGGCCGCCGCGAAGCCGAAGGGACCGAAGGGGGGCAAGTCCGTCCCCTCGAAGAACCTCGCGATCTTCACCCGGCAGTTCTCCGTCATGATCGACGCGGGCCTGCCGCTCGTCCAGTGCATGGAGATCCTGGGCAAGCAGGAGCCGCACAAGAACTTCGCGGCCGTGATCCTGAAGGTGCGGGAGGACGTCGAGTCCGGCGCGGCGCTTGCCGACGCGATGAAGAAGCACCCGAAGACGTTCGACGCGCTCTACTCGAACATGATCGCCGCGGGCGAGGCGGGCGGTATTCTCGACACCATCCTCAAGCGCCTGGCGACCTACATCGAGAAGAGCGTGAAGCTGAAGGGGGAAGTGAAGTCCGCGATGATCTACCCGGTCGCGGTCATCGTGATCGCGGGCATCGTCGTCACGGCGATTCTGTGGAAGGTCATCCCGACGTTCGCCTCGCTGTTCTCGGGCCTGGGGGCGCAGCTGCCCATGCCGACGCGTGTCGTCATTGCGTTGAGCAACTACATCGTCGCGTACGGATGGATTGGCATCATCGTGATCGGCTTGATGGGGTACGCGCTGAAAACGTACTATGCCACCCCGGGCGGCCGCCACCTGATCGACGCCATCATGCTCAAGCTGCCCATTCTCGGCAACATCCTGCGGAAAGTCGCGGTCGCGCGATTCTGCCGCACCCTCTCGACGCTGCTGGCGTCGGGCGTGCCGATCCTCGACGGCCTCGACATCACGGCGCGCACCGCGGGCAACGCGATCATCGAAGAGGCCGTGCAGAAGGTGCGCACGAGCATCGAGCGCGGCGAGACGATCTCGGCGCCGCTCAAGGAGACGGGCGTGTTTCCGTCGATGGTCGTGCAGATGATCAACGTCGGCGAGACGACCGGCGCGCTCGACGCGATGCTCTCGAAGATCGCCGACTTCTACGAGGAGGAAGTGGACACGGCCGTCGCCGGTCTCCTTACGCTGATGGAGCCGGTCATGATTTTTTTCCTCGGCGGGATCGTGGGCGGCATCGTCATCGCGATGTATCTGCCGATCTTCGACTTGATCAGCAAGCTGACGTAGAAGAGAAGCTACCAGCTGGAAGCATAAATGCCTTCGTTACTTCGGAAGAAGCTTCTCTGGTTGATCGGGGGCCGCGCGGCGGTCATTACGCTGCTGCTCGGCTCGGCGATCCTGATCCAGATCAAGTGGCCCGGCGCGCTGCCGATCGCGCCGTTCTTTTTCCTGATCGGCCTCACGTACGCCCTGACGGCGATCTACACCCTGCTGCTGAAGCACACGGAGCGGCACCGCTGGATCGTCGACGTGCAGCTCGCGTGCGACGCGATCATCGCGGCGGCGATCGTGCACCTCACGGGGGGCGTCCTGAGCTATTTCTCCTCGCTCTGCACGCTGCCGATCATCGCCGCGAGCACCATCGAGTCTCGCCGGGGGGGGATGCTGGTCGGGATCCTCACCTCGCTCCTCTACGTCGGCCTCGTGCTGGCGCAGTACTACGGGCCGGGCGTCGTGCCGGTCGCCGCGGATCGCGCGCTCCTCCCCCCGCTGCGGGTCGCGCTGCTCACCGTCGGCCTGAACGTCTTCGGGTTTCTGGCGGTCGCGTCGCTCAGCGGGTACCTGGCGGAAGGGCTGCGGCGCGCGGACGAAAAACTGGCCGACGCGTCGAATCAGATCGCGGATCTTCAGGCCTTCAGCCAGCACATCATCGACAGCCTGATGAGCGGGCTGGCGACGACCGACATCGAGGGACGGATCCTGACCTTCAACGGCGCCGCCGAGCAGATCACGTCGGTGCCGGCGGCGGAGGCCGTCGGCAGACCGGCCGGCGACGTGCTGCAATTCCCCCCCTCCCTGGTCGAGCTGTTCGGTCCGCACGAGGAAGGGCCGCAGCTGCCCCGCGTCGAGTTCGGGTTCACGCGGGAGGATGCCACCCACATCGAGCTTGGCATCAGCACCGCGCCGCTCGTCACGCCGCGCGGCACGATCGGCTTCCTCTTCACGTTTCAGGACGTCACCGAGGCGCGGAAGATCGAGCGCGAAGCGCGCGTCCAGCAGCGGCTGGCAGCCGTGGGCGAGATGGCGGCCGGCATTGCACACGAAATCCGCAACCCGCTGGCCTCGATGTCGGGGTCGATCCAGATCCTGCGCCAGGAGCTGCCCTTGACGGAGGAGCAGTCGCAGCTGATGGACATCGTGCTGCGCGAGTCCGATCGGCTGAACGACACCA
>CAYZBZ010000429.1:0-2810 GCA_964476725.1 uncultured Vicinamibacterales bacterium
CTTGGCGAGCCGCCGATCGACATCCACGCCGGCGGCGTCGACCTCGTCTTCCCCCACCACGAGAAGGAGATCGCGCAGAGCGAAGGGGCCACCGGCACGCCGTTCTCGCGCTTCTGGATCCACGTCGAGCATCTGATGATCGACGACGAGGAGGGCTCGACCAGAGGGGCCGAGAAGATGTCGAAGTCGCTCGGCAACGTGTACAACCTGCAGGACATCGCCGAGCGGGGTTTCCGGGCGTCGGCGTTGCGGTACCTGTACCTCGGCGTGCACTATCGCAAGCAGCTCAAGTTTTCGTGGACCGCGATGGCGCAGGCGGAGGAAGCGCTGAAGCGGCTCACCGATTTCCTCGCGCGGCTCGAGACCGTCCCCGCGCGTGACGAGAACCCGGCGATCGCCGCCAGGCTCGAGGAAGCCGCGGCTCTGTTCGGCGCCCACGTCGCCGCCGACGTCAACACCGCTGCCGCCATCGGGGTTATGTTCGATCTCGTGCGGGCGCTCAATTCGGCGATCGACGCGGGCGAGCTGGGGGCGCGCGACGCGTCCGCGGTGCGCGACACCTTCGAGCGCTTCGACCGGGTCCTCGGCGTCCTGGCGCTTCGCCGCGCCGAGGAGGAACGTCCGCCGGTGCCGGTCGACGAAATCGAGCACTTGATCGAGGCCCGCCGCGCCGCCAGACGTGCCCGCAATTTCGCCGAAGCGGACCGCATCCGCACGGATCTCGACGCGCGCGGGATCGTCCTCGAAGACACCGGATCGACAACGCGCTGGAAGAGGAAATGAGCCGCGTGAAGCCCGGACCCGAAGTCGCACGACCATGAACGCACCAGACATCAAAACCCCGCTGCCCGGTCCAAAAGCGAAGGCCATCATCGATCGCGATCGGCGGTTCGTCTCTCCCTCGTACACCCGTGACTACCCGTTCGTCATCGCGCGAGGCGAAGGGGCCGTCGTCGAAGACGTCGACGGCAACAGGTTCCTCGATTGCGCGGCTGGCATCGCGGTCAACTCGACCGGCGTATCCCATCCCGACGTCGTCGCCGCCATCGTCGAGCAGGCGCAGAAGTTCATCCACATGTCGGGGACGGATTTCTACTACGAGCCCCAGGTGCGGCTTGCGGAGGAGCTCGCGCGGCTCGTGCCGATCGATGGAGAGGTGCGGACGTTTTTCGGTAACTCGGGGACGGAAGCGACAGAAGCGGCGGTGAAGCTCGCGCGGTATCACACGAAGCGCGCGGGCGTGATCGCGTTCCTGGGCGCCTTCCACGGGCGTTCGCTCGGGTCCCTGGCGCTGACCGCGAGCAAGGCGATCCAGCGGCGCGGCTTCGGTCCGTTCATGCCCGGCGTCTATCACGCGCCGTACCCGGACACGTACCGCTTCAACGGCAGCGCCGATCAGTGCGCCGCCGAGTGCCTGTCGTTCATCTCGGATCAGATCCTCGTGCACCTCGCCGCACCGGACGAGATCGCCGCCGTCGTCGTAGAGCCGATTCAGGGCGAAGGGGGATACGTCGTTCCGCCCAAGGCGTTCCTGCAGGGGCTGCGCGAGCTGACGGCGCAGCACGGCATGGTCCTGGTCGTCGACGAAGTGCAGTCCGGCATGGGCCGGACCGGGAAGATGTTCGCCTCGGAGCACTTCGATTTGAAAGCGGACGTCGTCAACATCGCCAAGGGGATTGCGTCCGGGCTGCCGCTCGGGGTGACGTGCGCGCGGGCGGACATCATGACGTGGCCGCCGGGCGCGCATGCGAGCACGTTCGGCGGAAACCCGGTGGCGTGCGCGGCGGCGAACGCCACGATCGGGCTGCTGAAGAATTCGCTCGTCGCGAATGGGGCTGCCGTCGGCGCCCACCTGATGGACGGCCTGCGGGAGCTGCAGAACAAGCATCGCATCATCGGCGACGTGCGCGGCAAAGGGCTGATGATCGGCATCGAGCTCGTGCGCGATCGCCAGACGAAGGAACGCGCCGTCGAGGAGCGCAACGCGCTTGTCCAGGCGATGTTCCGCCGCGGCGTGCTCGTCCTCGGCGCCGGCAGGAACGCGGTGCGCCTGGCCCCCCCGCTCGTCCTGTCGAAGGCGCAGGCCGACAGCGCGCTGAAGGTGTTCGACGAGGCGCTCTCAGAGGTGGTCCAGGCCCACGGCTCGCCGCCTTCCCCGTCCACGGATTGAAACGGCGGGGACCCCTGCACCCCGCCTGGCGCGCTACGCTACGTGGGGCCCGACGCCCACTCCGCTGCGCGCGCACCTGAGCCGGGCGCGCCTCTTGCTCGTCATGTTCTTCTCATGACGATGCGGCGGCAGGCGCTCGGGAAAACCGGCGAAGATCTCGCTGTCGCGGAGCTGGAGCGTCTTGGGTACGCCATTCTTGCGCGCCGCTACCGCACGCGGCATGGCGAAATCGACATCGTGGCGCGCGACGGCGCGACGACGGTCTTCGTCGAGGTCAAGGCGCGGGTGAGTGCGGAGTTCGGCACCGCGGCCGAGGCCGTCACCGCGCATAAACAGGGCCGGCTCGCATCCATGGCGGTAGACTACCTGTCGCGCAACCGGCTGACGGACCGACCGTGCCGGTTCGACGTCGTGGCGATCGACGTGGCGGGGCTCGAGTCCCGCATCACGGTGTATCGGTCGGCATTCGCCGTCACCCTCTGAGCGGCTGGGCGGTTACCTTGATGGACTTACGGCGCTGTGGTACGATTAGCGCTTCCGGAGGGCGGTTTGGCTGGGCATGTGTCGCGGCCGCGCGGTTCGGGGACGAGCGGGAATAACTCAGTGGTAGAGTGCGACCTTGCCAAGGTCGAAGTCGCGG
>CAYZBZ010000430.1:0-2809 GCA_964476725.1 uncultured Vicinamibacterales bacterium
GATCGAATGGGAATCGGTGAAAAAAGACCGGGCGAAAGGGACGGCGCACAGTATACCGTGGGCGGTCGCGGTTGATGTTGCCGCGGGCCCCGGATCGCGGCGTGAAGACCTACACCGTGGCGCTGCGGAGCTGGTCCGGCGGGGAGCAGGTCTGGTCCCGGCGCAATAGTCGGCCTTCATCCCCGCCATCCGCGCTTCGCCCTGCGCGACGTCCATGGAATCTTTTCATAGCTCAAAATGTATCTGTATCAGGCCTCTGGCGCAGGATCCGCTCTCGTCCCGCCCCGAGCGCGGCGCGAATCGCGAGCTCCGCGTATCTGACTTCCTTCAGCATGGAGGTGTCACTCCGCCCGCAGCGCGGCGATCGGCTCGACCCGCATGGCCCGACGAGCCGGGATGTAGCTGGCGAGCACGGCGACGCCCATCAGCAACGCGGCGCCGGCGCCAAAGGTGACGGGGTCGCGCGCCGTGACGCCGAAGAGCAGGCCGGCCATCAGCTTCGTCAGGGCCGCGGCCCCGGCGAGCCCCAGCGCCACGCCGGCGGCCGCCATCGCGACACCTTCGCCGAGCACGAGGCGCATCACGTCACTTGACGCCGCGCCGAGCGCCATGCGGACGCCGATCTCGTGCGTGCGCTGCGCGGTCGAGTAAGCGATCACGGCGTAGAGGCCGATGGCTGCCAGCGTGAGCGCGACCGCCGCAAAGAGGCCGAGCAGCAGGCCGGTGAAGCGGCGATTGGCTTCCGATCGCGCGAGCAGCTCGTCGATCGTGCGTACGCTGGTGACCGGCTGGTCGCGATCGAGCGCCCAGACTTCCGCCTGGGCGGCCCGCGCGACGGCCGTCGGGTTGCCGGCGGTCCGCACGAGCACGTGCATGCGCCGATCCGGCCGCTGCCGATGCGGAAAATACAGCTCCGCCCACGCGGGCCGGTCGAGTCCGCCGCGGCGGGTGTCACGCACGACGCCGACGATCGTGGACCACCGCGCGTCCGGCTGCGACGGATCGTCGAACGTGACGCGCCGTCCGAGCGCGTCGTCGCCGCTGAAGAAGCGCGTCGCGAACGACTCGTTCACGACGACGACGCGCTGGCTCTGCGGGGTGTCGCCGTCGGTGATGAGTCGCCCGCGCACGAGCGGAATGCCCAGCGTGCCGAAGTAGCCGGGCGTCACCGAGTCGAACGGCACGGGCACGTTCGTCGCGCCCTGCGGCAGCGGCGGCCGGCCTTCCACCGAAATCGTCGCCGAAGCCGGGAGGCGCGACAGGAGGATCGACGTCCCGGCAGCCGCGCGTTCGACGCCGGGCAGCGAAGCGAGCCTCGCCGTGAGCTGCTCGTAGAAGGCGCTCGTCCGCGCCGGCTCCTGGTATTTCTGCTGGGGCAGCTCGATCCGGAGCGCGAGGACGCTCGAGGGTCTGAACCCGAGATCGACGCGGTTGATCGCGATGAAGCTGCGCACCAGCAACCCAGCACCGATGAGGAGCACGAGCGCGACGGCGAGCTCCGCCATCGCGACAACGCTCCGGACCCGCCGTCCGCGCGACCCCTCCGTGCCGCTGCGTCCCCCTTCCTTGAGGAACTCATGCGCGGCGGAGGCCGCCCCCTGGAACGCCGGCATGATGCCGAAGAGCACGCCCGTCGCGAGCGACGCCGCAATCGTGTACCCCAGCACGCGGGCGTCGATGGCGACCAGGGCCAGGCGTGGCACGCTCGACGGCGCGAGGCGCTGCAGCAGCTCGACACCCCAGGCGGCGAGCAACAGACCGGCCCCTCCTCCAAGCGTGCTCAGCACGAGACTCTCGGTCAGCATCTGGCGCACGATCCGCGCTCGTCCGGCCCCAAGGGCGGCGCGAATCGCGAGCTCCTTGTGGCGGGAGGCGGCTCGGGTGAGCAACAGGTTGGCGACATTCGCGCACGCGATGAGGAGCACGAGGCAGACGGCGCCAAGCAGTACGAGAAGCGCGGGCCTGACGTCGCCGACGATCTCGTCGTGCAGCGACACGAGGCGTACTCCCTGCCCGGCGTTCTCGGGGTATTTCTCCCTGAGCCGCGAGGCGATCCCGTCCATTTCCGCCTGCGCGGTCACGCGGCTCACGCCGGGCTTCAGGCGGCCGACGACGGTCAGCCAGAACGAGCCGCGCGACGGGAACAGGCCGGCAAACGCGCCCGTCGGAGCGAGCGGCGCCCAGAGCTCGGCGTCTTCGGGATGCGCGAAGCCCTGCGGCATCACGCCGACGACCTGGTAGCCGGCCCCGTTCAGCGTCACGTTCCGGCCGACGATCGATCGATCCCCGCCGAACCGCCGCCGCCACAGGCCGTCACTGAGCACGGCCACGCGCTCGGCGCCGGCGGATGCCTCCCGCGCTTCGAAGGCCCGGCCGATCTCCGGTGCCACCCCCATCGTCTCGAAGAACTCCGGGGTGACGAAGGAGGCACGAATCTGGGCGGGGTCGCCGCTGCCGGTCAGCGTCACGCTGCCGCCGGCGTACGCCGACATCCGCTCGAACGTCCGGCTCTCGCGTCGCCAGTCGTCGAAGTTCGGATAGGTCGCGACGTCCTTGTCGAAGCCCTGTTGCGGGTTGTAGGTCCACACCATCATCAGCTGCCGCGGCTCCGGGTAGGGCAGCGGCCGCAACAGCACGGCGTTGACGACCGTGAAGATCGCCGCGTTGGCGCCGATGCCGAGCGCGAGCGTGACGATGGCGACGGAGGCGAAGAGCGGCTTCCTCGCCAGGTTCCGGACCGCGTATCTGAGATCGTTCAGCATGGAGGTGTCACTCCGCCCGCAGCGCGGCGATCGGCTCGACCCGCATG
>CAYZBZ010000431.1:0-2805 GCA_964476725.1 uncultured Vicinamibacterales bacterium
CGGCGGCGAGGCGCTTGCGTTCTTTCTCGGCGGCTTCGGCGGCGAGGCGCTTGCGCTCTTTCTCGGCGGCTTCGGTGGCGAGGCGCTTGCGCTCTTTCTCGGCGGCTTCGGCGGCGAGGCGCTTGCGCTCTTTCTCGGCGGCTTCAGCGGCGAGGCGCTTGCGCTCTTTCTCGGCGGCTTCAGCGGCGAGGCGCTTGCGCTCTTTCTCGGCGGCTTCGGCGGCGAGGCGCTGACGCTCGTTCTCGGCGGCTTCGGTAGCGAGGCGCTTGCGTTCTTTCTCGGCGGCTTCAGCCGCCAGGCGCTGACGATCACGTTTCGCATCCTCGGCCTCGGCGCGGAGACGCTCGCGCTCGGCTGCCGCCTGCGCTTCCATCCTCTTCCGCTCGGCGGCCGCCTCCAGCTCCAGGCGCTCCCGTTCCGCGGCGGCGGCCGCCTGCCGTCGGGCGCGTTCGGCCTCCTCTTGCTTCTCGCGTTCGATCTCCTGGCGCCGGACTTCTTTCTCTTCCGCCTCTTCGGCAACGACCGCAAGGGGCGCCGCCGTCACGAGCGGACGCCGGTCCTCCCGCGTTTCCGCGACTGCCTCGGCGCGCTCGACTACAGGCTCAGGCCGGCGCCATTCGAACGGCGACGACCACGCGGACGACGAAGCCGATTCGGCCGGTTCCGGATCCGGCTCCGCCACGTCGATCACCGACGGCCGTTCGACGGCCGTCGCGCGCCGGGCGCTCGTGGCCGAGTGCCGCTGCATCTCCGCCGCGCGTTCGATGAAGGAACCGACCTCGTCGGCGAACGCGGCCGGATCGCACCCCGGGATCGGCTCCGCCGCCTTCTTCCGCCGAAACTTGCCCAGCAGCCCTCCGGTCGCAGCGGGGGCCTCAGGCTCGGCGCTCGAAGAGGCCAGCTGCGGAATGGTATGGGTCTGGACGTGATCGGCCCCTGAGAGTGAACGCAGATGCGAGATCATTTCGGCTTCGTCGCGGGGCGACAGCAGCGCGGTCAGCAGGATCACGTCCGGCACGCGAGCGGCGAGCGCGGAAACGGCCGCGTCGCGCGAGTCCACCACGACGAGCTCCGCGTGCACGCGCTCGCGGATGACGCGTTTCAGGATGGCCGACTGCCGGAGGTCCGGCTCGAGTGCGAGTACGAGTGCCAAGTTATGCTTCTTCTCAGGCTGTCGCCGGTGTCTTACGCCTTCAACATGAACAGCACGAGCACGGCGCCAACCACAGCGAACACGAGTAGCGGCGCGTTCTCGAGGCTCTGATGCCTGGCGGCGGCAACGAGAGCGCTTCCGAGCTCGCTCGCGCGATGTCCCAAGGACGAGACGCCGTCTCCCCCCCACACGAGCTGGGCGAAGTGATCGCGCACCCGGACATCAACCGACATGACGCCGACCAGCACCGCGCCGAACACCGTCGCCGAGATGGCCGTCTGTCGAATTCCCAGTGTCATATCCGTAATTCCCGTCAGGGCCTGTCGACTGGCGTGCAGGCGTCGTGTCGCCGGCGCACGCGGGTTGTCCGCTTCCGAGGTTGCTGCGGGCCCTTCGCGTCTCCCATGGTGATGTCCGCTCAGAGCCCCGCCCTATTAACGGTAACCGCAAGCCACGTGCCGTGATGTCCGGAGCCGTGTCGCCCCGCTAAATTGCAGCAAACACAAGGCGCTCGCGGCCTCTCGCGATCCTCTCTATGCGCCGCCGTCCCCGTGGAGCCACGAAAAGCGCGGCGCCGCTTACAAAACTGCACTCTGGCACCCTGTGCGAAGCCACGTGCAGGTGCGCGTCACGCCCGCCCCCCGCGGCGCGGAATCGCAGCAGCGAGAACGACTTGCGTGTCGCCCGTGATGGTGAGCGACTGGTCGTGGCACAGCCGTTGCGATTGGTCCCGGCGTGGCGCGGCAAGACGCCGCGCGTTGTTCAAAGGATGCGGCCGCGCCGCAACGCACCGCAGAACGCGGTGCACATCAGGGAGGATTTCAACAATGTCTCAGCTTGTTGCTTTCGTCAAGTCGTTCCGCCGCAACGAAGAGGGCCAGGACCTGCTCGAGTACGCGCTGCTCGTGGCGCTGATCGCGCTCATCGCGATCGGAGCGGTCGGCATGGCTGGCACGTCGGTGAACACGATCTTCAACAGCATCGCCACCGCGCTCAACGCGACCTCTTCGTAGTCGTGACGGCTCGCGCGGTGCACGGCGTCGAAATACGCCGTGCACCGCGCACATCGCGCGCGCGTTTTCGTCGGAACGTCGGGACAAGGGAGGAGCCGTCATGCAGTCGCCAGGTGCCGTTGCAGTGCTGAAGAAAATCGCCGATGCCCGTCGATCCGAAGACGGGCAGGATCTGCTCGAGTACGGGCTGCTCGCCGCGCTCATCGCGGTCATCGCCATCGGCGCCGTCACGACGGTAGGCAACACCATCAACATCGTCTTCTGGCAGACGATCGGCATTGCCAGCAGTTTCTAACCCGGCGTTTGCGGCACTCGTTGCCGGCGCGCTGGTGGCCACGGTCGTGGACATCCGGACGCGCCGGATTCCGAACGAGCTGACCGCGGCGATCGCGGGTATCGGCGTGGGGCTCGCGGCGACCGGCGTCAGCGGTCTGTCGGTCTGGGCCTCGATCGGGGGATTCGCGCTGGGCCTCGCGCTGATGATGCCCGGCCACGTGCTCGGCGCAACCGGCGCCGGCGACGTGAAGCTGATGGCCGCGGTCGGCGCCGTTGTCGGCCCCGCAACAGTCGTCAGCGCATTTCTCTTCACCGCGGTCGCCGGCGGCGTGCTGGCGGTGGCGGTGGCGGCGCGGAGGCGGC
>CAYZBZ010000432.1:0-2780 GCA_964476725.1 uncultured Vicinamibacterales bacterium
TCCGGGACGACGTGCCCGAGTTGGCCGCCGCGCTGAACGTCACCGTGCCGTTGCCGGTGCCGCTCGCGCCGCCTGTGACTGTGAGCCACGTCGCGCTGCTCGCCGCCGTCCACGCGCAGCCCGTGCCCGCGGTCATGCCGACCGAGCCTGTCCCGCCCGCGGCCACCACCGACGTGCTGGTCGCTGAGAGCGAGTAGGTGCACGCCGCGCCTGCCTGCGTGACGGTGTACGTCCGCCCGCCGATCGTGAGCGTCGCGCTCCTCGACGCCGTGCCCGTGTTGGCCGCCGCGCTGAACGTCACCGTGCCGGTGCCGGTGCCCGTCGCGCCAGCGGTGACGGTGAGCCACGTCGCGCTGCTCGCCGCCGTCCACGCGCAGCCGCTGCCCGCGGTCATGCCGACCGATCCGGTGCCGCCCGTGCTCGCGACGGATGTGCTGGTCGCGGACAGCGTGTAGGTGCACACCGCCAGGAACGAAAAGCCGTTCGAAGGAGTGCTGACGCCGGTGCCGCCGGGTCCCACCGCCGTCACGCGCGCCTCATACTGCACGCCTGGCGCCGGCACCGATCCGAGCAGCTGGATGAAGTTGACCCTGATTTTTCCGTCAGTCCCTGGCGCGGGTTTGCCGAGACTCACTGTGTTGAACGGCTGCGTGGCGCCGATCAGATACAACGAGAGCGAGTATGACTGCACGAGCGGCGTGCCGTCGGTCGTGACGGCATTGTGATCCGCCGACGGATCGAATTCGACGGTCGAGGGGTCGACGACACTCTGCGCGGAGACGACCGCTCCCGACAGAACGAACGCGACCGCAACGAGCAGCACGCGTGCCACGCGAACGAGATTCACTCCGGTCATACTTCGGATCCGCATACAGGAAATTCTGGGGTGAGCATGCGGGGAGCGATGCCAGAGGCCGTAGTGCACGATCGGGGCCGTCGTGGCCGGACGGTCCAAGACGTTGACAGGACTGAGAGAGAGGCGTCAGCGAGTCTCCATGGTCCAGCCACCAGCTCGCAGGTTTGTTAACGAGAGTGCAGTTCTGTGTTGACCGCGCGGGCAAGCGCGCAACGCGCCGAATCTCCGCTGTCGCGATCAGCCACGACGTCGGTGCACCGGACGCGACATGACGGTCGAGCGACACCTCGCGTGCACGACTGCGGATTCCGCTTCGCGCAATGGTCTGGATCTCCGCACGCGCATTGAACTTTATGATCTTCGCCGCGCCGGTCGGGACCTATTACGTCCGCCTGAAAGGGCCCCCTCCCTTCAGTCCGCCACCCGTCAAACAAAGCGAGGACGGCTGTCGTATATCCAGTCGGTCCACCTCGGCATGAGCGGAAGGCCATTCGACGATCCGCTGTCTCAATCAGTCGTCATGAATCAGCTCTTCACCGACATACGGTCCGGCGTTCGGATGCTCGTCAGGTATCCGACCCTGTCGCTCGTCGCCGTGCTCACGCTCGGGCTGGGCATCGGCCTCAGCACGACGGTCTTCTGCGTCGTCAACGGCGGCCTCTTCAAAGGCCTGCCTTTCCCGGATGCGGACCGTGTCGTGGCGCTCGTCGGTACGAACCCATCGCAGAACCAGCCGCGTCAGCCGATCAGCGTCCAGGACCTGGCCGTATGGCAGGCGCGGCAGACCTCCTTCGAGAAGATCGGCGCCTACGGGTTCGCGCCGATGAACCTGTCGACCGAGGAGGGACGGCCGGAGCGGTTCAGCGGCGGGCAGCTCACCGTCGCCGCCCTCGAGGCGCTGGGGGTCCAGCCGATCCACGGCCGCGGCTTCCGTGAAGGCGACGATCGGCCGGGTGCCGAGCCCGTGATCCTGCTGAGCTATGACCTCTGGCGCGATCGGTACGGGAGCTCGCAGGACATCATCGGCAGGACCATCCGCGCCAACGGCGTGCAGCGCTCCGTCATCGGCGTGATGCCGGAGAAGTTCGCGTTTCCCATCCGCGAAGCGGGCTGGACCCCCCTCTCGATCGATCCGCTGGCGAAGCCGAGAGGCGAGGGTCCGAACTATCTGGTGATCGCGCGTCTGAAGCCGGGCGTGCGCATCGCTGTCAGGCCCTCGGAGGACCGCCTTAGGAACCGTTAATAAATAAAGGTATCAACGTCGGCGGCGAAGAGGGCTCCAAAAGTCGGGGCAATCATTTCACCAAGCATCTGATTAACGGTCTCATCACGACGAGCATACTCAACGCCAAATTTGAGGGAAGTCTCCGAGAGTGAGTACTATTGTCGTGCCGCCTGCCGACCTCGCTATCAGCTATACAGAAATCCCCCATGGAAAGCGTCTTGGCCACTGGTGACGTCCTTGCACTGGCACACAAGCTCCCTGTTGCTGGCCTCTGATTGCTGATTCCGGATCGGCAATCCGGTCGTCCAATCAGCAGTCAAGCAATCCTCAATCAGCAATTCACTATTCGTCTCTCCGGCAGTCTCCGCTCGAGCGGTCCGTCGTAGACGTGGCCCTTCGGATCGATCTGTCGCATAGGAGTCACACATGTACAGCTTGCTCGACCGCAAAAGGTCTCTGAGCGTGGTGAATCTGCTCGTGTTGTTCCTCACGATTCTCGCGAGCGTCGGACCGAGGGGCGCAGCGCAGGACGACCAGCAGGCCAGCCTCTCCGGCGTGATCTCGGTCGTGTGGTTCGACGGCGCGGCCACGGACACGGGTTCAAGGCTCGTCCTGACGAGCAGTACCGGCGAGGTTACGCTTCTTCAGCTCGATGACCAACTCGCCGGCAGGCTCGGCGACTTGGACCTGCTGAGCGGC
>CAYZBZ010000433.1:0-2767 GCA_964476725.1 uncultured Vicinamibacterales bacterium
ACCAAGTGCGCCCGGGAGGATTCGAACCCCCGACCTACGGGTTCGAAGCCCGGCGCTCTATCCAGCTGAGCTACGGGCGCACATCGTGTATGCGACGAAGACCGCCTCTGCCCCGCCGCTCTCGTCGGCGGGGACCCCTGATCATACTGGCCGGCTTCCGCCCGGCGCAAGCGGACATTACCGCGGCCGCCCCGTGCTGACCCCGACGCTGACGCGAGGTCAGCAGGGCAGCGGGTTCCTCGCGAAACAGAGATCATCGACAACCCGTCCGCCGATGAGGTGTTCCTGGATAATACGTTCCGCGTTCTCAGGTGTGACGTCCCGATACCAACTGCCCTCTGGATACACCACGCAAATTGGTCCACGGGTGCAGATCCGCAGGCACTGGCACTTCGTTCGGTAGCAGGGGCCGTCAGGCCCTGCGATGTTCAGCTCCTTCATCCGCTTCTTCAAGTACGTCCACGTGGTCTCGCCGTCAGCGAGATCCGCGCAGTCAGGCCCGAGGCAGAGGAAAAGATGGCGCTTCAGCCGCCCGACGCCGAATTCCCTGGCCGCATTTTCCGGCGACTGATCCTTCCGCTTGCCCATCACTCTGCATGATATCGCAGCCCTTGAAGACGAGCTGATCACGGAAGCTCACCACAGAGCCAACGGAGGCAGCCGAGAACAACACCTCTCATCTCTGTTTACTCCGCTGACTCCGTGGTGAATCCGGCGCCCTTTTCTTCGTGCTTCTGGATGTCTGCGAGCTGCCGGCCTGGTATTTCGCGAACACCGCTTCGAGGCTGGCTGGCTTCGCGGTACGGATTCGGGCCCAAAGGTCTCCCACTTCACGAAACCGCCTTGGCGCGCTCACAATCGTGAAGTCCCTCGGGTCGACGGGGCCGTCCACCTCTTCCCACGTCAAGGGGGTGGACACGCCGGCGAACTCGCTCGCGCGGGCGCTGTAAGCGGTTGCGAGCGTCTTCCCGAGGATGTTCTGCAGGTAGTCGACGTAGACCGTGCCGCGTGGACGCTTGCGCACCGTGCGCTCGACCGTGGCGGCGCGCGGGTGGCGCGACGCGATCACCGTCGCGACGATCTGACAGAACAGCATGCCCGACTCGTATGAGGTGTGCGGGGGAAGCGGGATGTAGACGTGCAGGCCGCTGGATCCGGACGTCTTCGGTATCGCGGGCACGCGAAGCGACGCGAGCTCGTCGCGGATCCAGCGGGCGACATCGAGGACGCGCGGAAAAGGGGTGCCGTCGCCGGGATCGAGATCGAGCGCCACGTAGTCCGCGCCGAGCGGCGACTGCACCCGCGAGAACCACGGGTCCTGCGAGATTGCCGCGAGCTGGGCCATGTAGAGCAGCGTGATGAGCGACCCGCCGACGAACCGCCGCGCGTCCGGCTCCGAGATGGGATCGATCTCGTCCGGCAGCGTCTCGATACGGACCCCCGCCGGCGGCTTCTCCTGACGCGATCGCTGCTGATAAAACGCCATGCCGCCGACGCCATCTGGAAACCGCTTCATCACGAGCGGCCGATCCTCGACCGCCGGCAGGATCAAAGGGGACACCTCGGCGTAGTAGCGCAGCAGATCACCTTTTGTCAGCTTCGGCTCGGGCCAGAAAATCTTCGCGAGGTTCGTGACGCCGAGCCGGGCGCCGCCGGGCAGCTCGATTGTCCCGTCGCGCCTGGCGTCCTCGAGCGTTCGAAGCTGGTCGATAACGGAGGAGGCGGAGCCCGTCTCTCCGTGTAAAGACCTCCGTTTGCTTTGTGCACCCGGTTTCTCTTCACGCACGACGTCCTCCGCTCGCTTGTCGTCGCGCAGCCCGAGATACACCGGGTGCCTCAGCTTGCCGTTGTCGGTCCACTCCGTGAAGCGCACCTGCGCGACCAGCTCGGGCCGCGCCCAGTGCGCCGGCTCGTTGGTCTTGATCCGCGAGGCAAACGGAGACTGCGGGATCTCCCGCGCCTCGAGCAGCCTCCAGACCCGCGCGAGCTCCGCCTGGTTGAATCCCGTACCGGTGTGGCCCACGTAGGTCAGCGCGCCGCCCGGGCCCTCGCGCACGCCGAGAAGCAGGGCGCCGAAGTACTGCCGCGTCTGCCGCGGCTCCGTCCATCCTCCGACGACGAACTCCTGTTCGTGGACGACCTTGAGCTTGCGCCAGGCGGGGCTGCGACGCCCGGATTGGTACGACGCGCGCGCCTCTTTGGCGATGAGCCCCTCCCATCCTTCCTCGAGCGCGCGCGTGTGCAGAGCGCGACCGTCGGCGGCGACCTGTTCGCTCAACCGCAGCGTGGCGGATTGCGCGCGTCCGAGACGTTGCTCGAGACGCGCTCGGCGGTCCGTCAGCGGCAGCCCTCGCAGATCTTCGTCGCCGTCGCGCAGCAGGTCAAACGCGACGAGCGCCACCGGTTGCGCCTTGTCGATCTGCTCGACGTCGCGAGTCGTGCGGAGATGGATGCGTCCCTGCAGCCGCTGGAAGCCGGCAGGCCGGCTTTTCTCGTCGAGGGCCACGATCTCCGCGTCGACGAGCAGCGGCGCGCCGAGCTTCGCGCGGAAATCGTCCAGCGCGCGCACGATGGACGGAAACTGCGCGGTCTTGTCGTTGCCGAGCCGGGACCAGATGCGCACCCCGTCCCGCGACCCCGCCGGCGGCACATGGACGAGCGCGCGGATCCCGTCGTACTTCGGCTCGTACACGAGCCCCGGACTGGTCAACGGGGCATCGGCCAGCGTCGCCAGCATGGGCCGGACGGCGGCGGGATCTTCGCGCCA
>CAYZBZ010000434.1:0-1544 GCA_964476725.1 uncultured Vicinamibacterales bacterium
GACCGGCGTCTCGAGCATCCTGTTCAAGCAGCTCTCGATCGTCGTCATGTTCTCGTTGACGATGTCGCTGTTCGTCGCCGTCACGATCGTGCCGGTGCTCTGCTCGCGACTGCTCAAGCTGCCGCCGCCCGTGGAAGAACGGACCGGACTCGGCGGCCGCCTGTATACGGCGAGCGAGCGGTTCCTCAACAACATGGATTATGCGTACAGCCGCCTGATCGGCCGGGCCCTTCACCATCGGCCCACGGTGCTGAGCATCGGCGTCGGCCTCGTGATCGTGGCGTTCATCATCCTTCCGACGATTGGCTTCGAGCTGATGCCACAGACCGACGAGGGGGAAGTGCAGGTGACCGCGGAGCTGCCGGTCGGCACGCGCATCGAGCGCGCGCAGGACGTCGCGCAGCGGCTCGAGTCGCTTCTTCCGGAGTACGTGAAGGAACAGGACGTCATCATTACGCAGGCGGGTGGCGGCGGATTCGGCGGCGGCAGCGCGAGCCGGGCGCAGGCCACCATTCGCCTCGTGCCGAAGGGGCAGCGCACGCGCTCCAGCGAAGAGATCGCGCGGACCCTGAACAGGCAGCTCGCCGGCGTCATTCCGGGCGTCATCATCACGACGCGCGCCTCGGGCGGCAACCGCGCAATGGATCGCCTGCTCGGCGGCGGCGACAGCCGCCTGGCGCTCGAAATCCGCGGCGACAACCTTGCGGAAGCCCAGCGTCTGTCGCTCGAAGCGAAGGCCGTGATAGACAAAATCCCCGAGGTCCGCGACGTGCGGATCGGCCGCGACGACGGCCGTCCCGAGCTGGCGATTCTGGTCGATCGCCCGAAGGCCGCGCTCCTGGGCCTCAGCGTGAACAGCGTCGCCAGCAGCATCCGGACGAGCGTCGGCGGCACCCAGGCGGCGTTTTACCGCCAGAGCGGCAACGAGTACCCGATCGTCGTGCGACTCCGCGAGGAGGATCGCAACCGCGTCGACGACATCAACGACATCCTCATCGGCACGCCGCAGGGTCAGGTCCTGCAGGCGAAGAACCTGATGGCGCTGCGCAACCAGACGGGGCCGACGGAGATTCAACGGAAGAACCAGGAGCGGATCGTCCGTGTGACAGCGGAGCCGGAGGTCACGCTCAGCGACGCCGTCAAGGCCATCAACGCCCGCTTGCCGGAGGTGCGCGTGTCGCAGGACTTCCAGGTCAGCTTCGGCGCCGAGGTCGAGGCGCAGGATCAGGCGTTCAAGCAGCTGCAGTGGGTGCTGGTTCTGGCCATCCTGCTCGTGTACGCCGTCATGGCCTCGCAGTACGAGTCGCTGCGCGACCCCTTCATCATCATGTTCTCGGTGCCGCTCGCCGCCATCGGCGTCGTCGCCGCGCTGAAGCTGACCGGCACGACGTTCAGCCTGCAGGCGTATATCGGGATCATCATGCTCGCGGGGATCGTCGTCAGCAACGCGATCCTGCTGGTCGATTACACGAACATCCTGCGCCGGCGGGACCACATGCCGCTGCGGGAGGCGGTCGAGACGGCGGGCCGTACGCGCCTCCGCC
>CAYZBZ010000434.1:1644-2755 GCA_964476725.1 uncultured Vicinamibacterales bacterium
GACCACATGCCGCTGCGGGAGGCGGTCGAGACGGCGGGCCGTACGCGCCTCCGCCCGATTCTGATGACGTCGCTGGCCACCATTCTCGGGCTCGTCCCGATGTCGCTCGGCATCGGCGAAGGGGCGGAGCTGCAGGCGCCGCTCGCGCGGGTCGTCATCGGCGGCCTCGCCGCCTCGACAATGATCACCCTGGTGTTCGTGCCCACGGTGTACACGATCTTCGAAGAAGGCTGGAAAGGACTGCGCTCGGGGCTCCCGAAGCACTCGTAGCAGACGGACACATGAAGAAACTCATTCTGACCATCATCGTGCTCGCGGCTGTCGGCGTGGGCGCCGGCGCCTATTACATGCGCCGGACTACCAAGGAGCCCGAGGTGCGCACGGCACAGGTTACTCGCGGCGACATCGTCGACGCCGTGGCCGCCACCGGGACGCTCGAAGCCGTGACGACCGTACAGGTCGGCACGCAGGTCGGCGGCATCATCCAGGAGCTGTACGCCGACTTCAACTCGATCGTGAGGAAGGGGCAGGTCATCGCGCGGCTCGACCCGACGCTCCTGCAGACGCAGATCGAGCAGCAGCGCGCGAACGTCATCCGCTCCGAGGCGGACCTCGAGCGGCTGAAGGTCTCGCTGGCCGACTCGAAACAGAAGCTCGAGCGGGCCAGAGCGCTCTTCGAGAAGAGCCTGCTGCCGCGCACCGAGCTCGAGACGGCGGAAGTCACCGTGCGCTCGGCGGAGGCGCAGATCAAGTCGGCCGAGGCCGGGTTGACGCAGGCGCGGTCGCAGCTCAACACCGCCGAGGTGAACATGGATCACACGGTGATCACGGCACCGATTGACGGTATCGTCATCTCGCGCGCGGTCGAGCCTGGGCAGACGGTCAACGCCGGCATGTCGGCGCCGACGCTGTTCATCCTCGCGGCCGACCTGACGAAGATGCAGGTCAACGCGAACATCGACGAGGCGGACGTGGGGCGCATGCGTCCAGGCCAGGTCGTCACGTTCCGCGTGGATGCGTTCCCGACCGAGACATTCACCGGGGCGGTGGAACAGGTCCGCCTGCAGCCGACGACGGTGCAGAACGTGGTGACGTATCAGACGGTCATCAA
>CAYZBZ010000435.1:0-2741 GCA_964476725.1 uncultured Vicinamibacterales bacterium
CGGCGCCGCCCGTGTCCGACGTTTCGAACGGGTCGTGAGCGGCCTTCAGCAGGCCCTTGACACGTCTTTAGCTCGCATCGCTGCTCTGGAAGGAATACCCCGCGCTTCGCGATCGCGTGCTGACAGATCTCGGCGACGTTCGGCCTCACGTCAACCTCGCTCACTCCATCTTCAGAGCGACGACCGGGTCGACCCTCGTCGCGCGCCATGCGGGAATCAGGCTGGCGAGGACGGCAACGGCTGAGAGGCCGAGCGCGACGGCGGCGAATGTCGCAGGGTCTCCGGGCGTGACGCCGTGGAGCAGGCTCCCCATCAGGCGTGTGGTGAATGCCGCGGCGACCACGCCGATCGAGACGCCGGTCAGCGAGAGGACGAGGCCGCTGCCGAGAACCATGCGCAGCACTTGCGCGCGGCCTGCGCCGATCGCGAGCCGGATGCCGATCTCGCGCGTCCGGCGGCTCACCACGTACGAGAGCACCCCGTAAATGCCGATCGCCGACAGTGCCAGCGCCAGGCAGGCGAAGATGCCGAGCAGCACTCCCGTGAAACGCGGCGTGGACAGCGTGGCGCCCACGACATCGGACATCGACCGCACGTTCGCGACCGGCAGGTTGGGATCGAGCGTGCGGATCTCCTGTCGGATCGGGCCGACGAGCGACAGCGGATCGCCGGTCGTCTTCACGACGAGCGACATGCTGCGGATCGGGTTGCCGACGGATTTGTGCCACTGCGTGTGCGGCACGTAGAACTTCTCTTTCACGACGCCGGTGATGCCGTTGTGCCGCACGTCGGCGACGATGCCGACGACCGTCACCCAGGGCCGGCTTGGCCCGCCGCCGCCACCGATCTTCATCCGCTTGCCGATCGGGTCGCGCCCGTTCCAATAGGTCCGCGCCATCTCCTCGTTGATGAGCGCGACGAGAAAGCCGTCGGTTGCGTCGGCCGCGGTGATGGAGCGTCCGCGCACGATGCGCTCACCCATCGCCTCCAGGTACCCGTCGGTCGCGATCTGCCAGTCCCCTTTTGCGTTCGTGCCGGGAGGCGGCGTATAGCCCTCGATCCTCAGGCCGAAATCACCGATGGTGGACCCGAGCGGCAACGAGCGGACCGCGCCAGCCGTACGCACCTCCGGCATCGTCCGCACGCGCTCGAGCAGGCGCTGGTAGAAGCCGACGACTTCCTCTGACGTTTTGTAGCTCGCCTGCGGCAGCGCCAACCTCATCGTCAGCACGTTCGTCGAGTCGAGACCGAGGGGCACACGTTCGAGCGCCCAGAGGCTGCGCAGCATCAACCCCGCGCCGATGAGCAGGACGACCGCGAGCGCCATCTCGACGATCACCAGCCCGTTGCGGAAGCGCTGGCGCCCGCCGCCGCTCGAGCTGCTCTGGCTGCCGTCCTTCAGCGAGTCGGTGAGATCGATCCGCATCGCGCGCAGCGCGGGTACGAGGCTGAAGATGATGCTCGTCAGGAAGGCGACGAGCGCGGTGAATCCGAGCACGCGCGCGTCGAGACCGACGCCGGCGACGCGAGGAATGTTGGCCGGGTTCCACCACGCGAGGAAGCGGACGCCGGCGAGCGCGAGCAGGAGGCCGAGCACCGCGCTCACACCCGTGAGCACGAGACTTTCAGTGAGCATCTGCCGCACGATCCGGAACCCGCCCGCGCCGAGCGCCGAGCGCACCGCCATCTCCCGCTGGCGCGCTTCCGCGCGGGCCAGCAGCAGGTTCGCCACGTTGGCGCACGCGATGAGCAGGAGAAACGCGACCGCGCCGAAGAGCAGCATGATGGCGCGCCGCACGGTACCGACGACCTCGTCGGTCAGCGAGAGCACGACCGTATCGAACTGCATCGCGGCCGGGTACAGACCTTCGTTCGTCATCGCGCGTGCGATTGAGTGCAGCTCCGCCGACGCCTGGGGGACCGTGGCGCCAGGCTTGAGCCGTCCCGCAGCGTACAGGCCGTGGCTGCCATGGTCCGTGCTCGACGGATCCACCTGCAACGGTGTCCACAGCTGGGTCGGCTCGGGATTCTGGAAGTCAGTCGGCAGCACGAAGTCCGGTGGCATAACCCCCACCACTTCGAACGGCTGCCCGTTGATCTGAATCGATCGTCCGACGACACTCCGATCCGAGGCGTACCGGCGCGACCAGAGCCCGTGACCGAGAACCACGAGGTTCGGGCCGTTCGGGATATCCTCCTGCGGCGTAAACGTGCGCCCGAACATCGGGGTCACGCCCAGAGTCGAGAACGTGTTCGCGGTGACCTGCCCGGCGGCTACGCGTTCCGGATCGCCGTCCCCGGTCAGGTTGACCTGACCGTCGCCCCAGGCGGCCACCTCCTGCAGCGTCGCCGCGCGTTTGCGGTAGTCGACGACTTCCCCTTCGGCGACCCAGGTCTTCTCGAAGGCCGTCCACTTGCTCCAGATCATCACCGCCCGATCGGGCTCGCTCCACGGCAGCGGCCGCAGCAGCACGGCGTTGACGACGCTGAAGATCGCCGCGTTGGCGCCGATGCCAAGCGCGAGCGTGACGACGGCGATCGCCGCGAATCCGGAATTGCGCCGCAGCGCGCGCGCTCCAAACCGCAAGTCCTGCACGAGCGTTTCGATAAAGGTTGTGAATGCCATGGCCCACAGCTTCATTCCCTTTCTCCAAGCGAAGTACATGATGTCGCAAATGCCGCAACGAAGCTCCTTTCAGAGAGCGGTTCGTCAGATGCGCAGGAAGATCTTGCGCCGATAC
>CAYZBZ010000436.1:0-2725 GCA_964476725.1 uncultured Vicinamibacterales bacterium
AGCGACAGCAGGTTCGCCAGCAGGCGATACGCACCCGGAACCCCGTACGGCAGCTGCCGGTGGAACGCGTACGCGAAATACGTGTAGTGTCCTTTGCCGTACCTCGCATGCAGCCACCCGCCTTTCTGCGGCTGCTGGCCCTTGTCCCACGTGGCAATCAGCGGCGTGTACCGCGGATCCCACGCGTCCCAGAACTTCGACCCGCGCTGCTCTACCCAGTTGTCGAAATCCGCCTTGGTGATTCGGTTCGGCGCGTTGAGGACCGGCGCGTCGGGGGCGAGAATCTCGATCGGTGAGTCTTCCTCCGAAACCTCTTCCGCACGGGACGAGAGCTCCGCAGGGTACGGCGCATACAGGTTCGGCACGAACTCCTGCGTGTTATAGAGGACGATCAGGTTCCCGCCGCCTTTCACATAGTCGAGCAGGCGGCGGTTGTACGTCTTCAGGTCTTCCCGGACCGCATAGGCGCGCGTGCCGGTCATGATGGCGTGGAACCGGCTGAGATCGCCGGTGGCGAGGTCCTGCTCGCCGAGGAGCTGGACGTCGACGCCGACCTGCCTGAGGCCGGCGGGCACGTCATCGCCGACCCCCATCACGTAGCCAACCTTCAGGCTCTGAGGGATCTTCACGTCGATGCCCCGAACCGATGCAACGGCATCTCGATACAGATAGCGGGTCTCGAGGTCGCGGTGCCGAAGCGTGGCGTAGCCTTCGCGATACTCGCGTCCGTCGGAGGAGGCCACGGCCTCGATGCGGTATTCACGGTTCTCGAGCGACGGTATCCTGACGTCGAACGCGTAGAGCGCACGCTCGCCGGCGCGCGAGAACTGGAACGGCTGCGAAGCTGGCGTGACCTTCCAGCCCGCCGGGACCTTCAGCGTCAGCGTGCCTGCAGTTTTCTCTTCACGATTGTTGAGGACCTCCACCTTCACCTTGATCGTCTTCGACCGCGCGTCGAGCGGTCCGCCCTGAGCCTGTCGAAGGGGCGCCACTGCGTGCGCCGGGGTCAGCGTCAACGCGATTGCGGGGACGACAGCCAGCACTCGAGTGTCGTAGCCGTACGGGAGATTGGCCTCCAGACGTGTCACAGGACGCCGCATCTCGACCGAAACTCCGCCCACCTCATACCGGACGACAGCGTCGAGCGCGCTCTCGGCCGAGGACCGGTACCTCTGGGCCTCGTCTGCGACCGTGTAACGCGCCTCCTGGATGGATGCGCGGGAGAAATGCGGGCGCGTGAGTGCGGCGCTCTGGGGAACGGTCACTGTGAACTTCCTGACAATGGGCTGGTTCGGCGCCGCCTCGGCCGGCGCTCCCGTTGCGGCGACCGTCCAGTCGCGGTTGCTGTCTTTGCTCTCGACAGCGACCCGTGCGTTCTTGACCTCCATCCGGCTGCGGTTGGCGAATACCGTGCGGACCTCGAAGCTCTGTCCGGGGACGACCGCGGGCATCGGCGGCGGGCCGGCATTGAACGGTCCCGTTGCCTCAGGCGTACCCGCAGGCTGCGCAATCGCGGTCACGCTAATCCCCAGCGCGGCGTGAATCGCATCCGCGAGCTGCCGTTCTTTCACGCCGAGCATGAAGCTGACCTCGGGATCGGCGCCGAGCTGCCCCAATGCCGCACGCGTGGCCGCGAGGGCCCGTGCGAGTGCCGGAGCCGCCGCGGACGGATCGCTGAATGTGAACGTCTCAAACGCCGACTGGATCTCCCGATCGATCGCCGTCAGCAGGCCATCTGCTCCGGCCGGCGCTGTCTTCCGCAGCGCCCGATACAGACCCGGCACGGTCGTGTCGATGCCGTCGAAGAAGGTCTTCTCTCTCGCAGGCGCGTCAATCACCGACTGCAGACGCTTGTAGTAGGACACGGACGGGCCGGGCTGCGGGCTGAAGCGGCCGCTGTTCTGCGACCGCTGAAAGCTCAGACCCAGCCGTGCGAACGAGTGATACGAATCGCCGAGCACCGGGTCGTACTCGCCGGAATCCACTCGGATCGTCCAGTCTTCGCTCTCGCGCACGCCGCCCATGTACAGCTTCAACGGCTGCCACGGGCGCAGTCCCGCTGCGATCTGCTCCGGGAAGATCGTGGGGTCTCCCGCCAGCTTGAAGGCTTCCTGCGTGACGAGCCCCGCCGCCGAATGGTTCCCGTGTCCGTCACGCTGATTTCCCTGGAATCTCGCGATGAGCACGAACGGCCGGTCGGTCCGGATGATGCCGACGACGTCGCGGAGGACGTGTTCCTTACCCCACTTCTCGAGCGCCTCGTCGAGACGTTTGGAGAATCCGTAGTCGACCACCGTCCCGAAGTACTGCTGATCGACGCCGTAGTAACGACCCGCGAGGAGGAGTTCCTCGGTTCGAATCAGTCCGAGGCCATCGAAGAGCTCCGGGCCTATCGCGTTGTCGCCGGATTCGCCGCGCGTGAGCGTCAGCAGCGAGACCCTGGTTCCCTGGCCGCGGCTCAACATCGCCAGCACGCCGCCATGCTCGTCGTCGGGATGCGCCGTCGTGTGCATCGCGCTCGCTGTCGTCCGCAGCTTGATGAGCTTGTGCCAGGCGCCGGCCGCCCCCTCATCCTGCGCGGGCATCTGTGCGCGCCCGCGCGCGGCGGCGCCCGCAAGGCACGCGAGCGCAAGGACAACGACGAGCAGGATCGAGCGCCATCCGGTCGACGTTTTCATAGAGCGTTCTTCATTTCTTGATGCTCGCGGGGCCCCACCCCCGCTCG
>CAYZBZ010000437.1:0-2714 GCA_964476725.1 uncultured Vicinamibacterales bacterium
CACCGATTTATGCAGGGCGGAGATGAGGTTGTAGTGGCCGTCCTGGGACTTGTCGTAGATCGCGGCACGGCGCTGGACGACCTTGAGAAGCTCCTCGGGTCCGAACACCTCCCCCTCGCCCGCGGCGCGCCAGACCTCTTCGGCCAACGTCAACGCCGCGCGGCCGTCACGGTCTGCGCGCGCTCGCTCGAGGCGGCACGTGAGGTGGCGGATCTCGCGGGTGGCAGGGCCGGTGCGTGGCCGCCGCGCCAGGGAAGCTGGGACGTGCTCGTCAACGCCACGTCGTGCGGCAGCCCGGGGCGTGACGACGACCCGATGGACGGCATTCCACTCGACGGCGAGATCGTGTTCGACCTGGTGTACGCGCCCGCCGAGACGCCGCTCATCCGGCACGCACGCGCCGAGGGCTGCCTCACGATCGGCGGCATCGAGATGCTCGTGGCGCAGGCCGAGCGGCAGTTCGAGCTCTGGACCGGACAGCGCCCGCCGACGGGGCTCTTCAGCGCGGCCGCGGCCGCCGCCACCGCGGCGGATCACCCGCAGACGGCAGACAGAGGACAGACGACGTGAAACAGACGACGTTCGAAGAATTCGTGGAGCTTGCACGCCGCGGGACGTTCGTGCCCGTCGTCAAGGAGATCATCGCGGATCTGCTGACGCCGGTGTCCGCGTTCTTGAAGATCGCGGAACACTCGGACTACGCATTTCTCTTCGAGAGCGTGGAAGGGGGCGAGCGCGTCGCCCGCTACTCCTTTCTCGGCAAGGACCCGTTCCTCGTCCTGCGCCAGCGCGGGGACCGCACGATCACGGATCGATCGGGCGTCACCACCGAAAGCGACGAGGAGTTCGTCACCGCGCTGCGCCGTTTGATGGCCGGGTTCCAGTCGCCGTTCGTGCCCGGGCTTCCGCGGTTCACCGGCGGCGCGGTCGGGTTCATCGGCTACGACGCCTCTCCGATCTTCGAGCCGGCGCTGCTCAACGCGTGGGCGCAGGCCGCGTGGAACCGCAACGGCAGCGCGGAGGCCGGCGAAGACGACGCAGGCTTCATGCTGTTCGACACGGTGCTTGCCTTCGATCACGTCAAGCACCGCATCCTGATCATCGCGAACGCACGCGTGACGGCCGACGAGGACCTGCGGGCGCTCTACCAGTTCGCGTGCGCGAAGATCCAGTTCCTCGAAGGGGAGCTGGAGCGCGGCCTGTCCCAACCGGAGCCGCAGACGCAGGGACCACCCGAGGTGCGATCGAACATGCCGAGGGACACGTTCGAGGCGGGGGTCCGGGCGATCAAGGAGCGCATCGCCGCGGGGGACATCTATCAGGCCGTGCTGTCGCAGCGGTTCGAGGCGGACGTCACCGCCGATCCGTTCACGGTGTACCGCGCGCTGCGTCACGTGAACCCGTCCCCGTACATGTATTTCATGCGGATGGGCGGGCTGGCGATCGTCGGGTCGTCTCCCGAGATGCTGGTGCGCGTGGAAGGCCGCCGCGTCGAGACCCACCCGATTGCGGGCACGCGGCCGCGCGGCACCAGCGAAGAGGACGACCTCCGACTGGGCGAGGAGCTGAAGCGGAACGAGAAGGAACGGGCGGAGCACGTGATGCTCGTCGATCTCGGGCGGAACGATCTCGGTCGCGTCTGCGAATTCGGATCGGTCAAGGTGCCCCAGTACATGGCGATCGAGCGGTACTCGCACGTCATGCATCTCGTCTCGACCGTGGACGGCCGGCTCGCGGAGGATCGCGACCGTCTCGATGCGCTCGTCGCCTGCTTCCCGGCGGGCACCGTCTCGGGCGCCCCGAAGATCCGCGCGATGCAGATTCTGTCGGAGCTCGAGCCGACCCGGCGCGACATCTACGCGGGGGCGGTCGGATACATCGACTTCGCCGGCAACCTGGATTTCTGCATCGCGATTCGGACCATCACGATCCGCGGGGGGCGCGCGCGGGTGCAGGCGGGAGCGGGCATCGTGGCGGATTCCAACCCGGCCGCCGAGTACGAGGAAACGCGCGACAAGGCGAAGGCGCTGTTGACCGCGCTCGCCATGGCGGAGGCGGGCCTCTCGTGATCCTCCTCATCGACAACTACGACTCGTTTACCTACAACCTCGCCCAGTACTTCGGCGAGCTCGGTGCGGCGCCCATCGTGAAGCGCAACGACGAGATCACGCTCGACGAGATCGAGGCGCTGCAGCCCGAGCGCATCGTGATCTCCCCGGGTCCGGGCCGTCCGGAAGACGCGGGGATTTCGGTCGGCGTGATCCAGCGCTTCGGGCCGCGGCTGCCGATCCTCGGCGTGTGCCTCGGCCACCAGGGCATCGGCGTCGCCTTCGGCGGCCAGGTCGTGCGCGCCGCGCAGTTGATGCACGGCAAGGTGTCGTCGGTGCAGCACGACGGGCGCGGCGTGTTCCGCGGAATCTCGCAGCCGTTCACCGCGGGGCGCTACCACTCGCTCGTGGTCGCCGAGCCGCTGCCCGACGCGCTGGAAGTGTCGGCACGGACCGAGGACGGCACGATCATGGGCGTGCGACACCGGACCCTCCCGGTCCACGGCGTGCAGTTTCATCCCGAATCGGTGCTGACGGGCGAAGGCCGCCAGCTCCTGCGGAACTTCCTGGAGTTGTGATGTTCGCCGCGCTCATCGACAAGCTTCAGCGCCGCCAGGACCTCACGCTCGACGAGGCCGCTGCCGCGATGGAAGAAATCATGGAAGG
>CAYZBZ010000438.1:0-2710 GCA_964476725.1 uncultured Vicinamibacterales bacterium
TGCGCGTCACTACCGCTTGCTGCGAAGAGCCGCGATCCAGTTGCGGACCAGCGTGATCGGCAGGATGGTGTCGGTCGCGGTCGAGATGAGGAAGCGTTTCCCGTCGCCCGTGGCGGCGTACTGGCAGCCCATGTTGCCGCGGTCCCACCCCGCCATCCGCGCGTCGACGAGCACCCGGGCGTCGACGAACGTAAAATCAGTGCGCCCCGGCCTGACGTCCACGGCAAGCAGCTTTCCACCCGGCGCAACGTAGTAGAGCTCGCCGCCGTCGCGGCGCCATAGCGGCTGCTGCCCCCCATTGCGCGAGACCTGCCATTTCACCCCGGTCGGCGGGAACGGCTGCACGAACACCTCGGAGGCGCCGCTCTCGACCGATACGTACGCGAGCCACCGGCCGTCCGGCGAGAGCCGGGCGTTTCGCTCCTCGGCCTCGGTCTTGATCAGGGATGTGGTCGCTCCGCCCGACACGGGCGAAACCATGACATCCCAGTTCGTCCGGTCGTTCAGCTCGGCGTAGATCACTCGTCCATCGCTCGACCAATCCGTCGCGATCTTCGGCAACGGAGACCGCACGACGGGCGTCTCGCTGCCCGGGGACTCGATCTTCAGACGAAAGAGGTTCGGAGGACTGTCGCGCAAGGACGAAAAAATCACTTCATCGCCCGCCGGCGAGCACACGGGATAGAAATCCACCGCGGGATCGAAGGTCAGCCTGGTCGAACGGCCGCTGCCAAGCTCGAGTGCCCATAGGTCCACGCTGCCGGACCCGGGATCGGCGAGCTCGTAAACGACGCGCTTCCCGTCCGCCGTCAGGCAGAGTGTGTTGTAGTGGCCGGGGGGCGTCACGGTTGCTATGCGCTCTCCCTGGCGGCCGAACCAGGCGAGCTGAGAGCCGGGGGTCGACGCCTCGTACGCGAGGACGCCGGTGTCTGATGGGGAAACCAGCGTCTGATACGTGATGGGATGGAAACCGACGTTCTCGATGATCGACACAGGCGCGCCGCTCAGTTGCAGGGTGCCCGGATCGAAAGGCTGGGCGACGAGCGCTGAGTCGCGACGGAACAACAGGTGACCCGCGGCATACGCGGGACTCCCTGTCGATCGAACGAGCTCTCTCGTCTCCGGGGAATCGAGCGACCCGAGCCGAATATGCGGATGGGGCCTGACCGACAGGTACACATAGTGGCGGCCGTCGGGCAGGAACGAGGGAAAACTCCGGCCGCGCGCTGCGCCATCGAGGGGCCCGGCGGCGATCGCCTCTCCCCCGGCCGCGGGCACGAGGTGCGGCGGCATGTTCGGCCTTCCTGAGAACAGAATCATGCCGTCGCGGTTCCACGTGCCTCCGCGCGGCACCGGCGCGCGCGCGAGAGCGTGCGAGGCGCCGCCAGAAATGGCGATCGTCTTCAGCTGTCCCTGCCCAAAGAATCCGAGCTGCGCGCTGTCCGGCGACCAGAACGGCATCGTCGCCTCCATCGTGTCGGGCAGCATCAGGGGCTCGAGCGAGTCGCGGCTCCGGACATACAGCCGGCTTCGCCCGGCCTGGTCGATGGCGACGAACGCCACGTGACGGCCGTCCGGCGAGATCTGCGGGGCCTCCCCGTACGCCAGCGTCGTCTGCACCGGCGGCAGCACCGATAGAACGTCCAGACCCATGTCGGCTGGCCCGCTGGTGCGGCTTCCCATGACGAGGATGACGAGGACGGCCGCGAGCGCCGCGAGAGAGCCGAACACCGCCGGACCCCACGCAAGCAGCCGGCTGTGCCGGGCTTGCGCCTCCACGGCGACAGCGGGCGCGTCGGCGATCATTTTCAACTGGAGGAGCACGTCGTGAATCGACGCCCACCGGTCGTCCGGGCTCTTGGCCAGACACACCGAGATCAGTCGTTCGAGCGCAGGCGGCACGCCGGGGACGAGCGACGTCATCGCGGGAGCGGGCGCGTGGAGGATCGCGCCGATCACGGCGGCCTGGCTGGAACCCTCGAATGCCCTGCGGCCCGTCAGCATCTCGAACACGATCGCGCCGAACGCAAAGATGTCGCTCCGAGCGTCGGCGACCCCGCCCTCGAGCTGCTCGGGCGCCATGTACTGCGTCGTCCCGAGAATCTGCCCCTGCTCCGTCAGCGGCAACGTCGCCGTCAGCCCGTCGTCTCCCGAGGCGGCGCCGGGGCGCAGCTTCGCCAGCCCGAAGTCGAGCAGCTTCACGCCCGATCGGGTCAGCATGATGTTCGCGGGCTTGAGGTCGCGATGGACGATGCCGTGAGAGTGCGCCTTGTCGAGCGCGTCGGCGATCTGGATCGCGAATCCCACCGCCTCGTGCGGGTCGAGCGGCCCGCGGCTGACGCGCGCGGCGAGCGTCGTGCCGTCGAGGAGCTCCATCACCAGGTAATCGAGACTGTCGTGTCGGCCGACATCGTAGATCGCGCAGATGTGAGGATGGCTCAAGGCGGCGATCGCGCGAGCCTCGCGCTCGAACCGGCTCCGGCGCTCGGGATCCTGTGCGACATCCGACGGGAGACTCTTGAGGGCGACGGTGCGGTCCAGACGCGTGTCGCGGGCGGTGTAGACCTCGCCCATACCACCCGCTCCCAGCGGTGCGAGGATCTCGTAGGGTCCCAGTCGCGTCCCGGCAGAAAGCGGCATGATGTGTCGGGATTATATGCGCCTTGTCCGAGTGACACGGAGAAACGGAGAAACGGCGCACCTGATTCAG
>CAYZBZ010000439.1:0-2693 GCA_964476725.1 uncultured Vicinamibacterales bacterium
GGGCGGCGTTGACCGCGGCACGCGCGCGGTCGTCGCGCTTCCTCGCGCGGATCTCGGCGATACGCTGCGCGAGCGGAACCTCCAGGCGAGCCTGCGGCTTCGCGTCGTAGTCGAAGTCGGGCACGGTCACCCGCTGCAGCCGCCGGCCGATCGCCCGCTCGATGTCGCGCAGGTTCCCTTCCTCTTCGGGCGACACGAACGTGAGCGCGTCGCCAGTGGCTTCGGCGCGTCCCGTACGGCCGACGCGGTGGATGTAATCGTCCGGGACGAGCGGGACGTCGAAGTTCACCACGTGCCCGAGCGCGTCCACGTCGATGCCGCGCGCGGCGATGTCGGTCGCGACGAGCACCGGGAACCTTCCGCCCTTGAACCCTTCCATCGCTGCCGTGCGCTGCGCCTGCGATCGGTTGCCGTGAATGCGCTCGGCCCGCACGCCCGCCTTCACCAGGTGGTCGGCGAGGCGGTTTGCGCGGTGCTTGGTCCTTGTGAAGACGAGCGCCTGTTTCACGTCGCCGCGCTGCAGCAGCGACACGAGCAGCACGGGCTTGAGCGCCTGTGATACCGGATACACCGCCTGCGTGATGCCTGAAGCCGGAGCGGCCTGGCGCTCCCGCTGGATCGTCACCGGATTGCGAAGCATCTCCCCCGTCAGCGCCGCGATCGGCGGCGGCATCGTCGCGCTGAAGAACAGCGTCTGTCGCTTCGCCGGCACGTAGCGCAGGATCTTGCGGATTTCCGGAAGGAACCCCATGTCCAGCATGCGGTCCGCCTCGTCCAGCACCAGGTGCTCGAGGTGCGTGAGCTTGGCGTACGGCGCGCGCAGGTGATCCAGCAGGCGCCCGGGGGTGGCGATCAGCACGTCGACGCCGCTGCGGAACGCGTGCTCCTGCGGCCCCATGCCGACACCGCCGAAGATCGACGCGCCGGTGATCGGCGTATGGATCGCCAGGTCGTTCAGGTCCTCGAGGATCTGCGCCGCCAGCTCGCGCGTCGGCGCGAGCACCAGCGCGCGCGTCGTCCCGCGCGGCTTGTCCATGAGCTTGTTCAGGATTGGCAGCAGGAAGGCGGCGGTCTTGCCGCTGCCCGTCTGCGCGCACGCAAGCACATCGCGTCCCTCCATCGCCGGCGGTATCGCGTCGGCCTGGATCGCCGTGGGGCGGATGAATCCGAGTTCCTTGATGCCCTTGAGCAGGCTGGGATGCAGTTTGAGATCGTTGAATGGCAAAGTATTTCAGGTCCGGGATTCGCGATTACGTCTTCTTCTTCGCGGTGAATGTGCCTTCGGCAAGGTCGCCGAACGTGACGGCCCCCTTCATCGATGTCTTGTCGGCCGTGCCCGTGTAGACGATGTGCACTGCGGTGCCCTGCACGTCCAGGCTGATGCCGAACTCGACGGCGTTGCCCTTGAGGGTGCCGGTCAACGGCACCTCACCGAGCTGGCCCGAGTACTGACCGGTTAGCTTCTCGCCGTCCTGCTTCAGCGTAATCGTGCGCGCTGGGGTGGAGGGCCAGCGCCATCAGGCTGGCGAACGCAACGACAATTCTGCTCATCATGACCTCTCCAGAAGGCGTGCCTTACGCTACCACGGGTCCGCCGGCGGCCGCAGCTGCCGCGCGTAACTTGCCGCCGAGCAGCACCCCCAGCGCGCCGATGACACTGTTGGCGACCGCGTACCACCAGAGCTGAGGCCCGAGCTGAGAAACGTCCGGCGGCTTGATGAGCAGATTGACCGACATCGCGGCCGACATCGCCGCCAGCACGCATGCGTGGGCGAAAGGGGCGAACGGCGCAATGCGCGCCGCGAGCCATCCGCCCATCAGCGAACCGAGCGCGCTCACCGCCAGGAGCGCGGCCAGATACGCGGCCGGCAAGGTGGCGGGGATCGTCCCGTTGTAGGTGTCATTCGGCATCAAGACCCTCGCCGCGACGAGGGTCCCGACCCACACCGTCGTCGCCATGAACCAGAACCCGGCGACGATCGCGACAACGCTTCGCAGAATCCGCATGTCAGAGCACGCGGATGACGTCCGACCGCGTGATGATGAACGTCTTCTCCGTCTTGAAGTCGCGGACCAGGACGGCCGGGCTGGCGGGCGTGATCATCGTCGCAAGCAGCTCCACGGGAGTCGAGATGTCCACGAACGGAAATGCCGGCTGCATGATCAGCTCGACGGGCTGCGACTTCACCCCCGGATCGCCGACGAGCTGCGAGTACAAGTGCGTCTCGTTCAGCGAGCCGACGAGGCGCTTGTCGCGGGTGATCGAGATCTGGGAAAAATCGTGCTCGCTCATCAGCGTGACCGCCGTCTCGACCGGCTCGCTGCCTTCGATCGCGAGCAGCTCTCCGGACAGTCCTGACGCGACCAGATCCCGCGCCGTCATGCCGGACTTCTCGATGAAGCCCTTCTCGCGCATCCACTCGTCGTTGAACATCTTCCCGAGGTAACGCGAGCCATGGTCGTGAAACACGACCACGACGACGTCGTCCCGCGTGAAGTGCTCCTTGAGCTGGAGCAGCCCCGCCATCGCCGAGCCGGCGGAGTTCCCGGCGAAGATGCCTTCTTCGCGCGCGATGCGCCGCGTCATCAGCGCCGCGTCCTTGTCGGTGACCTTCTCGAAATGATCGATGACGGAGAAGTCGACGTTGCGCGGCAGGAAATCCTCGCCGATGCCCTCGGTGATGTAGGGATAG
>CAYZBZ010000440.1:0-2667 GCA_964476725.1 uncultured Vicinamibacterales bacterium
GTCGGCATCCGCGACATGTCGGTGATCGAGACGCCCCCGCGCGATCGCATGGCCATCCAGACGCAGGTCGTGAAGTTCGATCAGCCCGTCATCGCGCGCGCGATCCGGAACGAGATCGAGCGCGGCGGGCAGGTGTACTTCGTGCACAACCGCGTCGAGTCGATCTACTCGATCGCCAACCTCATAAGCCGCCTTGTGCCGGAGGCGCGCGTCGTCGTCGGTCACGGCCAGATGTCGGAAGAGGAGCTCGAGAAGGCGATGGTTGATTTTGTCGCCCACAAATTCGACGTGCTCCTCGCGACGACGATCATCGAGAACGGCCTCGATATCTCGAACGCCAACACAATCATCATCAACCGCGCCGATCGGTACGGGTTGTCGCAGCTCTACCAGCTGCGCGGGCGCGTCGGTCGATCCGACAGGCGCGCGTATGCGTACCTGCTGGTTCCGCCCGAGGACTCGCTGTCGGGCGTCGCCAAGAAGCGGCTGGCCGCGATACGCGAGTTCAGCGACCTCGGCAGCGGCTTCCGCGTGGCGGCGCTGGATCTCGAGATCCGCGGCGCCGGCAATCTCCTTGGCGGTGAGCAGAGCGGTCACATCGAGGCGGTCGGCTTCGACATGTACATGAAGCTCCTGGAACAGACGATCAAGGAGCTCAAGGGGGAAGAAATCGAGGACGAGATCCGCGCGACCGTGAACCTCCGCGTGGACCTGCGGATCGACGACGACTACATCCCCGATATGAACCAGCGGCTGACGGTGTACCGCCGCATGGCCGGGGTCCGGACCGACGAGGAGCTCGATCGGCTCGTGCTCGAGGTGCGCGACCGATATGGCCCGCCGCCAGAGTCCGTGTTGAATCTGGCCGAGTACGCGGCGATCCGCCTGCTCGCGGACCGAATCGGCGTCGAGTCGCTCGACCGCGAAGGAGCGGCCGTCGTCCTAAAGTTCAGACCCGACGCGAAGCTGGATCCGGCATGGCTGTTCCGGGTGGTCCAGGCGCGTGGGGACGTGACGCTGATTCCCCCCGCAACGCTCAAGCTGGACCTTAAGAAGCCGACGACCGTCGCTGATGTCCGGAAAACCGGTCCGCAGCCCCCGGCGGGCCGCCCTGGGCCCGCAGCCCAGCCTGCCGGCCGCCGAAAGGGGGGGGACCCGGTTGCCGGGGGCTCATGGTGGGCCGCCCGGGCTCAGGCGGGGGAAGTGAAGCCGGGCTTCACGAAAGACGAAATCATGCGCCCTGCCCTGGAGAATCCGCGGGCCGACGATGGCGTGTTCGTGAGGGTGGGGGGGCTCCTGCGCGAGTTGAGTGGGGGGCGGTCAATCGGCTAAAATACTCGGTTACAGCAGTTTAGGTGACCTTATGAAGTGGAAATGGACCCTCGTGCTTCTCGTGGCGCTGGTTGTGCCGATGCGGGCGCAGATCCTGGAGCGCGTCCTCGTGAAGGTGAACGGCGACATCCTGACCCAGACCGAGCTCGACGACCGGCGGACCGCCGCCATTCGGGCGCGTCTCGGCGTCGATCTCAAGCCTGATGTCGCGAGCAACACCGAGCAGCTGCGGCAGGCGGTCAATGAGGTGACGCCTCAGTTGCTGGTCGAAGCGATCGACGAGCTGCTCCTGCTTCAGATGGGAAAAGAGAAGGGCTATCACCTGAGCGACGAGCAGTTCAAAGCGTGGCTCGAGAACCTGAGGAAAGAACAGAATCTTCTGGACGATCAGAAGTTCATGTCAGCGCTCAAGCAGGAGGGGATGACGATCGAGGACCTCCGCAAGAACGTCGAGAAGCAGTTCCTTGTCGGCCAGGTGCAGCGCGACGAGGTCGGCTCGAAGCTGTCGATCACCGAGGAGGAAGCGCGCCAGTACTACCTCGCGCACAACGGGGAGTTTGCCGTGCCGGCGACGGTGACGCTGCGCGAGATCCTCATCGAGGTCCCCACGACCCCGCAAGGGGTCAATGTCGCGAAGGATGACGAGGTGGCGCTGCAGGCCGCCGCCGTGCGCGCCCGAATCGCCGGCGGCGACGACTTCGCGAAAGTTGCGGCGGAGGTGTCCGCATCCTCATCGAAGGCCAACGGCGGGCTCATCGGGCCGATCAACGTCGCGGAGGTCTCGACCGCGCTCCAGCAGATGATTGAGAAGATGAAGCCGGGCGAGGTGACGCAGCCGATGCGCGTTGCGCGCGGCTTCCAGATTCTGAAGCTCGAAGCGCTGAAGCCGGCCGCCATCCAGCCGTTCGACAGCGTGCGCGATCTCGTGGCCGACAAGGTGCACGACGCGCGGCAGCAGGCCGAGGTGCGCAAGTTCCTCGCACGCGTCCGGAGCCAGGCCATCATCGAGTGGAAGGACGAAGAGCTCAAGAAGATGTACGAGAAGCAGCTGGCGGCCGGCGACCCCGCCACCGGCGGTCGCTGACCGTGCTCCCGGGGCTTCGGCCGGCAGGCGGAAGCGGCGAGGCTCGGCGGAAGCTCCCTGACTCACGAATGACGCAGAACACGTCGGCCGCGTGGTACGCCATCTGGACGCGCTCGCGACACGAGCAGATGGTCCGCGAACAGCTCGAGCGCAAGGGCTACCAGGCGTTCCTGCCGACGATCACCCGGTGGAGCCGCTGGAAGGATCGCAAGAAGAAGATCGACTGGCCGCTGTTTCCCGGGTACTGCTTC
>CAYZBZ010000441.1:0-2604 GCA_964476725.1 uncultured Vicinamibacterales bacterium
TCGAGAGCATCGCGTTGACGCTGACGGATTTGCCGGTGCCGGTGGAGCCGGCAATGAGCAAGTGCGGCATCGTCGCCAGATCGCTGACGAACGCCTCGCCGTGAATGGTCTTGCCGAGCGCGAGCGTCAGCCTGGACGGCGAGCGCTTGTACGCGTCCGACTCGAGCAGCTCCCTCATCGAGATGAGCTCGCGGTTGGGATTGGGAATCTGGATCCCGACCGTCGACTTTCCGGGGATGCGATCGATCAGCACCGACTCGGCCTGCATCGCCAGGCACAGGTCGTCGGCGAGACCCGTGATCTTGCTGTACTTCACCCCGGCGTCCGGCTTGAACTCGTAGGTCGTAACCACCGGTCCCGGGTGGATCTGCACGACGGAGCCTTCGACCGAGAACTCGCGGCACTTCTCCTCGAGCAGCCGCGCGCCGTCCATCAGCGCCCGCTCGTCGATCTTCCGCTCTCCCTTCGGCGCGTCCAGGAGCGCCAGCGGGGGAGTGACGTACGTCCCCTTCTTTCGCTCAGCTGGCAGCCGCTCGGGTTCCGAAAGTGGGAGCGACGCTTCCACCGGGCGCGCCGGCGGCCGCTTGATGGTCGCCGGTGTGGGCGTCGGCCTGGACGAAGCGGCCTTCAAGGCGGCAGCGGCCGCGCTGACCATCGCAGCAGTACGAGACTGCTTTTTCGCCGCCTCGTCCTCCGCTCGACCGTCGCCGCCGTTGTTCGCCGAGGCGCGTGTGGTGGATTCGGCCGGTGCGCCGGACTTCGCCTCCTTCGGCGCCTTGTCGAGATGCTTCTTCAGCACCTCCTGCCGCTGCTTGTCGCGCCGCCGTTCTTCGCGCCGCTCGCGATACACGGCGAGGAGCGCCGTGACGCGATCGCGGACGAGCTGAGCCGCAAACGAGACCAGCCGGCCGAACGAGAACTGCGTCGACAGGATGATGGCGAGGAACAGCAGCGTGAGGATCAGGATGATCGAACCGGTCCGGTTCAGATACGCGGCGAGGCCCGCCGCCACCCAGTCGCCCATGTAGCCGCCGGCGCGGAACGTCTTGCCCGAGACATCGAGCGTGCCGAACCCGAGCGAGAGGAACGAGGACACGCACGCGAAGAGCAGCCCTCCGCCCACGAGCTTCGTGTACGCGGCATCGAGCGCCCGGCACCAGAAGCAATGCCAGCCGACGACGGCGAGGACGATCGGCGTGAGGTACGCGGAGTACCCAAGGAGCTGGTACGAGAGCTCTGCCATGAACGCGCCGACCCGCCCGGCGAAGTTCGCGGGCGGAAGCTCGGAAAGGGTGTTGAAGAACCAGACAGGGTCCGACGCGCTGTAGCTGGCCAGCGCGACGAGCCAGAGCAGCCCGAGCGCGAAGAGCGCAACGCCGATGAACTCGCTGAGGTGCCGCGAAAGTCTGGATCCTGCCACGTCAGATCTCCATCACGACCGGCAGCACGAGCGGCCGCAGCCCGGAGCGCTTTCGGAAGAACCGCTGCAAATCCACACGAATCTTCTCCTTGATGAGCCCTGGGTCCGTTCGCTCCTCGACGCTGGCCCCCTCGAGCGTCGCGGCCAGAAGCGACGGGATCTCCTTGAGCAGCGCCTCGGTCCGCGCATCGAGGACGAACCCGCGGGTAATCACGTCCGGCGTCTCTTCGAGCGTGCCGGACTGCTTGCCGATCGTCACGACGGGCACCACCAGGCCGTCCCCGGCAAGGTGACGGCGGTCGCGAAGCACTTCGTCACCCACCTCGCCGCTGCGCGTGCCGTCGATCAGGATCCTGCCCGCCGGCACCTTGGCCGCTATCCGGCCCCCCTCGTCGTCGAACCGGATGACGTCGCCGTTTTCCGCCAGCAGGACCTTCGTCCCCCTCGAGACCCGCGACGCGATCCGGGCGTGCCGCGCGAGCTGCCGGTACTCCCCGTGTATCGGCACGAAGTGCCGCGGCCTGACCAGCGAAAGCATGAGCTTCAGCTCCTCCTCGCTGCCGTGTCCGGACACGTGGACGTGCTTGAGCCCCTCGTAGACGACCTCGGCGTCGCGCCGCGCGATGTGATTCATGACGCGGCCGATCGCCTTCTCGTTACCGGGAATCTCCCGCGCCGAGAACACCACCACGTCCTCAGGGCTCAGCTTCACGTGCCGGTGGTCGTCAATCGCGATTCGCGGGAGCGCCGCCTGCGGTTCCCCCTGCGACCCGGTACAGATGCAGACCACGTCCTGGGCCGGGTAGTTGCGCACGTCGCTGTCGCGAATCTGCACACCGGCCGGAATCCGCAGATACCCGAGGCGCTGTGCGATCTCCGAGTTGTCGATGATGCCGCGCCCGACGAAGGCGACCCGGCGATCGAACTGGGCCGCGAGATCCACGAGGATCTGCATCCGGTACAGGCTCGACGCGAACATCGCGACGACGATCTTTCCTGGCGCGCTCGTGAAGATCTCCTCGAAGCCGTCGATGACCTCCACTTCCGAGCCGGTGAAGCCCTTCCGATCGATGTTCGTGCTGTCGGCCAGCAGCGCCAGCACGCCGGACGACCCGAGCTCCGCAATCCGCTGAAAGTCGACGTGCTCGCCGTCGAGCGGCGTCTGATCGATCTTGAAGTCCCCG
>CAYZBZ010000442.1:0-2601 GCA_964476725.1 uncultured Vicinamibacterales bacterium
ACGATGTAGACGAGCTCGTACTGTCGTGCGGTACTCATGTGTCTCCTTATGGACTTAGCGGCTACTTGTCAGTAGCAAGGAGAAGAGAGGTTGTCTAGTCCCCGTCTTCTTTCCTGTTGAAGCTGTTCATCACCGACTCGATCCCTTCGGCGACGAACAGCTCGGCGGCGTCCGCTGCGCGGCCCACCGCCTCGGCAACGTCCTCCCGCTCCTGCGGCTCGAACGTCGCCAGCACGTGATCCGCGAGATCGCGCCGGGCGTCTCCGCGCCCGACCCCTATCCGCAGCCGTGCGAATCCTTCGGTCCCGAGCAACTCGATGAGCGACTTCAGGCCGTTGTGGCCCCCCGCCGATCCGTCCGGCCGTGCCCGCAGCCGGCCGAGCTCCAGGTTCGCGTCGTCGACGATCACCAGCAGATCGCCGAAGTCGATCTTGTAGAACCGGAGCAGGTCGCCGACGGCCTGGCCGCTCAGGTTCATGAACGTCAGCGGCTTCGCGACGAGCGCCGACGCCGCGCGCCATTTGGCGACGAGCGCGTCGGCGGGGGCCGACTCCCACTCCAGCCGGTGCCGCGACGCCATCAGGTCCGCCACGTCGAACCCGACGTTGTGCCGCGTCCCGTCGTACTTCCGGCCCGGGTTGCCCAATCCGACAACGAGCTTCATGCAGCTGCCGTAACTTCAGCCTGAAGCCGGAAGCTACTTCTTCTTCTCGGGCTTCTCTTTCTCTTTCTCTTCCTCTTCCTTGTCCGTCTTGCCCTTCTTGATGACCTCGGGCTCGGCAGCCGCCGTCGGCGCCGCAACCACATCCGCCGCGGGCGCCACTTCCTCGGCTCTCGGCGGCACGACGTGCACGATCATCATGTCGGCGTCGCTCGTCGCCGTCCATTTGACGCCAGCGGTCTGCAGCTCCCGGACGCGGAATCCCTGGTTGAGCATCAGCTCGCTGATGTCCACCGTGATGTTCTCGGGGATGTCGCCCGGAAGCACCTCGATCTCGATTTCGCGGTTCACGAAGTCGATGATGCCCCCCTGCTGCTTGACGCCCCGCGCCTCTCCCTTGAGCACGATCGGGACCGTGACGGTGAGCGCCTTGTCCATCGCGACCTGATAGAAGTCCGCGTGGAGCAGCTTGTGGTGAATCGGGTCGAGCTGGTACTCCTTGACGAGCACCCGGGTGTCCGCCCCCCCGCCCACCTGCAGGCCGATGAGCGTGTTGACCCCCGACTCGGAGTGGAGAATCCGAAGCAGCATCTTCGGATCGACGGCGATCTCGACCGCCTTGCCCTTGTCGGCGCCGTAGACGACGGCGGGAATCCGCCCGCGCGCGCGCAGCCGCCGCGCCTCGTTCTTGCCTCTTCCCTCGCGCTTTTCCGCGTGCAGTGTTGCGTCCATATCAGCTTCCAGCTTCCAGTTTCCAGTCGTTTCCAGTTTCCAGTGTTCGGCTCTCAGCCTCCAGCCCTCTGGGAACCGGCAACTGGCAACTTCCGTGGCACCTGGCCACTCCCGTTACACGAACAGCGACGAAACCGACGTTTCCTCGTGGATGCTGCGGATGGCCTGCCCGAGCAGGCGCGCGACCGACAACACCTTGATCTTCCTGCACCGGGCACGGTCCGCGTTGAGCGGGATCGTGTTCGTGATGATCACCTGATCGATCGGCGCGGCCTCGAGGCGCTCGATGGCCGGACCGGACAGCACGCCGTGCACGGCGCAGGCGAGCACGCGCTCCGCGCCGTTCTCCATCAGCGCCGTGGCCGCCTTCACGATCGTTCCCGCCGTGTCGATGATGTCGTCCTGGATGATGCAGGTCCGCCCGCTCACGTCGCCGACGACGTTCATCACCTCGGCCGTGCCGTCATCGCTGCGGCGCTTGTCGATAATCGCCAGCTCCCCGCCGAGCCGCTTCGCATACGCCCGGGCGCGCTCGGCTCCCCCGGCATCGGGCGAGACGATGGTCAGGTTCGGATGCGCCAGCCGCGAGCAGTAGTCGATGATCACCGGCGCGGCAAACAGATGGTCCACGGGGATGTCGAAAAATGCCTGGATCTGCGCCTTGTGCAGGTCCATCGTCAACACCCGGTTCGCGCCCGCCGCGCTCAGCAGGTTGGCCACCAGCTTGGCCGAAATCGGCACGCGCGGCTTGTCCTTCCGGTCCTGCCGGGCGTAGCCGTAATACGGAATCACCGCCGTGATGCGCGACGCCGACGAGCGGCGGAAGGCATCGATCATCACGCACAGCTCCATGATGCTGCGGTCGACGTCCGCGCACGTGGGCTGCACGACGAAGACATCCGTGCCCCGGATGTTCTCGTCGATCTGGAACGAGACCTCGCTGTCCGGAAAGCGCTGCAGCCGCGCGTGCCCTATCGTCACGCCGAGAAACTCGGCGATCTCCTGTGCGAGCGCGGGGTGCGCGCTGCCGGAAAAGAGCTTCAGCTGGCCGCCATTCATACGCGCATCGTCACAACGTCCGGTCGTTCGACGGTCAGTCGTTCCGCGTCACCCCCGTCCGCAGAACGCTGACACATCCGGTTGACCGTCGGAACTGGTTGGGGCGGGAGGATTCGAACCTCCGAATACGGGAGCCAAAGTCCCGCGCC
>CAYZBZ010000443.1:0-2575 GCA_964476725.1 uncultured Vicinamibacterales bacterium
CGATGCCCGTCGAGTTCGCGACGGCCAGGCGCGCGCCCCTTGCCGAGCGCGTGCTGGTCGTCGGCAACCTGATTGGCGCCGCAACCGTGCAGGCGGTGCCCAAGATCAACGGCCGCCTGCAGAGTGTCAACGTGCAGCTTGGCGATCCCGTGCGGCGCGGTCAGATGATCGCCAAGGTCGAGGATCGCGAGATCCAGGAACAGGTCCGCCAGGCTGAGGCCGCGTTCGCAGTGGCGGCCGCGACGATCCGGCAGCGCGAAGCGGATCTGCAGCTCGCGAAGACGAACCTCGACCGGAACCGGAGCCTGCTCGAGCGTCAGCTCCTGCCGAAACAGACGTTCGACGACACCGACGCGCGGCACCAGGCTGCGCTCGCGCAGCTCGATCTCGCCCACGCGCAGTTCGAGCAGGCGAAGTCGCGGCTCGAAGAGCTGAAGATCAATCTCTCCAACACCGTCATCTCCTCGCCGGTCGACGGCTTCGTGGGCAAGCGGTTCCTCGACCCGGGCGCGTCCGTGAGCCCGAACGTTCCGGTCGCATCGGTCGTCGACATCCGCTCGGTGCGGATGGTGGCGAATCTCGTCGAGAAGGACGTGAAGCGAGTGACCGTCGGCACGCGCGCGGCGGTCGAAGTCGACGCCTACCCCGGCGAGTCGTTCAGCGGGCACGTCAGCCGCCTAGCGCCGGTGTTCGATCCGGCGACGCGGACGGCCGAAATGGAAATCGAGGTCCCGAACCCCGGCTACCGGTTGAAGCCGGGGATGTACGCCCGCGTGCAGCTCACGGTCTCCGTGCGGCCCGACGCCATCACAGTCCCGAGCAACGCGATCGTGACGCTCAACGGCAAGCCGGGCCTGTTCATCGCCGGCGAACCGGCGACAGGGCGCGCCGACGGCGCCGCACCGCGCGGCACCGGCGGAACCGCGCCGGCAGATGGCCGTTCGGCCGGCGCCGACGCCAAGACCATGACGGCGCGGTTCATCGCGGTGGAAACCGGGATTCACGACGGCGATCGGATCGAGATCGTCTCAGGGCTCAAGGACGGGACGCGGGTCGTCACGACGGGTGCCGGCGCGCTGAAGGACGGCGACCGCATCGTCGCGGCCGTCGGTGACAAGGAACAACGCAACGGGAACGCGGGCGGCAGCCGCGGTCCGCAGACAGGGAGCGGTCGATGAGCATTCCACGCGCAGCCATTGAGCGTCCGGTCACGATGTTCATGCTCTCGGGCGTGATCGTCCTGCTCGGCACCATTTCGCTCTTCCGTCTGCCGGTCGACCTGATGCCGGACGTGTCGTATCCGAGCCTCACCGTTCGCGTGGGCTACGCCGGTGTCGGCCCGCTCGAAATCGAGGAGCTCATCACGCGGCCCATCGAGCAGGCCATGAGCGCGGTGGCCGGCCTCGAGCGGCTCGAGTCGACATCGGCGGAGGGGTCGAGCCGCGTCACGCTGAACTTCGCGTGGGGCACGGACCTGAACGAAGCGGCCGACGACGTGCGCAACCGGCTCGACCGCGTGCGCGGCCGGCTGCCGTTGGAAGCGGAAGCGCCGATCATGTTCAAGTTCGACGCGAACACGTTTCCGATCATGGGTGTCGGCGTCGAGGGGGAGTTCGACCGGGTGACGCTACGCGAGATGGCCGAGCACGACCTGTCGCCGCGCCTCGAACGCGTGCCCGGCGTGGCGTCGGTCAGCGTCGAGGGCGGCCTCCGGCGCCAGATTCACGTGGATCTCTCCAAGGAGAAAGTGCGCGCGCTCGACCTGCCGGTCGACCGCATCATCAGCCTGTTGCGCTCGGAGAATCAGAACATCCCGGTCGGCGAGATCGACGAAGGAGACATCACGTACCTGGTCCGGAGCCAGGGTCAGTTCGAGAACCTCGATCAGATTCGCGAGCTCGTGGTGATGACGCGGCAGGGCGTGCCGGTTTATCTGAAGGACATCGCCGAGGTCAAGGATTCGACCGAAGACCTGCGCGCGTTCACGCGCATCAACGGGCGGCCTGGCGTCCGGATGCGCGTGACGAAGCAGTCGGGGAAGAACACGGTCGAGATCGCCGACGCGGTGCGGGCCGAGATCGCCCGCGTCAACCGGGAGATGCCCGCGCTCCGCCTGGCGGTGCTGGACGACAGCTCCATTTTCATCAAGCGCTCGATCTCGGCGGTGAAGGAAGCCGCGATCCTCGGCGCCGTCCTGGTCATCGCGATCATCTTCCTGTTCCTGCGGAACGTGCGCTCGACGATCATCATCTGCACCTCGATCCCGATCTCGATTATCGGGACGTTCGCGCTCCTCCACTTCGCCGGCTACACGCTCAACACGATGACGTTCGGAGGGCTCGCGCTCGGCGTCGGCATGATCGTCGACGCGTCGATCGTCGTGCTCGAGAACACGTTCCGGCACATGGAGCGCGGCAAGGACCGGATGCAGGCCTCCATCGACGGCAGCGAAGAGGTCTGGTCGGCGATTCTCGCTTCGACCCTGACGCACATCGCCGTCTTCGTCCCCCTGCTCTTCCTGACCGGCGTCTCGAGCATCCTGTTCAAGCAGCTCTCGATCGTCGTCATGTTCTCG
>CAYZBZ010000444.1:0-2551 GCA_964476725.1 uncultured Vicinamibacterales bacterium
GCGTTCGACGAGTCTCGCGCAGACGACGCCGGCTACCTCGAGGAGCTCGGCGCGTACTACGCCGCGGGAGGTCACACGGAGTGACTACTGGCCGAGTCCCAGCAGGATGACGTAGGAGAGCGCGTAGAGACCCATCAGCACCGCGGCGCTCACTCGGTCGTGACGCCGTCGCAGGGCGAGTATCGCGCCGACGGCCGCTACGGCGGCGAGTGTGTAGAGGCTGCCGACCACGGCGAGGCGCGTCGTCACGTCCGCGGGCGCAATCGCGGGCCCGGCGCCGATCGAGAGGGTCGAGTCGACCAGGGAGCTGCCGAGTGCGTCGCCGAGGGCGATCCCCGGCGCGCCGCGGCGGAGAGCGGTAACGTCGACCATGATCTCCGGCAGCGACGTGCCAACCGAGGCGCCGAAGAACGCGAGCAGGAACTCCGGTACCCCGAGGCTCTCCGCGAGACGGACAAGCGAATGGACCGCGAGCGTCGCTCCCACGGCCACGAGGCCTAGCGCCCCGAGGGCGACGAGCGCCTGGGCGAGTTTCCCGTCGTGTCGCACCGCGGGCGGGTCGTCGGCGGCGCCGTTGGACAGCAGCTTCGTCATGACGATCGTCGCGGCTGCCCAGGCGGCGATTAGCGCTAGCCCCTCGGCGTGGTTCAGGTGGCCGTCGAGGACGAACAGCGTTGTCAGCCCGAGGCCGCCCATGGTCAGCACGGTCACGAGTCCGACCTGGAAGCGCGAGATCACGAGCGCGCCGGCGATGAGCGGGAAGAGCCCGAGGACGAACGTGTACTGAGTGAGCGTCGAGCCGACTGAGTCGCCGACGTTGACGTCGCCTTCGCCCTGTAGATGGCTGGTGATCGAGTTCGCGATCTCGGGCAGGTCGGTGCCGACCGCGACGAGGACGACGCCGATGACGAAGGGAGGCGCCCCGAGCCCGACGGCGAGCGCGCGGGTGTACGCAACTGCCAGTTCGCTCGCCAGCAGCGCAGCGCCGAGGCCGACGAGAAGCAGGACGAGATAGAACGCAATCTGCACCTCGGCGCCGGTGGGCTACGACGCTTGGCTGTCGTCGCCGACCGGGGTGAGCTGCGTCGCGTCGACGATCACCAGCCGCTGCTGGGGTACGAGCGCCGTGATCGCACGTTCCTCGATGAGGACGTATCGCCGGCGAAACCAACCAGCTGGGACAGAGATGAGCAGGGCGGAGATCGCGCCCGATCCCGATCTTTCGACTCGAATGACGACGCCGATCTGGCGGCCGTCGCTGTCATCGACGAGGAACCCCTCGCACTCCGCGAGAAGCCGTTCCGGATCGATCTCCGGCACGTCCACCTCGAGCTCGAGCAGCCAGGTACGGCCGCCGGTCGATCTGGGGAAGTCACGGCGAAATCGCAGCATGCGCGGCCGCGCCGACAGCCGGATGCTCGGCCCGTCGCCTGCGTGGGCGCTGGGCAGTTCGAGAGCGAGAGGAAGAGTCTCGTGCAGGATCATGGTTGAGCCGCAGCGGGCGGCCGTCTGGAAAGCGTGACGACGGGCCGTCCGGTCCGAAATCCGTTCAGCCACCCATTCGAGAGTGGGTGACTCTCTCCACTCGGCGGCCTTCGCATGGGTGGTACCACGGATTTCGAGCGGCGGAGCCCTCTGGCACTCTTCCGGGGCTGGCTGTCGTCGTCTGGAGGTCGCCTGCGTGAACGTCATCGCGGCGGTCGTGTTTGCCGGCGCACTCGCTTTGATCGCGCTCGAGTGGGCGCACCGAACGAAGGTGGCGCTGGCAGCCGCCGTGCTCATGGTGCTGGTCGGCGTGCTCGATCAGGAGCAGGCGATCGAGGCCGTCGACTGGGCGACGCTCGGGCTGCTGACGGGGATGATGGTCATCGTCGGCCTGACCGAGCGGACCGGCGTTTTCACCTACCTGGCGCTCCGGGTGGCCCAGCTCTCGGGCGGCAGCCCGCTGCGGCTCGTGTTCCTGCTCGCCGGGGTGACCGGCCTGTTCTCGGCCTTCCTGGACAATCTGACCGCGATCCTGCTCGTCGTCCCGATCACGCTTCTGCTGGCCGATCTCCTGAGGATCCCCGCGGTTCCGCTCGTGGTGGTCGAGATCGTCGCGAGCAACATCGGCGGCACCGCCACGCTGATCGGCGATCCACCGAACATCATGATCGGGACACACGTCGCCGAGCTCACGTTCTTCGACTTCATCGTCAACCTCGCGCCTGTCGCGGCGCTGACCTTGGCGGTGACGACCGCGATCGTCTACCTGGTCTACCGCAGTCGCCTCTCGATCTCGTCTGAGCGCGTGGACGAGGTGGCAAAGCTCGATCCGGCCCGAGACATGCGCCAGCGGCCCTACGTCAAGCGCTCGGTCGCCGTCCTGCTGGGGACGATCGTGGCGTTCTTCCTCCACGCTCCGCTCCACATCGAGCCTGCCGTGGTCGCCGTCGCGGGCGCCGCCGTGATGCTGCTCGTGGCCGCGGACGACGTCGAGGACGCGCTCGAGCGCGTCGAGTGGTCGACCATCTTCTTCTTCGTTGGCCTCTTCGTCATGGTCGGCGGCCTC
>CAYZBZ010000445.1:0-2535 GCA_964476725.1 uncultured Vicinamibacterales bacterium
CGTTGCCGGTCTGCATGCACAGGAACGGCCCAAACGCGACCGGCGCAGCGAGTCGGACTGGCAGCCGCTGGCGCTCGAGTCTGGCGATGCGGCCGACCTGAGCGCGGAGAGCGTGCTGCTGGCCGCGGCGATCGACGCGCGCACGCGCGCGCACGCCCGGTACTCGGGGTTCATGGTCGGGGCCGCGCTCGAAACGGTCGATGGACGGATCATCGGCGGCTGCAACATCGAGAACGCGACGTACGGCCTGACGCTGTGCGCCGAGCGCGTCGCGCTGGTGAAGGCGCTCTCCGACGGTCAGTCGGTCTTCACCCGCATCGCGGTCGTCGCCGACACGGAGGCGCCGACGCCGCCGTGCGGGCCGTGCCGTCAGCTGTTGTGGGAGTACTGCGGGGACATCGATATCATTCTTGGAAACCTGAACGGGCCGACCGGCCGGTTCCGGCTGTCGGCGCTGTTGCCGCTGCCGTTCGACGCTCGACTACTGGGATAACACACATGCTTCCGACTATCGATTGGCAGGGTGACGTGATCGTGATGGTCGATCAGCGCAAGCTGCCCGGCCAGGAAATTTACGTGCGCTGCCGCACGGCGCAGGACGTGGCGCGCGCGATTCGCACCATGGTGATCCGCGGAGCGCCCGCGATCGGCGTCGCCGCCGCCATGGGGCTCGCGCTCGGCATGCGCCGCAGCACGGCGAAGGGCACGCGCCAGTTCGCGGTCGAGTTCCAGAAGCACTGCGACATGCTGGCGGCCACCAGGCCGACGGCCGTCAACCTGTTCTGGGCGATCGCTCGCATGAAGGCCGCTTTCGCGGAAGGGGCGCAGGCGGGGGAGTCGCCCGAGGAGCTCGCCCAGCGGCTCGAGCGCGAGGCGCGCGCGATTCACGACGAGGACGTCGCGAACTGCCGGCTGATGGGGGGGATCGGCGCCGCGATGGTGCCCGATGGCTCGCGCGTGCTGACCCACTGCAACGCCGGCGCGCTCGCGACCGCCGGCTACGGCTCCGCGCTCGGCGTCATTCGCGCGGCGGTCGAGCAGGGCAAGCGCATCGCGGTGTTCGCCGATGAGACGCGCCCCTTCATGCAGGGGGCCCGGCTGACCGCATGGGAGCTCGTTCGCGACGGCATCAGCACGACGGTGATCACCGAGAGCATGGCGGGGCCGCTGATGCGCGCCGGGGAGATCGATCTGGTCGTCGTCGGCGCCGACCGCATCGCGGCCAACGGCGATACCGCGAACAAGATCGGCACCTACACCGTGGCGGTGCTCGCGCACGAGCACAAGCTGCCGTTCTACGTCGTCGCGCCGATCTCGACGATCGATCTGGCGACTCCGGACGGCGAGCACATCCCGATCGAAGAGCGCGATCAGCGCGAGGTCACGCATCTCGGCGCGTCGCGGCTGACGCCCGTCGGCGCGCTGATCCGGAATCCCGCGTTCGACATCACGCCGCATCGATACATCGCCGGCATCATCACCGAGCGCGGGATTTTCACCGCGCCGTACACCGAGTCGCTCAAGAGAGCGCTCGAGGCGGCGGCGTCGACGACCGCGCGATGAACCTGCTCGCGATCGAGACATCCTGCGACGAAACCGCGGCCGCCGTCGTGGCGGAAACCGGCGATCCCGCGCGTCCCTGGCGGATTCGATCGAGCGTCGTCGCCTCGCAGGCCGCAATCCATCGCGAGTGGGGCGGGGTCGTGCCCGAGCTCGCATCGCGGCAGCACGTCCGCGACATCTGCGGCGTGTTCGAGGCGGCGGTCGGGCAGGCCGCCGTCGCGCTCGACGAGATCGGGGCCGTCGGCGTGACGCAGGGACCGGGCCTCGTCGGCTCGCTGCTCGTCGGCGTGGCGTTCGCAAAGGCGTTCGCCTGGTCGCGTGGGATTCCTGTCGTGCCGGTCCATCATCTCGCCGGCCATATCGAATCGCTGACCCTTGCGCACGGCGAGCTGCCGCTCCCGGCGGTCGTCCTCGTGGTGTCGGGGGGGCACACCAGCCTGTACAGCATCGCCGCGCCGGGGGCGTACCACCGCATCGGGCGGACGCGTGACGACGCGGCGGGTGAGGCCTACGACAAGGTGGCGAAACTGCTGGGCCTGGGATATCCCGGCGGGCCCGCGATCGATCGGGTCGCGCGCGCGGGCAACGATCGGGCCTTCGACTTTCCGGTGGCCCGGCTGACCCATGCGGACCGCAACGCGCCGAAGCCGAGCGCGGACGGCGTGCTGCCTCCCGACGTCGCGCGCCGTACCGACTTCAGCTTCAGCGGGCTGAAGACGGCGGTGCTGCGGCTCGTGCGCGAGCGGACCGGCGCCGCGCACCGTGGCAAGGCGGCGTCGGCGGACGCCGCCGGCGCCCGGCTGCCGCCGTCCGAGGTCGCGGACATCTGTGCGAGCTTTCAGCGCGTGGTCGTCGAGGGGCTGCTCGACCGGACGTTCGAGGCGGCGCGCTGGCTCGGCGCCCGCAGCGTCGGCATCGCCGGCGGCGTGTCGGCGAACAGCCGCCTGCGCGCGGAGGCGGAGGCGCGCGGCG
>CAYZBZ010000446.1:0-2508 GCA_964476725.1 uncultured Vicinamibacterales bacterium
CGAGGACGTCCGGCAGGCGCGGGCGCAGGCCGAGTCCGCGCAGGCCGACGTGCAGGCGGCCGAAGCCGAGCTCCAGGCGGCCGTCGCCGACCTGCAGCGTTTCGAGGCGCTGCTGAAGTCGAACGCCGGATCGAGAAAACAGCGCGACGACGCGGCGACCCGGCACCTCATCGCGGCCTCACGCGTGACCGCGGCGCGTCACCGCGCGCGGGCCGCCCTGGAAGGGGTTGCGCGGCTTCAGGCTGGAGCACGCCCGCAGGAGATTGCCGGCGCGCGGGCGCGCGTCGCGGCGGTGGAGGCGCAGATCGCCTCGCTCCAGAAGAGCGTCGCCGACGCCGAGCTGAAGTCGCCGGTGTCTGGAATCGTGACCGCCAGGTTGATTGATGCCGGCGAGATGGCGGCGCCACGCGCCCCCGTGGTGGTCGTGACCGACCTCGATCATGTGTGGGCGAATGTCTACGTGGACGAGCCGGTCGTGCCGCGGCTCCGCCTCGGGCAGAAGTCGACGCTGGTGACCGACGCCGGCCAACGGATCGAGGGCACCATCACGTTCATTTCGCCGAAGGCGGAATTCACGCCGCGCAACGTGCAGACGGCGGACGAGCGCTCGAAGCTCGTGTACCGGATCAAGGTGAGCGTGGAGAACCGCGACGGCGTGCTCAAGCCCGGGATGCCTGTCGAGGCTGAGCTGCCGAGATAGCGCGAGTGCAGGACATGCCAATACCTGCTGTTGGCTTCGCTCACGTCACGAAGCGGTACGGCGCCGTGCGCGCCGTCGAGGACGTGTCGTTCGAGATTGCGGCCGGCGAGATGTTCGGGATCATCGGCCCGGACGGCGCCGGCAAGACGACGTCGATCCGGCTGGCTTGCGGCCTGCTGCCGGCTGATTCGGGGCAGGTGCGTGTGCTCGGCCGCGACCCGGTGAAAGCGCACCGCGCGATCACCGCGGGCGTCGGGTACCTCTCGCAGCGGTTCTCCTTGTATGGCGATCTCACCATCGACGAGAACATCGCCTTCTTCGCGGAGATCCATGGCGTCCGCCGCTACCAGAGCGCCCGTGACCGCCTGCTCGGCATGACGCAGCTCACGCCGTTCCGCGCGCGTCGCGCCGATCGGCTGTCGGGCGGGATGAAGCAGAAGCTCGCCCTCGCGTGCACGCTGGTGCACGAGCCGCAGATCCTGTTGCTGGACGAGCCGACCACGGGTGTCGACCCTGTCTCGCGCCGCGAGTTCTGGAAGCTCCTCTCGGAGTTCCTGTCGCGAGGGCTGACCATCGTGATGGCGACCCCGTACCTGGACGAGGCGGAACGATGCGGCCGCGTGGCGCTGCTGCACGACGGCCGGCTGCTGGCGATCGATCGTCCCGGCGATCTGCAGCGGGCGCTGAGCGGCCAGCTGCTCGAAGTCACGGTGGACACGCCTCGGCCGCCACTGGATCTGCTGGCCGCGGTGCCTGGCGTGACCGACGTGCAGCCATTCGGCGATCGCGCGCACGTGCGCCTGGCGGGCCCGACCGCAGCCGAAGGCATCGGCGCCATCGAGGCGGCGCTGGCGGCGCGGGGTCTGCGTCCGCTCAGCATCCGCCCTATTGCGGCATCGCTTGAAGACGTCTATATCGAGCTCATCGGCGCCGCAGCAGAACCCGAACCCTTGAACCCTGAACCCTGAATCCTGAATCCTGAATCCTGAATCCTATGCCCCGCATTTTTCTACTCATCGCACTCTCGCTGGCTGCCCGTTCTGTTGACGCGCAGGACGCCGTGCTGAGGCTGACGCAGGACGCCGCGATTGCGCGCGGCGTCGCGAACAGTCAGCGGCTGGCGGAGCTGGAGGCGCGCAGGGAAGGCGCGGAAGCCGCGGAAGCCGGGCGTACGGCGGCGGCGATGCCGCTGGTCGGGCTCGTCGGAGGGTATACGCGCACCAATCATGTCCAGGAGTTCGCCATCGCGCAGCCGGGGCAGCCCGCCCGCGTCATCTATCCGGATGTTCCGGACAACGTCCACGTGCGGCTCGACCTGCAGTGGCCGATCTACACCGGAGGGCGCACGGACGCGCTGCGCCGCGCGGCGCGCGCGGAACGCGACGCAGCGGGCGAGGATGTGGCGGCGGCGCGGTCCGATCTGCGTCTCGAGGTGACCCGTGCCTTCTGGGCGCTCGTGACGGCAGGCGAGACCGAGCAGGTGCTGGCGCGTTCACTCGAGAGCATGGCCTCGCACGTGAGCGATCTGCGCAGCCGCCTGGAGCAGGGCTTGATCCCGCCGAGCGAGCTGCTCTCCGTGGAGGCGCAGCAGTCGCGCCAGCGGCTGCTGGCCATCGAAGCGCGTAACACGCGCGCGATCGTGGAAGCGGATCTGCGGCGGCTTCTCGGCATCGAGACTGAGGGACGGATCGAGCCAATCGCTGCGCTCGAGCTGCCTGAGGCGACCGAGCCGGCTGCCGACATCCTGATTGCCGACGCGCGAGCACACCGGGCGGAGCGGCGGGCGCTCGAGCGCCGGGTCGACGCCT
>CAYZBZ010000447.1:0-2501 GCA_964476725.1 uncultured Vicinamibacterales bacterium
AGCGAGTCTTCGAGCGCCGCAGCGCGAGCGAGCGGGGGTGGGGCCCCGCGAGCATTGAAAAGTAGAGAATCAATGACATTGCGACAGACAGTCCCGGCGTTGCTCACGCTTGCCGCCCTCGCCGCTTCCGCGGCGCCGGCGCAGGCACAGGCGTTTCCCGAACGCGTCCGTACCGTCGTTCGCGAGCACGTCGAGGTCGCACGGGCCGTCTGGTACCAGCAGGGGCGGGAGGAACAGACCGAGCGGCAGACCAAGACGCTGAAGCTCGGGGCCAACGGCGAGCTGTCCGTCGCGAACATCTCCGGCGACATCGTCGTCACGCGCGCCGCAGGCGGCGACGCGACGGTTGAGATCATCAAGACGGCGCGCGCCCGCACGGCGGACGACGCGCGCGAGCTGCTGGGGCTCGTTCAGGTTACGGTCACGGAGCGGAACGGCCGCGCCGAAGTGAAGGCCGTCTATCCGCAGAGGGACGAGATGCGGCGCAACAACCGGCGCAACGTCAACGTCTCCGTGGCCTATACGATCAGCGCCCCGGCCGGCACGAGGCTGACGATCGGTTCGGTGTCCGGCGGCATCAAGGTCGCGGACATCAAGGGGGATCTCACAGCGACCACGATCAGCGGCGCGGTGCGGATCGCGACCGCCGGCCGGATCGCGAGCGCGAGGTCGGTATCGGGCGACGTCGAGATCATCGATACGCAAATCGACGGCGCGGTCGAGGCGCAGAGCATCAGCGGCAACGTGGTCCTTCGCAACGTCACGGCGCGCCGGGTGGATCTCGGCAGCGTCAGCGGCGGCGTTGTCGTCCACGACGTCCAGTGCGAGCGCGTCGACGCGCACACCATCAGCGGCAGCGTGGACTTCGCCGGAAGCCTGGTCAAGAACGGCCGCTACGAGCTCACCTCGCACTCGGGGGACGTCCGTATCGCGGTCGCGGGGAACACAGGGTTCGAACTGGAAGCGAATTCCTTCAGCGGCTCGGTCCGGTCCGACCTCCCGGTCACCCTCCAGGGGAACGACCTGGCAGGGGGACGCGGCCGGCGCCGCGCGATGCGTGGCGTTTTCGGCGACGGCAGCGCGGTCCTGGACGTCACGACCTTCTCCGGCAGCATCGTCATTTCGAAGCGTTAGAAATACGCTCCTGTTGGGTTTCGCGACGGACCCGCCGCGAAAACCGTTGTTTCCACGACATTCCGCCGGGAACCCCCCGCTTCCACCTGCCCTCTCGGTGGCACTTTCCTTGCTCATCCAGCGTGAGCCGCAGTTCGCCTCCGGCGCGGAGCTTCCGCCCCAAGGCGGAAGTCACGGAGGTCGGAGGGGCGGAAGTATAATTGCCGAGGTAGGCGCCACGTTCCGCAGTCGCGGCCGTGGAATTCGCCGGGTGTCAGGAGAATGTGTTTATGAGAAAGCAGTGGGTTCTGATTGGGATTCTGGCGGGCTCGCTGACGGCCGCCCCTGCGTTCGCGCAGCACAAGGCGCCGAATCAGCAGCCGGCGACCGCCCCCGCCCCATCCGCTCCGGCCGGTGAGCTGGTCCTCGGGATGGTGCGCCTCACGCGTGGCGTGACGGCGGACGGGAAACCGCTGCCGGGCGGCACCTATCAGGTGCGCCTGACCGCCCAGGAGGCCAAGCCGCCGGCCGTTGGCGCCAGCGAGAACATCGAGCGCTGGGTGGAGTTCGTGCAGCGGGGCACGGTCAAGGGTCGCGAGGTCGTCAGCATCGTGCCGGAGGCGGAAGTGAAGAACGTCGTCAAGGACGCTCCCCCGCGTCCGGGCGCCTCTAAGGTCCAGGTCCTCAGAGGCAACGACTACGTTCGCGTGTGGATCAACAAGGGAGGGAATCACTATCTGATTCACCTGCCGTCCGCCGCGACCATGCCATAAGTGAGAAGGCAAAAGGCAGAAGGCAGAAGGCAAAGTGCCCTTTTTGCCTTTTGCCTTTCGTGGCCTTTTGCCTTAACAGCGTCAGCTCAAGTCGCCATCACATCGAACTGCTCGTGGTGCAGGTGCGTGTCGGGCTTGATCGTGACCGGCTTGCCGAGCGTCTGCTGAAGGTCGCGCAGGAGCGCGCTCTCCTCCTCCTTGAGCGCGCGGGCGATGTCGGGGTTGACGCGAAGAATCACCCCCTGCCCTTCCAGCTCGCTGCCGAGCTTCTTCATTTCGGTCAGGATTTCATAACAGATCGTCGACGCGGACTTGATCGACCCTGACCCGGAGCAGTACGGGCACGGATCGGTCAGCTGGCGTTCGATGCTCTGCTTCACCCGCTTGCGCGTGACGATCACCAGGCCGAAGTCGGAGACCTGCAGCGCCTTCGAGGGGGACCGATCCTTGCGCAGCTCCTTCTCGACCTCCTGAAACACCTTCTGCCGGTTCTTCTTCTCCTCCATGTCGATCAGGTCGAGCACGATGATGCCGCCCAGATCGCGCAGGCGGAGCTGTCGCACGATCTCCTTCACGGCCTCGAGGTTCGTCTTGACGATCGTGTCCTCGAGACGG
>CAYZBZ010000448.1:0-2469 GCA_964476725.1 uncultured Vicinamibacterales bacterium
CTCGAACACCACGCCGCTGCCGGCCAAGGTGTACGCGAACGAGGGAATCGCTCAGGTGCTGTTCTTCCAGAGCGACGAGCCGTGCGAGATCTCGTACGCGGACAAGAAGGGGAAGTATCTGAAGCAGCTGGAGGTCACGCTGCCCAGGATCTGATCGGCCCGTACGCGGCATCAGCCTGCGCTACGACCGCGCTCCAATTCTGGCAGCGCCTCCTCCGCCGGCATCTGGATCGACAGATCCAGCGTGCTCGAGAGCTCCGTCGCGACGGGGTTGATCTCGACCGTGAACGCCCCACGTGCGCGCGCCTCGTGCAACAAGCCCGCGGCGGGATACACGACGCTCGACGTGCCGATCGACAGGAATACTTCACAGGTCGTGGCCGCCTGCGCCGCACGGGCGGCGGCCTGCGGGATCGCTTCGCCGAACCAGACGACCCCGGGACGCGCGAGGCCACCGCACGAGGCGCAGCGCGGCGGCAACGGCGAGAGCGGGGTCTGCAGGTCCTCCCATTCCGGCGCGCCGCAGTCAGCGGCGCAGCGCAGACGCCAGATGGATCCGTGAAACCGGACGACGTGACGGGTACCGGCGCGCTCGTGCAGGCCGTCGACGTTCTGCGTGATCAGGGTGAACCCGTCGCGCTGGCTCCAGCGCGCGATCACGTCGTGCGCGGCGTTGGGATGGCACGCGGCAATCAGGGAGCGGCGCCAGTCATACCATTCCCAGACCAGCGCCGGGTCGCGACCGAATGCCTCCGGTGTCGCCAACTCTTCCGGCCGGAACGAACTCCACAAGCCTGACGGACCGCGGAACGTCGGCACTCCGCTGGCGGCCGAGATCCCGGCGCCGGTGAGGATCGTGAGGCTGCTTGCCCGGCGCAGCCGGGCGATCAGGTGGTGCAGGGTCGCTTCCATCCGCCGTTCCATTAGACACCCTCCTGCCGATCAGCGGACTCCGCCTCCTCTGCGGGCGCCGCCGAGCCGATTCTTCCACTAAGATGACGCATGGCCGGTTCAGTTATGCATCGCATTCCCGTCGTCGCCGGGCTCGTGACCTGTCCTATACTGGTGCGGTGTCGCTCGGAGGGAGCACTCTCATGAAGCACATCGTCGCGCTGGCAGTCCTCGGCGGCCTGTTGCCGATCGCCGCCGCCGGTCAATCGGCCCCGCAGTTTCGGGACCTCTTCAACGGCAAAGACCTCACCGGCTGGGTCAACATCAACACCGCCGAAGACACCTGGAAGTTCCGCGACGGGCTGTTGATCTGTTCCGGTCGTCCCACCGGTGTCCTGTGCAGCGAGAAGCAGTACGAGAACTTCGTTCTCCACATCGAGTGGATGCACATGGAGGCCGGCGGCAACTCCGGCGTGTTCGTGTGGAGCAACGCGAAGCCCGATCCTCGCGACCGCCTGCCGAATGGCGTCGAGGTCCAGATGCTGGAGCTCGACTGGCCCAACCTGAACAAGCGGAACGGCGTCACCCCGCCCGTCGCCTACGTCCACGGCGAGGTCTGGGGAGTCGGCGGCGTCAAGACAACGCCCGACAACCCGCGTGGCGAGCGCAGCATGTCGATCGAGAACCGCGCGAAGGGGAAGGGAGAGTGGAACACCTACGACGTGGTGGCGGTCGACGGTGTCATCAAGCTCGCCGTCAACGGCACGTTCGTCAATGGCATCTCGCGCTCAACGCAGAAGAAGGGCTATTTCTGCCTGGAATCCGAAGGGGGAGAAATCCACTTCCGCAACGTGCGCATCCTGGAGCTTGCGCCCGGAGTGACCACCCCGGAGCAGACCGCGCCGGAACGGAAGTGAGGCGGCAGTCAGCCGGTCAGTTCACGAGGCGCTGGCGCTTCTCCTGCGGCGCCTCCAGAATCCGGAAAGGGCGGGTGACCTGTCCGACGCTGTGGAGGCCGAGGGCAATCACGGCGCGCGCCACGAAGCGCCCCGGAGGAAACCGCTCGACGTGCACGCACGCATCCATGGCGACCCGCAGGGTTTGAGCTCTGAAGGGCGCGGCACTCCTGCTGCTCTGGCTGGGCGAGGCGATCCGCCCGACAAAGGACATCGATCTGCTCGGGTTCGGCGATACCTCAGCCGAGGAACTGAAGCGGATCTTCATCGCGTTCTCATATCCCGACCCACTCCCTGGTTGCTCATTCGCGCGACGCTGCGTCCGCGGATCAAGCCATCGTTGCCGGACTGCGTGTGTACCGGAACAAAGTGACGGGCCTCGCCAAGGCGCTGGAACATCCTGAAAGCCGCTCCGAAGCCACGGAAACGCTGTGAGGGCTCATCGAAGCCATCGTGCTGACTCCAGACCAGTGAGAACTTCGAATTGAGCTGAAGGGAAATCTGGCGGCGATGCTGGGTGCCGCCAAAAATGCGAAGAGGTCGCCGGAAACCGGCGACCTCTCGCTGCAAGTTGTGATGGTTGCGGGGGCAGGATTTGAACCTGCGACCTTTGGGTTATGAG
>CAYZBZ010000449.1:0-2450 GCA_964476725.1 uncultured Vicinamibacterales bacterium
AGGGGCTGCCCACCTGGTACGAGATCCGGGTCAACAAGAACGGCTACACGGCCCGAACACCGAACTTCGATCTGATGGTCGCGATGAACCCGGCGACCTACCAGAAGGACATCTCGGAGATCCGCACCGGCGGATGGCTGATGTATGACTCCACGTGGCCGCTGGATCCGCGGCTGGCGCGGCCCGACGTGACCTATCTCGGGATTCCGCTCGCGGAGATGTGCAACGCGCAGTTCAGCGGCGTGCGCGAGCGCATCCTCATGAAGAACGTCGCGTATTCCGGGGCGCTGGCGGCGCTGCTCGACATGGACACCGAGGTGATCCGCGCGCTGATCAAGGAGAGGTACTCGAAGAAGCCGTCGATGATGGACTCGAACCAGCAGGCCGTGGACGTCGGGTACGAATACGCGAAGGCGCATTTCGAATGCCCGCTGCCGATCCGGCTCGAGCCGATGGAGGCGACCACAGACTCGATCCTGATAGACGGCAACACGGCGGCGGCGCTCGGCTGCCTCTATGCCGGAGCGACCGTGGGCGCGTGGTACCCGATCACGCCGGCCACCTCGCTGATGGAAGCCTTCAAAGGCTTCTGCCAGAAGTACCGTCGCGAGCCGGACACGAACCGCAACCGTTTTGCGATCCTGCAGGCGGAGGACGAGCTGGCCGCGATCGGCATGGTGATCGGGGCGTCGTGGGCCGGCGCCCGTGCGTTCACTCCCACGGCGGGGCCCGGCATCTCGCTCATGACGGAGCTCATCGGCCTGGCGTACTACTCCGAAGTCCCGGCCGTCATCTTCGATGTGCAGCGCACCGGCCCGTCGACCGGCATGCCGACGCGCACGCAGCAGGGTGACCTCATGCTGTGCGCGTATGCGTCGCACGGCGACACCCGGCATATCTGCCTCTATCCGGCCGATCCGCGCGAGGCGTTCGAGTTCGCGGTCGCGTCGTTCGATCTGGCGGAGCGCTTCCAGACGCCGGTGTTCGTCCTGAGCGACCTCGACATCGGCATGAACGACTGGAAGATCCCGAACCTGACGTGGGACGACCGCTACCGTCCGGACCGGGGCAAGGTGCTGTCGGCCGCGGAGCTCGACGAGGTGCAGACCTTCTATCGCTACCTGGATCCCGATGGCGACGGCATCCCGTATCGGACGCTGCCCGGCGTCCACCCGAAGGGGGCGTATTTCACGCGGGGCTCCGGCCACAACCGGTTCGGCGTCTACACGGAGGACGGCGACGAGTACGTCGAGGTGATGGAACGAATCGACCGCAAGATCCAGCACGCGGCGCGTGCGGTGCCGGCGCCGTTCGTGCGCACGGCCCCGGGCGCGACGCTGGGGATCGTCACGATCGGCGGCTGCCACGGGGCCTGCATGGAGGCGCTCGATCTGCTCGCGAAAGAAGGATTGGCGCTCGACTACCTGCGCGTCCGCGGGTTTCCGTTCGGCGACGAGGTGACGAAGTTCCTCGACACGCACGCGGTGAATTTCGTCGTCGAGCAGAACCGCGACGGCCAGCTGCGGAGCCTGCTGATGCTCGAAACCGGCGTGCCGGTCGAGAAGCTCGAGTCGGTGCGCTACTACGGCGGATTCCCGATGAGCGCGCACCACGTGATCTCGGCCGTGAAGGCGAAGCTGGAGAAGGCGGCATGACCTACATCGCGAAGCCCAGGGTCCAACACCCGGCGCTGCGGAAAAACGCCATCGGCCTGACCCGGCGCGACTACGAAGGGGCGATCACCACGCTCTGCGCGGGATGCGGGCACGATTCCATCACCGCGGCCATCATCCAGGCGTTCTGGGATCTGTCGATCGCGCCCCACAAGGTCGCGAAGCTGTCGGGCATCGGGTGCTCGTCCAAGACGCCGGCGTATTTCCTCCGCGAGGCGCACGGCTTCAACAGCGTGCACGGCCGGATGCCGGCGCTCGTGGCGGGGGCGAACGCCGCCAACCGCGACATCATCTATATCGGCGTCTCGGGCGACGGCGACTCGCTGTCGATCGGCCTGGGCCAGCTCTGCCACGCCATCCGGCGGAACGTGAACGTCCTGTACGTTCTCGAGAACAACGGCGTCTACGGCCTGACGAAAGGGCAGTTCTCCGCGTCGGCGGATCCTGGATCGGTCAGCAAGAAGGGGGAGGCGAACACCATGGAGGCCATCGACGGCTGCCTCCTCGCGCTGACGCTCGGCGCGACGTTCGTCGCGCGCAGCTTCTCGGGCGACAAGGCGCAGCTCGTGCCGATTCTGAAGGCGGGGCTGCAGCACCGCGGCTTCGCGCTGGTGGACGTGATCTCACCGTGCGTCGCGTTCAACGATCACGAAGGCTCGACGAAGAGTTACATGTACACGCGCGAGCACGCGCTCCCGGCCGTGGAGGCCGAGTTCGTCCAGCTGAACGGCGCGCACGATTTCGTGCCTCCCGCGAGCGAGATCACGACGGCCTACG
>CAYZBZ010000450.1:0-2416 GCA_964476725.1 uncultured Vicinamibacterales bacterium
GGCGTGCTGCTCGCGCGCCCCCTCGCGACCGTCGTGGGCCGCTATGCGGCGCGCTTCTCCATTCGCGCGCTCGACGTCACGGTGGACGCCAGCCTGTTGTGGGTGGGCGCCGGCCTGGCGATGGTGGCGGCCGTCGTGCTCGCGTACGTCCCACGGCTGCCCACGCCGCACGCGCCGACCGGGTTCGGGCTCGCAAGCGGCGGACTGCGGATCACAGCCGGTACCAACAGTCGCCTGCGGGTCTTCGCCGTCACCCAGATCGCCCTCTCGTTCGTGCTCCTCGCCGGCGCGGGCATGCTGCTCGCCGCGCTCATCGCCATGCAGACGGCGAACACCGGCTACGACATGCGGCAGGTGCTGGCGGTCGACGTCCCGATGTCGTCACTCGGCGTCAGGGACGCGCAGGAGATGGACTTCTATCAGGAAATGACGCGGCGCATCGGCGAGCTGCCGGGCGTGCAGGGCGTCGCGCTCGGGAGCTTTGTGCCGTGGCGCGACGCCGGCAGCTTCGGCGGCGGTTCCCAGTTTACCGTCGAGGGCTACACGCCCGAGAACGGCGAAGAGAACCCGCACGCGCGGTTCCGGATCGTCTCGCCTGGCTTTTTCGAGGTGCTCGGCGTCCCGCTGGTCGCCGGCCGCAACTTCACCGACGATGACCGCCGCGGTAACGAGCTTGTGGTGATCGTGAGCCAAAGCGTCGCCCAGCGGCTGTTCGGGGGCGCGACCGGAACGGAGCGAGAGCGAGTGGAGGTCGCCAGGCGGGGTGCAGGGGGCCCCGCCGTTCCAGAAAACGACGCGCTGAACCGAAAGATGTGGTGGACCGATCCGTACTTTGGAAAGCCGCAGCCGCGCCGCATCGTCGGCGTCGTGGCGGACGTGGACGACGAGAACGTCGTGCGCGGGCCGGCGCTCACCATCTATCACCCGGTTCAGCAGTTGGGTGTCGCGGGCCGCCTGTTCGTGCACGCCGCGGGCGATCCGTACGCGCTCGTGCCGCCGGTGACGCGGATCATCCACGAGATGTCGGCGAACCAGCCCGTGGAGCGCGCCGCGACGCTCGCCGACGTGCGCGCGGAAGTGTTGGAGCCCGAGCGAGTGAACGCCTTCGTGTTCTCCGGATTCGCCGGCGTCGCGCTGCTGATTGCTGTTGTGGGCGTGGCGGGCGTGCTGGCGTTCTCGGTGAGCGCGCGCACGCGCGAGTTCGGCGTGCGGCTGGCCATCGGCTCGACACCACGGGACCTGTTGGTGCGCGTCCTGTCTGAGGGTGCGCTGATAGTGACGATCGGGATCGTCGCCGGCGCGGCGGGCGGCTACGCAGTCGGCCGCGTGGCCGGGAGCTATCTCGAGAATGTGCAACTGCCGGGCGCCTTGCCAATCCTTGGTGCGGCGGCCGCCCTCGTCGGCGCGGCCGTCCTCGCCTCGCTCATGCCCGCCGCGAGAGCGTCGCGGGTGGATGTCTTACAAGCGCTCAGAACGGAATAGAAAGTCATGAGTAACTTATGAACTCAGAATACTCGACTCCTCGAAAACCGCTCCGGCTCTGGCCCGGCGTCGTCGCCGCGGTGCTGCTCGTAGTCGTGCGCTTGATGCCGATCGTTGTCCCCGAGGCCATCGCCGTCGCGATGATTGGCGCGGTCGTCGGCGCGCTGGCGATTCTCTTGTGGTGGCTGTTCTTCAGCCGCGCGCCCTGGTCCGAGCGCCTGGGCGTCATAGTGCTGATGATCGTCGCGCTGTTCGCGACGTCGCGCCTCGTCCACGAGTCGATTGCCGGGGGCTCGATGGGGATGTTGCTCTACTTCTGGGCGATCCCCGTCCTGAGCGTCGCCCTGGTGGCTTCGGTCGTAGCGAGCCGTCGCCTGTCCAGCAGGTCGCGCCGCGCGTCGATCGTTGCGGCGATCCTGCTCGCGTGCGGAGTGTGGACGCTCCTGCGAACCGAAGGCGTCACCAGCGACGTCGTCGGTTCGGATTTCCGCTGGCGATGGACGCCGACTCCCGAGCAACGCCTCCTGGCCCAGGCCGCGGACAATCTGCCGGCGCCGCCGCCGGCCGCGGCAGCGGAGATTCCGAAGGAACCAGTCGCGACCAGGGCGGCCGACAGTCCAGCCGCGCCGGCCGCTCCGACCGCAGCCAAGGCGCCTGCGACGACTCCGGAACCGGCCGCGACGGCAGCCATGGCGCCCGCCGTAAGCGAGCCCGGATTCAGGCGAGCGGAATGGCCCGGGTTTCGCGGACCCGATCGCAATGCCATCGTTCGCGGCGCGCGGAGCGAGACCGACTGGTCGAAGTCGCCGCCGGTCGAGTTGTGGCGCCGGCCGGTCGGACCGGGCTGGTCCTCCTTCGCGGTCGACGGGGACCTCCTCTACACGCAGGAACAGCGCGGTCCACATGAAGTGGTCGCGTCTTACAAAGTGAGCAC
>CAYZBZ010000451.1:0-2400 GCA_964476725.1 uncultured Vicinamibacterales bacterium
TGGAAGGTCCATTTCGCCGACACGATGCGGGGCGGCCAGTATGTGAACAACTGGCGGATGGCGGAGCTGCACGCCAGGGAGGCACCGGAACGCGTCCGCGAGCTCGAGGCGTGGGGGGCCGTGTTCGATCGCACGCAGGACGGCCGGATCCTCCAGCGCAACTTCGGGGGTCACCGCTATCCGCGTCTCGTCCACGTCGGCGATCGCACGGGCCTCGAGATGATCCGGACACTTCAGGACCACGCCGTCCATCGCGGCATCGACGTCCACATGGAGTTCACGGTTCTGGCGCTCCTCGAGGACGGCGATCGGGTCGCGGGGGTCTTTGGCTACGAGCGCGAGCGCGGGCGATTCAAGATCTTTCGTGCTGCCGCCGTGGTGCTCGCGACCGGCGGCATCGGCCGCGCCTACAAGGTGACGAGCAACAGCTGGGAGTCCACGGGCGATGGGCACTCGCTCGCCTATTGGGCTGGGGCCGAGCTGATTGACATGGAGTTCGTGCAGTTCCACCCGACGGGCATGATCTGGCCGCCAAGCGTGCAGGGGCTCCTCGTGACCGAGGGGGTCCGCGGCGAGGGCGGCATCCTGCTGAACAACGTCGGCCGCCGCTTCATGTTCGACGACATACCGGAGGCGTACAAGACCCAGACCGCGGACAACGAAGACGAAGGCTGGCGGTACACGCAGGGGGACAAGAACGCCCGACGGCCGCCGGAGCTGTTGACCCGCGACCACGTCGCCCGCTGCATCGTCCGCGAAGTCAAAGAGGGGCGGGGCAGCCCGCATGGAGGCGTGTTCCTGGACATCGCGTGGATTCAGAAGCGCCTGCCGAATGCGGCCGATCACATCAAGCGCAAACTGCCGAGCATGTACCACCAGTTCAAGCAGCTCGCCGACATCGACATCACGAAAGAGCCGATGGAGATCGGGCCGACCACGCATTACGTCATGGGCGGCGTGCGGGTGGACGCCGATACCCAGATGTCGAGCGTGCCCGGCCTGTTCGCCGCGGGCGAGTGCGCGGCCGGCATCAACGGCGCCAACCGGCTCGGCGGGAATTCGTTGTCGGACCTGCTCGTCTTTGGAAAGCGCGCCGGAGAGTTCGCGGCGCGCTTCGCGCGCGAGAATCCCCGGGGCCGCGTCGATCAGACGCAGGTCGAGGAGGCGGCACGGCGCGCGCTGGAGCCGTTCGAGCCAGGGCGCACGGAGAACCCCTACAGCATCCAGCAGGATCTTCAGGAGACCATGCAGCGTCTCGTGGGCATCGTCCGCCTCGATCGGGAGATGCGGGAGGCGCTGGCGGAGCTGGAGCGGCTTCGGGCCCGCGCCGCACGGGCCGCGGTTTCGGGGCATCGCGAATACAACCCCGGCTGGCACACGGCCGTCGATCTGCAGAACCTGCTGACGGTCTCGGAAGCGGTGGCGCGGTGCGCGATCGAGCGGAAGGAAAGCCGCGGTGGGCACTTCCGGGACGATTATCCCGAGAAGGCGCCGGAGTTCGGCAGGATCAACATCGTGGTGCGTCAGGCAGCCGACGGCTCGATGGAGGTCCGCCGGGTGCCGATCCCCGAGATGCCGGCGGAGCTCAAACAGGTGATCGAAGAGAACAAGTAGCGCAGCCCTTCCGCCTTCGCGCGAAGCGCTTCGGCGGACCGCCGTAGCCTTGGCGGAGGCGGTCAGGGCTGCCGAGGTAGCTCTCACATGCAGCAGGCCACGTTCAGGATCTGGCGCGGCGACGTCAACGGCGGTCAGTTCCGGGACTACACGACCGGGATCGTGCCCGGCATGGTCGTGCTGGACGCGGTCCACGCCATTCAGGCGTCGCAGGCAGGTGACCTCGCGGTCCGCTGGAACTGCAAGGCCGGCAAGTGCGGGTCCTGCTCCGCGGAAGTGAACGGCAATCCGCGCCTGATGTGCATGACGCGCCTCAGTGAGCTGCCGCTCGACCAGCTGGTGACGATTGAGCCGATGAAGGCATTCCCGCTGCTCCGGGATCTCGTCACGGACGTCTCGTGGAACTACCGGGTCAAGAAGACGATCAAGCCCTTCAAGCCCAGGCCGCCCGACGCGCCGGACGGCACGTGGCGCATGGCGCAGGCGGACGTCGATCGGGTGCAGGAGTTCCGCAAGTGCATCGAGTGCTTCCTGTGCCAGGACGTCTGCCACGTGCTGCGCGACCACGACAAGCACGAAGAGTTCATCGGGCCGCGCTTCTTCGTCTACGCGGCGGCGCTCGAGATGCACCCGCTCGACACCGACGACCGGCTGGCCGACCTCAAGGACAAGAACAACATCGGCTACTGCAACATCACCAAGTGCTGCACCAAGGTGTGCCCCGAGCACATCCACATCACCGATAACGCGATCATCCCGCTGAAGGAGCGCGTCGTCGATCGCTTC
>CAYZBZ010000452.1:0-2384 GCA_964476725.1 uncultured Vicinamibacterales bacterium
CGAGCTCGAATTCCTTCCAGCCGATCACCGACTCTTCGACCAGGATCTCGTGCACCGGGCTCACCTCGATCCCGCGCCCCGCGAGCTCACGGTACTCCTCGATGTTGTAGGCGATGCCTCCGCCGACGCCGCCCAGGGTGAAGGACGGCCGGATGATGATCGGGAAGCCGATGACATCGACCGCGGCTACCGCTTCCTCCATCGAGCGCACGTAGCGGCTCTCCGGCATGTCGCAGCCGATCTCGCGCATCGCGTCGCGGAACTTCTGCCGGTCCTCGGCGACCATGATGGCGTCGATCTGCGCGCCGATCAGCTGGACGCCGTACTTCTCGAGCGTGCCGTTCTCGCTGAGCGCGACCGCCAGGTTGAGCGCCGTCTGGCCGCCGACGGTCGGCAGCACGGCGTCCGGACGCTCGCGCGCGATGATCTTCTCGAGAAACTCGGGCGTCAGGGGCTCGACGTAGGTCCGGTCCGCGATGTCCGGGTCCGTCATGATCGTCGCCGGGTTGCTGTTGACGAGGATGACCTCGAGCCCCTCGGCCTTGAGCGCCTTGCACGCCTGCGTGCCAGAATAGTCGAACTCGCACGCCTGTCCGATGACGATCGGACCGGAGCCGATCACGAGGACGCGCTTGATGTCGGTGCGTTTGGGCATTCCAAGGTTCTAACGTTCTACAGGCGGCTAATTCTCACGCGCGTTTTTCGATTTCATCCAGGAACTGCCGGAACAGGTAATCCGCATCGTGCGGGCCCGGGGCCGCTTCCGGATGGTATTGCACGCAGAAGATCGGCTTCGTCGCGTGACGCAGTCCTTCGACCGTGCCGTCGTACAGGTTGAGATGCGTCACCCGCAGGTCATCCGGCAGCGTCTCCGAATCGACCGCGAAGCCGTGATTCTGCGACGTGATCTCGACCTTGCCGGTCTCGAGCTCCTTGACCGGATGGTTGGCGCCGCGATGGCCGAACTTGAGCTTGTAGGTGGACCCGCCCATCGCGAGCGACAGGATCTGGTGGCCGAGACAGATCCCGAACATGGGGACGTCTGACTTCACGAGCTCGCGGGCGTTATGGATGGCGTAACCGAGCGCGGCGGGGTCGCCCGGCCCGTTGCTCAGGAACACGCCGTCCGGATTCGACCCCAGGAGATCCGACGCGGGCGCGGTGGCCGGAAACACGCGGACGTCGCATCCGTACGCGGTAAAGCGCCGGAGGATGTTCCACTTCATGCCGAAATCGTAGGCCGCGATGCGCAGCGTCCGCTTCGGCTGCCGCTCCGGCTCCGGCGTGAACTCGTCGGAGGGATCGGGTCGCCAGTCGAACGGCGCGTCGCACGTCACGCCGAGGACCAGATCCGATCCTTCCATGGGCGCGATGCCGCGCGCTCGATCGACGAGCTCGCGCGGATTGGCATCACCGGTCGCGATGATGCCGCGCATGACCCCGGCGGACCGCAGCACGCGCGTCAGCGCGCGCGTGTCGATGTCGGAGATCGCCACGATGTTGTGGCGCACGAGATACTCGCGAAGCGTGCTTTCGGAGCGCCAGTTGCTGGCGACAGGCGACTGGTCGCGGATGATGAACCCCGCCACCTGCGGCGCGCGCGACTCCCCATCGTCGGGCGCGATGCCGTAGTTGCCGATTTCCGGGCACGTCATCGTGACGATCTGCCCGGCGTAGGACGGGTCGGTCAGGACTTCCTGGTAGCCCGTCATGCTGGTGTTGAAGACGACCTCGCCGCCGGTCTCTCCTGCGGCGCCGGCCGCGTCCCCTTCGTACCACGTGCCGTTTTCAAGCGCGAGTGTGGCTTTCATCGTATGCGTTCGAGCGAACCAGTCACGGGAGTCTGCGTCCCCGCGGCGACGTGCGTGCTGACCGTCCACGTCTTGTGATCGGGAAGCTCGAGCCTGACCACGTGGTTGCCGACGGAGATGCCTGGAACCAGCGCCGGCGTCGTGCCCGACGGCCGGCCGTCGATCAGCACACGCGCCCCGCGCGGCCGCGAGTCCACATAAATCGTCCCGACGAACCGCGACGACCCGTCGCGCGGCGCTGGCGCGGCGCGGGTTCCAGACTGTGCCGGCGGCGAGGTCGCGCCAGGCTGCAAACGGAAGGACAGCGTCCGCGACGGCTCCGCTGCGGACAACGCGACGTCCTGGCGCGCCACCACGAAACCGGGGCGTACGACGCGGACAGTGTAAGGACCGAAATGGAGGGCGTCGAGCGTCAACGGCGTTCGTCCGCGCCACCGGTCGTTCACCGTCACACCCGCCCCTGACGGCGTCGAGCTGACGATGATCTGCCCGGTGGTCGCGCGTGGCGCCGGGCGCGCTGAACCTGGAGCGGGCGAGGTCGGCGGCACGTCGCCGGGCACAGGCGGCGGCGCG
>CAYZBZ010000453.1:0-2382 GCA_964476725.1 uncultured Vicinamibacterales bacterium
GCCGCTCCGGCCAGCTGCTCCTGCAGCGTGGCGAGCGTCACGTCGGGCCGGTTCTTCAGGGCTTCCGCTTCGAGGGAGGGAAGGGCCGTCGTCTCGAGGGCGCCCGGCGCGGGGGTGGGATCGAGCGTGAACGTTGCATCGAGCGGCTCGCCCATCACCTGGTTGAGCCGGGCGCAGGCGATCCGCTCGTCGGACTCCGCCCGGATCTGCTGCTGGCGCGCCCGGGCGACGTGCACGTCGAGCTGCAGGACGTCCGCGTCAGTCACCAGGCCCGCGTCACGCCGGTTGCTCGCCAGCTCGCGATCCGCGCGCGCGGCCTCACCGGCTGCGGCGGCAGACTGTCTGGCCGCCGCCGCAACGAGGACGCGCCCGTAGGCGTCGGTGACGCCCACGGCCAGGTCGTGATCGACGAGCGTGCGTCCGGCCGTCGCCATGTCGCGGCCAATCCCGGCCGCGCGGACATTCGCCCTGGTGGCGCGGTCGAGCAGCGTCTGCTCGACCATGACGGCCGCGCGGAAGTTGTCGATGGCGGCAGGACGATTGAGCGCGTCGACCGCGAAGTCAGCGGCCGTGAACCGGCGCTGCGCCAGGAGCGAGCTGAAGACGAAGACCGGCTGGTTGCCGCGCTGCCACGACTCGGTGACGTCCACTTTGGGGAAATAGCCGGCGCGAGCCTGCGTGACGCGCTGCGCGGCCTCGCGCTCGGCGGCCGCCGCCGACCGGACATCGAGGTTCTGCGACCGGGCGCGGGCGATGGCCTCTGGCAGAGTCAGCCGCGTCTGGGCCGCCACCGGCGCGGCCGCTCCCGGCGCGGCTAGAAGGATCATCCAGACGATCGTGTTCTTCATCCCACTGACAGGGATGCAACTGCGCGCTCTTGGTGACACATGGCCCTCGCGTCCTACAATGACGGTGATCACATGGCCCCATCGAGCCTGGCTCCGCCGTCCAGAGCCCGCACATCTCCACACGCTGTCACCGAATCGCCGGTTCGGCATCCCCCCGACGAGCGAACGATCGCCGCGCAGACCCGGTTCGCCGACCTTGCCCGTCGCGCCGCCGCCGGCGACCGCGACGCGATGGAGCGTCTGCTGCTCGAGGCGCAGGAAGTGGCCTGGCGTTTCAGCCGGACGGTCTGCGGTCATACGGAGGACGCCGAGGACGTGATGCAGGAGGCGCTGGTCCAGACCTTCCGCTTCGTCTCGCGGCTCCGCGATCCGGCGGCGTTCCGGCCGTGGCTCTATCGGACTGTGCGAAACGCGTGCCTGATGTCGCGCCGGCGCCGCATAGACGAGCCAACCCGCATGCTGTCGCTCGACGAGCTGCTGCCGACCGAGCACGGCGCGCGTCACCTCGATCCGCCAGCGGTGGGGAAAAATCCCGAGCAACTGGTAGAAAACGCCGGTCTCCGGCGGCGTTTGAACCAGGCGCTCGCCAGGTTGCCCCCTGCGTTTCGCGTGGTCGTGTTCCTGAGAGAGATGGAGGGCCTGTCGACCCGCGAAGCCGCCGCGGTGCTTGGGGTGTCGGAAGACAACGTGAAGGCGCGACTGCATCGCGCGCGGCTGTTCCTGCAGCGCGAGCTCGCGGCCACACATGAAAGACGCGCCCGTCCTCGACGAACACGGACCACGGGGCGCAGGGTCAGGGAACACGCGTGATGGCGAAGACCACACGACGGCCAGCGGTTCGTGGCGGAGACTGCCGTGCGCGGCTCGCCGAGCTGTTCGCCCACCTCGACGGCGAGCTCTCGGCGGCCCGTTGCCGGGTCATCGAGCGGCATTTGGCGAGGTGCGCCTGCTGCGACACGCTGGCTGAGGGCCTGCGCGGCTCGATCGCGGCGTGTCGTGCGGCTGGCCGCGAGCGCCTGCCCGCCCGCGTCCGGACGCGCGCGTACGCCCGCATTCAGCAGCTTTTGCGCTCGGAGGGCACGCGCCGCCAGCGCCGAACCCGCCAGCGCTCCGAAGTGACCTGATGTCGGTCTCACGCCGGCCGTCTGCAAGAACCTGTCACGTTTCGTGCATGCGTGCATCTCCCCAGCAGGGCCCGTTAACGCGCCCTGGGACACAAGCATCTGCGCGCGCGTGATTCGGGGGATTCCACGCTGTCCGCCCGGCCTCCGATCCAACGTGGTCTGCAATCACAGTGAGGTCACAGTGAAACCTGAAGCACAGGCCGATCCGACATACGGCTATACGGCGCACCTTCGCGGCGTTTCTTTTGAGGATGCGCGGTCGCGCGTCACGGACGCATTGAAGGAGCAGGGCTTCGGCATCCTGACGGAGATCGACGTCACGGCGACGATGAAGGTGAAGCTCAATCTGGATTTCCGCCGGTATGTCATCCTCGGCGCCTGCAACCCGCAGCTCGCCCACCAGGCGCTCG
>CAYZBZ010000454.1:0-2362 GCA_964476725.1 uncultured Vicinamibacterales bacterium
TGGTGGCCCGGCCCATCCAGGCTCCCGTGACGCTGCCCCAGGCGTCCGCGGCAGCGGTGCCCGTCGCCGCAGCCCGTGTCGCACCGCAGCCGCAGCCCGCCGCCGCTCCGAAGGTAGAGACACCGGCGGCTGCCGCCGCACCGGTGAAGGCGCCGAAGGCCGAGGCACAGCCCGCGGCTCCGCCGGCGCCGACGAAGGCGCAGCTCAAGGCGGCTGAAGAGGCGGCGAAGCGGAAGGCCGTTGCGGACAAGCGCAAGGCCGAAGAAGACAAGGTCGCCCAGAAGAAGGCGGAGGAACAGCGCCGCGCCGCCGACAAGCTCGCGAAGGAGCGCGCCGCGCACGCCGCCGTGGTCGCCCAGGAGCGCGCGAAGCGCGAGACCGAAGTGGCTAAAAAGAACGAAGAGATTGCACGCCGGAAGGCCGAAGAAGATCAGAAGCGCGACAAGGTTCTCGGTGACGCTGCCGCCCGACTCAAGGAGGCGCAGGCGGCATATCAGGCCGAGATCGACAAGGCCCAAAGGAGCAGCAGTGACAAAGCGAAGAAGTCCGGCACGGCGTCCTCGCCCCGCCAGTAAGGTGACGTGGGGCGGGTGAACGTCTGCGGCGGCATGGCATGTTGACCGCGCCACGCGGAGCGGCGGACGTCGCGGGGGTAAGGGTAATTACCAGGTAACCATGGCACAGCTCGCAGCCTCCATCGTCAGCCACGACGAAGAATTCAAACGGCAGGTCGCCGCGCTCCTTCGGGCCGGCGGCGTGCCGGTTGGCATCGTCGACCCGCGTACCGCGGCAGAAGGCGCGGGTCCGGACGTGTTCGTCGTGGACATTCGCGCGGACGCGTCGTCCGGGATGGCGGCCATCGAGCGGCTCCGCGCAAGCCATCCGCCCGTCGGCATCTTCGCCATTGCGGCCAGCCCCGAGCCCGACCTCATTCTCCAGGCGATGCGCGCCGGCGCGAACGAGTTTTTCCCGTGGGTGCCCGGCGGCGCGACGCAGTCGTCTCGCGCGATGGAGGAGTCGTTTCACGGCGCCGTCCGCCGGACCGCGGCGCGCCAGGCGGCGGCCAACGCCGGAGCGCGGCAGCCGTGCGTCACGCACGCCTTCCTCGGCGCCAAAGGGGGCGCTGGCACGACGACCGTGACAGTCAACTGCGCCGTGGAGCTGGCGCGGCTGACGAAGAAGCCGACGCTGATTCTCGATCTGAAGCCGTGCCTGGGAGAGGTCGCCCTGTTCCTCGGCGTGCGCCCGCGCTTCACGGTCCTCGACGCGATCGAGAACCTGCACCGGCTCGACCGGGACTTCCTGCGCGAGCTCGTCTCGAGGCACAAGTCCGGGCTGGACATCATTGCCGGGTCCGAGCAGTTCGACCGCCCCAACGCGCAGGACGCGGGCGCGATGGAAGAGCTGCTGCGCGTGCTCGCGCGCACGTACGACTACGTTGTCATCGACGCCGGCAACATGATCAATGCGTGCACCGTCGCGGCGCTGTACGCCGCGGACACGGTGTTTCTGGTGACCAACCCCGACGTCGCGTCGATCCGCAACGCGCAGCGGCTCGTCGATCGCGTGCGGCAGCTCGGAGCGGGGAGCGAGCGCGTGAAGATCCTGCTCAACCGGGTGTCCGATCAGACGCTGATCGCGCCGACGCAGATCGAGACGGCGCTCGGGCTGGGCATCTACCAGGCGTTCTCGAGCGACTACCGGACGGTGTCGACGGCGCTCAACTCCGGCGTGCCGCTCGCGCTCTCGAGCCACTCGGAGCTTTCGGCGCAATTCAGCAGCTTCACCCGGCACCTCCTCGGCCTGAACGACGAGGCGAACGCCGAGCCGGAGAAGCGCCGCGCGTTCCTCGGACTTCTGTAGATCGGACCTAATCCATGAGCGTTCTGAACCTTTCGCAACCAGCCGCCACACCCGCCCGTCCGGGGCGTGTGGAGGCGCCGCGGCCGCAATATCTCGAGCTGAAGGCGAACGTCCACCGTAAGCTGCTCAACCGCCTCAACCTCGAGACGCTGGCGTCGGCCGAGCGCCCGCGCGCCGAAGCCGAGATCCGCACGCTCCTGTTCGACCTCATCGCCGAAGAAGGCACGCCGATGAGCATGACGGAGCGCGAGGGCATCCTCGGCGACGTCATCGACGAGGTCTTCGGCCTCGGGCCGCTCGAGCCGCTGCTGCGCGACGTGGGGATCAGCGACATCCTCGTCAACACCTACAAGTCGGTGTACGTGGAGCGCAACGGCAAGCTCGAACGCCTGCCGACGACGTTCCAGGACGACAAGCACCTGCTGCGGGTGATCGACCGCATCGTCAGCGGCGTCGGGCGCCGCATCGACGACAGCTCGCCGATGGTCGACGCGCGCCT
>CAYZBZ010000455.1:0-2339 GCA_964476725.1 uncultured Vicinamibacterales bacterium
GGTACGCGCGCGCGCGCCGCCGGTTGCCGGACGTTGCTCCAGGGGACCAGCCGCCTTCGTTCGCTTTCCTTCGCTGAGCGAACTTCGGCGAGCCTCGCCGGAGCTTTAGCGGAGGCGGGCCACCAAAAGACGGCGATGAGCCCGAGCGCGACGATTCCCCACCCGAGGCTCACCTGCTGTTCGAGCAGCCCCTCGCGGATGTCCACGGCAGTCCAGAAGCGATGCGCGGTTGCCCCGAGCAGCGGATGCTCGACCGGTGGAACCAGATAGCTCCACCATTTCGCGCTGTAGCGGAACAGATCGGCACGAGGGAACGCGAAGGCCGCGCGGTTCACGACGACGGCGCTGGCGGCGTACGACGCGTACGCCATCCCGAAGGCGGCGATGAGCAGGAGGCTCCCGGACGTGATGCCCAGTCGACGCATCGGTCGCGGGTCTGCCCGACACGTGACGAGCCAGTACGCGGCCACGGCGACCGGGGTGATGACGGCCGCGATCAAGCCCACGTAAAAGTTCGAGAGCGTCACGGCCATCGCTGCGGCGGCAAGAAGGCCGATCGCTACCGGCGACGCGTTGTCGAGACAACGCCACAGCGCGAGCAGGTACAGCGGCACCCACTGGGTCTGCGCGATGTGAGGGTGATATGCGGCGTGCGCCACATGGAATGGGGAGAACGCGTAGGCCATCGCCGCGACGGTCGCGCCTGCCGGCGAGAGCATCAGATGACGCGCAAGCAGGTACGCTGCGGCGGCAGACAGTGGAAAGCTGAGAAGGACGAGCCAATTGTACGCGGCCACCGGACCTGAGATGCGCGCGAGCAGCGCGCCGGTGATGTCGGTGACCGGCTGCGAATACACGCCGATGCTGATTGGGCGCTCGAACTGCGCCATCGCGGTGAACGGGTCGTGGTGGCGCCCCACGATCTCCATGCCGAACACGCGCTCGGACGGCGCGCGAAGAACAGGTGCGGCCATCGCCAGAGTGACGATGACGGCCATTGCCGAGACCGCGGCGACTTCAGCGACGCGGCCGGGCAACGGTGACCACCGCGGCGACGATCAACACGGGGCCCGCAACCGCCCAGCCGCGGACATCGCGCACGTGCGCCGTCAGGCCGGAGTGGCTGGCGAGGGCGTGCAGCGCCAGCAAGCCTGCCGTCTGCGTGAGCCCGAGCACGGCGAACCCGGCGAGGAAGCGGCTCCAGCCGACGGCGATGAAGGCCGCCACCCAAAGCGCGAGATAGAGGCCGGCCTGGAACGCGGGGAGAAACGCAATGGCCCCCTGCGGGTCATCGAGGAACCCGCGTGCCTGATATGTGATCACGCGAGTATAGAAAGGACCGAGCAGGTAGACGAACAGCACGCCCACGATGACGCCGACCAGCGCGTGGCCGGGCGCCGCTCTGCCGCCGTGGCGCCACAGCGCGGCGAGGAACACGACCACCGCGCCGAGGAGCAATTGATAGAACGCGTGCACGAAGAATAGCGGCGAGGCCACCACATCAGGCAGGGCGACCACCAGAAGTCGCGCGATGCCCAGGGCGATGAAGAGCGGCAGGGCGGCGACGACGCCCAGGATCAGCCGCCGCCATGTCGTCGAATAGGCACAGATGGCTGCCAGATAAACCGGGATCAGCGGCGTGGAAATGCACTCCTGCGTGACGAGGAAGCCGCCGCGTGGCGTCCAGAGCACATTGGCCGCGGCGTGCGCGCTGACGCCGACGACGCCGAGGATCACCGCGGCCGCGCGGGCGATGAATCCGGCCAGCGCGAGGACGCTGGGACTCTCGAGATAGAGCGGCGAGGCGGCTGCAAACAGGAGCAGAAATGCAACCGTGAGCACGATGAATCGTCGCGACGGTTGCGGAGCCTGCCGCGCCGTAGCCAACGGCGAAGGCGCAGGCGGGCGCGTGTGCCGCCGATCCGCGAGGCGCATCCACGCGAACACATATCCGGCGATCGCGAGCGTGAGCACGGCAGGCCAGACGTAGACGTGGAGCGTGTTGAACCACGCCGGCGACGCGGCCACCCGTCCAAGGGTGCCGATCCGCAACGTGTTGAGGCCGAGGATCAGTGCGGCGCCGCCACCAGCGCCGGCCAGGCGCGTTCGCCACTTCACCGGGTAGGCGAGGACGGCCCCGAGGCACAGGGCCAACGCGTCGGCCCCGCTGCACGCAAGCGTGACCTCGACGGGCAACGTCGGCGTGCCGAACAGTCCCACCGCCAGCCCCCCCTGCACGCGGGTGAACGGCAGCACCAGATGCGCCTCGGTCCAGTTCAGACGAAGCAGGCCGAAGAAGCCGAGGCTCCACGCCACGCCCCGCAGCGCGAACTTAACGG
>CAYZBZ010000456.1:0-2322 GCA_964476725.1 uncultured Vicinamibacterales bacterium
CTCGCGGGTGCGGATCGGCTCCTCGCGGAGCCAGCCTGCCAGGAAGTCCTGACCGACTTCCGCGATGCTTCGGGGCGGACGCTGAAAGAAGTGCTGGACGGCAGCGAGGTGTCGGCACGAGGGTATCTCAGGTGGATCCTCTACACCGACGGCCGGGGCCTCAACGCCTGCAGCAGCAAGGCAACCCTCGCTTTCACGGAGCCCGGTAGCCGGGTCGTCTATATCTGCCCGACCGCGTTTGTCGAGGCCATGAGTGGCAGCGCGGAAGACGTCGAGGCCACGCTGATTCACGAGATGCTCCACAGCCTGGGCCTCGGCGAGAACCCGCCCCGGTCGAGGGACATCACCGAGCGGGTGCGGCTCCGTTGTGATCCGGGGCGACGTCGAACGTCCCGCCTCCGCTAGACGTTGTTCAGGATCGAAAGGGCAGTCCCGCCGAAGATCCGGTCCTTCTCGACCTGGGGGATGGCGAGCGCCTCGATGGAGGAGACGGCCCGATCGATGGAGCCCAGGAGGTGCGGATAGTCGCTGCCCATGGCCAGATGATCCGTCCCCAGGAGGTCGCGGGCCATGTTCAGGACATGGGGGCTGAAGGTCACGGTGTCGTAGTAAAGCCTCTTGAGGTAGGTGCTGGGAAGCTGGTCGATCTTGACCCGGCACTCGGCGAAGTCGCGGAACCCGTTGTCCATGCGCTCCATCAAGTACGGCACCGCGCCCCCGAGGTGGGCGATGATCCAACGGATGTCGGGGAAGTCCTTGAGCAAGCCGTCGTAGCACATCCGGGCCACGGCCAGCGTGGTGTCGGCTGGGAATCCCACGATGGGTCCCAGCACGTACTCTCCGTAGGCCTCGGGGTTGGACGGCAGCATGGGATGAAGGAGGATGCAGAGCTTCCGTCGGTTCGCCTCCGCGAAGAACGGCCGGTAGACCGGCGCGGTCAGCGCTCTTCCCCTGATGTTGCTGAGCAGGATGACCCCGTTCAGCTTGAGCTCACCCAGGGCACGATCGAGCTCCCGCAGCGCGTGGTCGGGGGCGTCCATGGGTATCGACGCGAATCCCTTGAAGCGGCCGGGGTGCCGCGCGATGAGCTCCGCGTACGCGTCGTTCACCATGCGGGCCACTTCGGGCTGGGTCTTCTCGTCGGCGAAGAAGACGTTGGGCGTCGAGAGGGAGATCACTTCCACGTCGATGCCCACCCGGTCCATGTCCGCGAGGCGCTTCACCGGATCCGTCATCGGGGGCTGGATGCCGAAGAATCGCGCGCCGCGATACTTGATGATGGTGCGGCCGGTGGGGTCCTTGTCGAAGGTGAACTCCGAAGGAGTGTCGCGGATCTTCTGGAAAAAGGCCTCGGGGTAGTAGTGCGTGTGCAGGTCGATCTTGAGCGCCTTCCGAGGGTCCTGGCCTCTCGCATCGGGGGCCAGGGCAGTCGAGGCGGCGCCCAAGGCGCCTACGGTCTGTAGGAAACCTCTCCTATCCATCGATCCGAGCCCCCGACGTGGGTCAGGCGGCCTTCGCCTTGACCCCGAGCACCCTCCCGAAGACGTCCACCGCCCGCTTCATCTCGTCGAGCGTGCCCACGGAGATCCGCACGTGGCTCTTCTCGAAGGGTGGGAAGTCGCGGGCCACGAGGACGCCCTGCTCGCGGCAGGCTTCGCGGAAGCCCTTCGCCGGGCGCTTGATGTCCACGAAGATGAAGTTTGTCTGCGAGGCGATGGATGGGAAGCCGCCCCGGGCGAACCAGTCGATCGTGAACCGGCGCGCCTCGGTGTTGCGCGCCTGCTCGCGGTCGAGCCGCGCCTGGTCCTTGATGGAGGCGGTCGCGGCTACGATCCCGGCCACGTTCATCGCGTCCGGACCTTCCCATTCCAGCCGCTTGATCGTGTCGGGGTGCCCGATGGCGTAGCCGACGCGCATCCCGGCCATGCCGTGCGCCTTCGAGAACGTCCGCGCCACGATCACCCGCGGGTCCTTGATCGCGCGCGGGACCTGCGTGCGGTGGGAGGGGTCGGTCACGTAGTCGTGGTACGCCTCGTCGATCAGCACCACGGACTCCGGCGCGACGGAGAACACGCGCTCGATGAACCGGTCCACGGCGTCCCCGGAGAGGAGCGCGCCGGTGGGGTTGTTGGGGTTGTTCAGGAAGACCATGCCCGCGCCCCGGGCCGCTTGGGCCATCGCATCCAGATCGAGCTGCAGCGCGCGGTCGAGGGGGATGGCGCGTACCGGCGTGCCGATCAGGCCCGCGTAACCCGCGCACTCCTCGTAGGTCAGCTGCCCCGCCACCAGCGGCCGGGCCGGGGACGTGAAGACCTGCACCGC
>CAYZBZ010000457.1:0-2306 GCA_964476725.1 uncultured Vicinamibacterales bacterium
CACCGCGATCGCCTGGCGTCGCTCGCGTGCGCGCTGGGCGTCGCCGCTGGCACGCTCGGCAAGATTGGACGCGATCTGGCGCTCCTTGGCCAGACCGAAGTCGGCGAAGCGTTCGAGGCGACGGCCGAAGGGCGTGGCGGATCGTCGACGATGCCGCAAAAGCGGAATCCCGTGCGCGTGTCGGTGGTGCTGGCGGCAGCCGTTCGCGCCCCGGGGCTCGTCGCGACGATGCTGAGCGCCATGCCGCAGGAGCACGAGCGTGGACTTGGCGGCTGGCAGGCTGAGTGGGAGACGCTCCCGGAGCTCGTTCGCGTCACCGCAGGATCGGCCCGTGCGATGGCGGACGTGCTCGAAGGACTCGTCGTCGATCCCGCACGGATGCGTGAAAACCTGGCGGCCACCTGCGGCCTCGCGCTGGCTGAAGCCGTCACGATGGCGCTCGCCGTCTCATGGGGAAAGAGCAATGCCCACGCGCGGGTCGAGGAGGCGTGCCGTCGCGCAATCGCGGAACGGCGGGATCTGGTAGACATCCTGTCTGAAGACCCTGCCGTGACCGCAGTGCTCGACCGGCCTGCTCTCGAGCGGCACCTGAACCCAGAACGTTATCTCGGAGCGGCCCGCACGTTCGTCGACAGGATCCTGGCGTTGCGGGAGGGAGAGTTGCGACGTGGCTGAAATCGACGCCGGTGGTTTTACGCTCTCGTACGACGTCAGCGGCCGTGCCAACGCGCCGCCTCTGCTCCTGTCGCACGCGCTGGGGACGACGGCCGATCTGTGGTCGCCGCAGATGGCCGCTTTCTCGAACGCGTTCCGCGTCATCCGCTACGACACGCGCGGCCACGGCCGCTCGGGTGTGCCGCCGGGCAGCTACACGATCGACGAGCTCGGACGGGACGCGCTGGCGGTGCTCGACGCGGCCGGCGTGGATCGCGCGCACATCTGCGGTCTGTCGCTCGGAGGATTGACGGCGATGTGGCTGGGGATCCACGCGCCGCATCGGATCGTCAGCCTGATCCTCTCGAGCACGGCCGCGCGTATCGGCACGCCTGAGGGGTGGAACGATCGGATCCAGCAGGTGCGCACGATCGGGTTGGGCGCGATCGCCGACGCCACGATGCAGCGGTGGTTCACGGAAACGTTCCGCCAGCGTCACCCCGATATCGTGTCGCGACACCAGGCGATGGTCGCGTCGTGTCATCCCGATGGTTATGTGGGCTGTTGCGCCGCGATCCGCGATGCGGATTTGCGCGAGGCAATCCGTGGGATCGACGCGCCTGCGCTCGTCATCGCCGGAACCTCGGATCCGGTGACGACGCCGGACCATGGGCGAGAGATGCGCGCGGGCATCGCGCGCTCTCGCATGGTCACGCTCGAGGCTGCGCATCTGTCGAACGTGGAGCGCGCCGACCAGTTCAACGCGACCGTGCTCGAGTTCCTGGACGGAGGTCTGGTTGGCGACTGACGACGAACGGCGGGCCGCGGGCATGGAGGTCCGCCGCAAGGTCCTCGGCGATGCGCACGTGGATCGCGCGTCCGCCCGGACCACGGAGCTGACGGCCGAGTTCCAGGACCTGATCACCAGGTACGGGTGGGGAGAGATCTGGACGCGGCCGGGCCTCGACATCCGCACACGACGGCTGCTCGTGATCGCCACCACGATTGCGCTCGGACGCTGGGAAGAGCTGCGGCTGCATGTCCGCGCGGCGCTGGCCGAAGGAAGCGTGTCGGCGGACGAGATCAAGGAAGTGATGCTGCAGCAGGCCGTCTACTGCGGCGTCCCGGCGGCGAACACGGCGTTCGAGATTCTCCGCGAGCTGGCAGATCCGGCGCGGTAAAGACCGGAGTAGATTAGCCTAGGAAACGTTTTGAAGGATTGTGGCGTAGTGACGACAGCGCGCCCCCGGCGACGCTGAGGAGGACGTATGAGATTGAGGACTTCGAAAGCGGCGCTGGCGGTCGCCGTGTGCGCCGCGACGTGGTACGCGACCACGATCGGCGGGGTGGCTCAGCAGGCACCGCCGGCCGGGCAGACCGCGGGCCAGGCCCCCGCGGGCGGACGAGCTGGCGGTGGCGGACGGGGCGGTGTCGCCCCCGGACTCTTCGCCGCTGCGGATGCCAATAAGGATGGGGCCATCACCCGCGAGGAGTTGAAGGCGAGCTTCGACAAGTGGTTTTCGGACTCGGACACCGCCCGGGCAGGCTCGGTCACGCAGGAGCAGCTGCTTGCCGGTTTGACCGCCGCGCTGCCGCAGCCGGCGCCACCCGCCGGCGGGGCCCCGCAGCTCGACCCGTGCGGGGGACGCAGC
>CAYZBZ010000458.1:0-2283 GCA_964476725.1 uncultured Vicinamibacterales bacterium
CCTCGCGGACCGTCATGTCGAGCACCTGGTCGACGCCGCGTCCGCGGTACTTCACCTCCAGCACCTGCGGCTTGAAGCGCTTGCCTTCGCACTGGTCGCAGGGCACGAACACGTCGGCGAGGAACTGCATCTCGACTTTGACTTCCCCCTCGCCTTCGCACGTCTCGCAGCGGCCGCCCGGGACGTTGAACGAGAAGTGGCTCGCCGTCAGGCCGCGCGACCGGGCGTCTTTCGTCGCGGCAAACAGCTCGCGGATCGAGTCGAACGCCTTCAGATACGTGACCGGATTCGACCGCGGCGTCCGGCCGATCGGCGCCTGGTCGACCAGCACGACGTCGGTGACGAACTCCGCGCCTTCGAGCTTGCGATGCGTGCCGACGCGCCGGTCCCAGTCTCCTTTGGCCTTCTTGAGCGCGGCGTAGATCACGTCGTGGACGAGCGTGCTCTTCCCGGACCCGCTCACGCCAGTGACGCAGGTCAGCATGCCGAGCGGGATTTCGACATCCACATCTTTCAGGTTGTGCTCCGACGCGCCCAGGACGCGCAGCTTCTGGTTCGTAGGCTTGCGCCTCGCGGCCGGCACGGGGATCGCCAGCTCGTCGCGCAGGTACTTCGCCGTCAGCGAGCGCGGCTCTTGCAGCAGCCCTTCGAGTGTGCCGCTGAAGATCACGCGGCCTCCCTGCTCCCCCGCGCCGAGCCCCATGTCGACGACCGTGTCGGCGACCCTGATCATGTCGGCGTCGTGCTCGACGACGAGGACCGTGTTCCCCTGGTCGCGGAGCTGCCGCAGGATGGCAATCAGCCGTTCGTTGTCGCGGGAATGCAGACCAATCGAGGGCTCGTCGAGGACGTACAACGTGCCGACGAGCGCGGAACCGAGCGACGTCGCCAGATTGATGCGCTGCGATTCCCCTCCCGACAGCGTCGACGACAGCCGATCCAGCGACAGGTAGTCGAGCCCGACGTCCCGCAGGAACCCGAGGCGCTTGCGAATCTCCCGCAGCACCTTGTCGGCGATGGCGGTCTCTTTCTCGGAGAGCGCGAGCTCCGAGAAGAACCGATCCGCATCGCGCACGGTCAGGCCGCAGACGACGTCGATCGTGCGGCCGCCGACCTGGACGTCGCGCGCCTCGCGCCGCAGCCGCGCCCCGCCGCATTCCGGGCAGGTGAGGTAGCCGCGGTACCGGCTGAGGAACACACGGACGTGCACCTTGTATTTCTTCCGCTCGAGCCAGCGGAAGAACCCCTTCACGCCCTCGTAGCTCGCTCCGTCCCCCTCGATGACGAACCGCTTCTCGTCGTCGGTGAGCTGCGACCACGGCTCATCGAGCCGCAGGTCGCGCACCTTTGCCGCACGCTTCAATTCTGCCAGCTGCGCGCGATAATGGGGCTTGCTCCACGGCTCGATCGCGTTCTGCGAGATCGACTTCGACGGGTCGGGCACGACGAGATCCATGTCGAGCTCGATGATGTTGCCAAAACCATGGCAGACCGGGCACGCGCCGAAGGGGTTGTTGAACGAGAACAGCCGCGGCTGCGGCATCTCGTACTGGATGTCGCACTCGCGGCACTCGAAGCGCTCGCTGAAACGGTGAACCCTGCCCGTGGCTCCGCGGCCCCCTGTGGCTCCGGCGCCGGCGTCCTCCACCTCGATGGCAAACGCGGCGCCGCCTCCCTCGGTGTACGCAGTTTCGATCGAGTCGGTCAGCCTCGCGCGCAGGTCACCGTCCAGCTTCACGCGATCCACGATGACCTGCAGCGTCCCGCGGTCCTTCAGGGTCGCGACATCGACATCTTCCAGGGTGACGGTCTGGCCGTCGATATACAGGCGTCCGAACCCCTTCCGCCGCAGCGCGGCGAGCGTCTCCGCGACCGGGTCAACGAGATCCGGCAGGTCCGGCTGGGGCGCAGCCGCTTCCTCTGCCCCGCCGCTTTCCGCCGCAGCCGCTTCGTCTTCCTCCGGTTCGCCTTCGCGCGACATCGGAGGGGCCGTCACGACCGGCATGTCGAAGCCAATCAGCAGCCGCGTGCCTTGCGGCAGCTCGCCCAGCCCGCGCGCGACGACCTCGGCAGTTTCCCGAATGACTTCGCGCCCGCAGTTGCGGCAATACGTGCGGCCGATCCGCGCGTACATCAGCCGCAGGTAGTCGTGGATCTCGGTGGTCGTCCCGACGGTCGACCGGGGGTTCCGGATGCTGTTCTTCTGGCGGATCGCGATGGCCGGGCAGATGCCTTCGATGGAATCGACATCAGGCTTTTCCATCCGCTCGAGGAACTGCCGCG
>CAYZBZ010000459.1:0-2261 GCA_964476725.1 uncultured Vicinamibacterales bacterium
CGATGTTCTCGATGACCACAATCGCATCGTCCACGACGATGCCGGTGGCGAGGATGATGCCGAACAGCGTCAGCGTGTTGATGGAGAAGCCCATCAGCTTCACGAATGCGAAGGCGCCGACGAGCGACACGGGAATCGTGATCGTCGGGATGAGCGTGCTGCGCCAGCTCTGGAGGAACAGGAACATGACGAGCACGACCAGCAGGATCGCCTCGGCGAGCGTGATGAGCACTTCGCGGATCGATTCGGCCACGACCTGCGTCGTGTTGAAGGCGATTTGGTACTTCAGGCCGGGCGGGAAGCGCGTGGCGAGACGGTCGAGCTCCGCGCGGACGCCACGCTCGACGTCGAGCGCGTTCGCCGACGGCAGCTGCGTGACGCCGAAACCGACGGCGTCGATGCCCTGGAAGCGAAGCTGGGACCCGTACGTCTCGGCGCCGAGCTCCACCGTGCCGACGTCCTTCATCCGCACGAGCGAGCCGCCGGGCTCCGCCTTGATGATGACGTTCTCGAACTCGCGCGGCTCGTGCAGCCGTCCCGCGGCGCGTACGCTGATCTGGAACTTCTGGTCGTCCCGCGTCGGCGACTGCCCCACGGCGCCCGCCGCGACCTGGATGTTCTGCTCGCGCAGCGCGCCGACGACGTCGCCTGCGGTAAGGCCGCGGCTGGCGAGCCTGCCCGGGTCGAGCCACAGCCGCATCGAGTACCTGCGCTCGCCGAAGATCTGAACGTTGGCGACCCCCGGCACTCGCTTCAGCGCGTCCTTGACGTAGACGTCGATGTAGTTGCTGATGAACAGCGAATCGTACTCGGCCTTGGCCGCGTACACACCGGCAGCCAGCACGAAGCCGGTCGCCCCCTTCTGGACGGTGACGCCGTTGGTGCGGACCTCGCTCGGCAGCCGGGCGAGGGCCGTCGACACGCGGTTCTGCACGTCGATCGCAGCGATGTCCACGTCGCGCGTGACGTCGAACACCACGCTGATGCTGGCCGCCCCGCTGTTGGTGCTCGACGAGGTCATGTACAGCATGCCCTCGACGCCGTTGATCGCCTGCTCGAGCGGGGTGGTGACCGCGGTTTCGACCGCCTGTGCATCAGCGCCGGTATAAAAGGTGGAGACGGTGATCTGGGGCGGCGCCAGCGCGGGATACTGCGCCACCGGCATCGTCGGGATGGCAATCGCTCCCGCGAGGATCAGGACGAGGGAGCAGACGGAGGCCAGGATCGGCCGGCGGATGAACGTGTCTACGAACATTACTCTGGCTTGATCGGCGCGCCGTCAGCGAGCTTCTGAATTCCGGATACGACGATGCGGTCGCCGGCTTTGAGCCCTCCGGCGACGAGGTAATCGTCGCCGAGCACGTCACCGACCTGGACCGGACGCTGCCGCGCCACCAGCGCGTCCCCTTGCGGCTCCGCGACGAAGCAGAAGTACTGCCCGCTGATACGCGACACGGCGACGACCGGGACCGTCAGCCCTTCCGTCGTGCTCCAGACGATTCGGGCGCGCACGAACTGCTGCGACCGCAGCTCGGCCGTCGCATTCTCGAGCAGGCTCTTGACCAGCACGGACTGCGTGGATTCGTCGACGCGGGGCGCGACGAACGACACCGGGTTGACCGCCACGACCTTGCCGTCGGCGCCGAGCAGCTGGACGGGGAGTCCCACGCGCAGCTGCGGGGCGCGGTCGAGCGGCACCTGGATGTAGGCCTCGAGCGACGAGTTCTCGTCCACGGTTGTGATGATGGTTGACTGCGTGACGCGATCTCCCTCGCGAATCGGGATGTCGCCGACAACGCCCGCCTGGGGAGCGACAACTCGGTAGTACCGGAGCTGCACGCGCTCCTCGAGGACTTCCGCATCGAGTGCGGCCAGCTTCGCTTCGGCCGTCTTCTGCGAGTTCTGGGCCTGCTCCAGCTCCTGCCGGCTCACGGCGCCCGCCGCCACGAGCGCCTCGAGCCGCTTCACCTGCTGACGCCAGTACTGGACGTCGGCTTCCGTGCCGGACCGGCTGGCCTCGCTGCGGCGCACGGCCGCCTCTTGCTTGTCGGGATCGATCTGGACGAGCGGCGTGCCGGCGCGCACCCGGTCACCCGATTTCACGAAGATCCGCGTGACGGATCCAGCCACTTCCGGCTGAATCGTGGTGGAGCGCAGCGACCGCAGCGCCGCGATGAACTCCGACGCGCGCTCGATCGGCTTGGGCTGCAACGCAAGCAGCTTGACGGCCGCGGGCGGCGGCGCGGCGGGGGCGGGCGCAG
>CAYZBZ010000460.1:0-2239 GCA_964476725.1 uncultured Vicinamibacterales bacterium
GAAATCCGGAACACCTCGGCGCGGGTCGAGCACGAGGCGTCGACCTCGAAGATCGGCGAGGACCAGATCTTCTACTGCCGCCAGCGCGGGCTGACGACGGAAGACGCGGTCAACATGATCGTCAGCGGATTCTGCCGGGAGGTCTTCCGGGAGCTGCCGATGGAGTTCGCGGTCGAGGCCCAGAAGTTACTGTCGGTGTCGCTTGAAGGATCGGTTGGATAGGCAGGCCTGAAGGCCTGCGCTACACGTCTCTCTGTCACCTGCCGACGTTGTGTTTGTAGCGCAGTCCTTTTTCGGGAGGTTGTAGCGCAGCCCTGTAGGGCTGCCGTCAGGAACTCATTCATGCTCGATATCAAGAATCTCCATGTCCGTGTGGAAAACAAGGAGATCCTGAAAGGGATCGACCTGCACGTGAAGTCGGGCGAAGTGCACGCCATCATGGGACCGAACGGATCCGGCAAGAGCACGCTCGCGCGTGCGTTGTCGGGGCACCCGGAATACCAGGTCACCGGCGGCGAGGTGTTGTTCGAGGGGAAGGACCTGCTCGACATGGATCCCGACGAGCGCGCGCGTGAAGGCGTGTTCATGGCGTTCCAGTACCCCGTCGAGATCGCCGGCGTGAACAACGCCTACTTCCTCAAGGCGGCGCTGAACGCGAAGCGGAAGCACCACGGGGAGCCGGAGCTCGACGCCATCGAGTTCATGCAGCTCATCAAGGCGAAGTGTGCGCTCCTGGAGATCGATCAGAGCATGCTGAGCCGGGCGGTGAACGAGGGCTTCTCGGGAGGCGAGAAGAAGCGCAACGAGATCTTCCAGATGGCGCTTCTCGAGCCGAAGCTCGCGATTCTCGACGAGACGGACTCCGGCCTCGACATCGACGCGCTGAAGCTGGTGGCGTCGGGCGTCAACGCGATGCGCGGGCCCGCGCGGGCGATCATCGTGGTCACCCATTACCAGCGGCTCCTCGACTACATCGTCCCGGACTACGTGCACGTGCTGAGCGGCGGGCGGATCGTGAAATCGGGCGGCAAGGAGCTGGCGTACGAGCTCGAGAGGAAGGGCTACGGCTGGATCGAGACCGGCGCGGAGCCGGTTGGAGCGTGAGCGCGATGACGCAGGTAGCGGAGAGGCTTCAGCCGTGGATGGCCGCGATCGAGCAACGGCCGCGGGGCGGCCCGCGGTGGCTGCAGGATCTGCGCGATCGCGCCGCCGTGCGGTTCGCGGCGCTCGGGTTCCCGACGGTCCGTGACGAGGACTGGCGCTTCACGAACGTCGCGCCGATAGCGGCGGCCGAGTTCAAGCCGACGGGCGGGGACGCGGCGCACGCGACCGAAGCGGAGCTGGCGGGGTATCTCTACAGCGACGCGGCGCATCGCATCGTCATCGTCAACGGCCGGTTCGTGGCTGAGCTGTCGCGCACGATAAATTTGCCGGCCGGCGTCCGCGTGGGATCGCTCGCCGCGGCGGTCACCGAGCAGGCGGATGTCGTCCAGCGGTATCTCGGGCAGCTCGCGGAGTTCGGCACCCGCGCGTTCACGGCGCTGAACACGGCGCTGTCGTCCGACGGCGCGTACGTGTACATCCCGGACGGCGTGATCCTCGAGCAGCCGCTGCACCTCCTCTTCGTCACCACGGCGTCCGAGTCATCCGGCCCGATCATGACGAATCCCCGGGCGCTCGTGGTCGCCGGCGAACGGAGCCAGTCGCGCATCGTCGAGACGTATGTCGGCCCGCGCGGCACGACCTATTTCACGAACGCGGTGACCGAGGTGTTCGCGGGCGAGGACTCCGTCGTCGATCACTACAAGGTCCAGCAGGAGAGCGTGGACGCGTTCCATATCGCGAGCATGCACCTGCACGCGGCGAGGAGCTCCAGCGTGTCGTCGCACTCGTTTTCACTCGGCGGCCGGCTGGTGCGGAACGACGTGTTCGCGCTCCTCGACGGGGAAGGCGCGGAGTGCACGCTGAACGGCCTGTACCTGGCCGACGGCGATCGCCTGGTCGACAACCACACGTCGATCGATCATGCCAAGGCGCACTGTCCGAGCCACGAGATCTACAAGGGCATCATCGGCGGCAAGGCCCGCGCGGTGTTCAACGGCAAGATCATCGTGCGCCAGGACGCGCAGAAGACCGACGCGAAGCAGACCAACCGTGCGCTGCTGTTGTCCGACGACGCGTCGATCAACACGAAGCCGCAGCTCGAGATTTTCGCGGACGACGTGAAGTGCACGCACGG
>CAYZBZ010000461.1:0-2237 GCA_964476725.1 uncultured Vicinamibacterales bacterium
GAAGAACCTGCAGTTTTTGACCCGGCTTCAGGCGAAGAGCTCGGCGGACATCGAGCGGAATGACGACCTGGAACTTGGGGGAGACGCGGACGATGGTCATGTAGACTCCTTCGATGGGCTCACTGTACTACAACAGTGGTATCGATAGGAAGGCAAGGCCGACCCGGCGCCGGCACCCGCTCTGGCTAGCGGGGCTGTCGCGGTCTCCGGCCATAGCGCCCGATGTCGTCGTGCTTCACGACGTCCATGAAGTAGATCATGCTGTTCGTCCTCTCGGGATACAGGTCGATGGCCCGCACAACGTCCCAGCCCAGCGCCCTCAGGGCTTGCACCAGGTGGTCGTTGACGCAGGCATCGGTGAGGAGGGGAGGTGTGCGGAGCGGAGGCACGTTCTCGAGGATCCAGGCACCCACGTCGACGATGCGCGGATCCTGACGGACGGCCACGATCGGCGGCTCGGCGGCCGCGGGCCAGAGCCTCCACGATCACTTCTCGGAAGGGCTCGCAAGCGCTGGCACTCGGGGCCCGGCCAGGCCGCGGCAGGGCCCCGGTCGACCCAGAGTCGGTGGACACCCCGGATGTGGTGGCCGGTTTTGGTGGCCACGCCACCGGCCGGCCACCCCTGGCGCGGACTGCCACCCCGGCCACCTTGAGGTAGGCGCTGGCCGTCTCCCGGCGGACCCCAGTGGCTTCTTCGATGCGCCGCAGCGACCAGCCCAGCCGCCCCAGCGCCAGTACTTGCTGCTTCTTCTCGTCGCCCAAGACGTTGGTCATCCCGGCGGTGGAACACGTCCACACCGCCTCGTCAACGTCTCGGGCCGCCTACCTACTGGTGGCCGGTTTTCAGGTGTCCATCAGTGGCCGGTTTTGGGTGTCCACCGAGGTCGCCGCACCGATTCCGATCCCTGGAACGAGGCCTCAACTTCTGAGTCCTGGGGGTGGACCCGCGAAGTCGGATGTTGGGGGTGACAGCCGAAGGGCCGAGGCGTAGGATACCCATGCCGACGGTGCTGCGGAGCGGCCCGTACCGGTTGTTGTTCTACTCAGGCGATCGAAATGAACCGCCACACGTGCATGCCGAGCGCGACACGAGCCAGGCCAAGTTCTGGCTCCAGCCGGTCCGGCTCGCGTGGAGCCGTGGCTTCTCGGGGTCGGAGCTTCGAACGGTCGAAGTTGTCGTGACCGAGCACGCGCAGAACGTCACGCTCACCGAGGACTCGCTGGCCGTTGACTTGGTGGACGGTCGAAGCGTGACGGTCCCGGTGTCTTGGTATCCCCGTCTCGCGCACGGCACAGCTCAAGAGCGAGCGAACTGGCGGCTAACAGGCCAAGGCTACGGTATCCACTGGCCTGATTTAGACGAAGACATCGCGGTTGAAGACCTGCTGGCCGGCCGACCATCCGCAGAGAGTCACACCTCCCTTGCGCGCTGGCTCAAGGATCGCGACGCACGCTAATAGGCTTGTCATTGCGCGTCCCTGGCGAATTTCGCCTTCATCGTTGCCCGCGCGCGCCCGCAACGGCCGACACGAGCAGGTGCGCTACCCATGTGATGGCCAGGGTTGCGACGCCTGCCCACCATGACGCCGGGCCCGACGACTGAGAACGATGAGCAACAGAAACACGACGGGGGCCGCAGCGTACAAGACAACAAGCAGCGTCGCTGAATCCATGATCCCCGCGGCAGGATCCCTTGTCACCCTACAGCGGGGTCATCAGCCTCTTCACGACGGCGCTGCTCGACGGGAAGCGCCCGGTCGGAGGTCGTAGTACGTCCTCGACCGGGCGCCGCGATCCTGAATTCGGTCTAGCGTCGTCAAGGAACGTCTTTAGGAGTCGGCAGGGACACGATCTTCTCGCGGAGCGCGGGTAGCTCCTTCTCAACGATCTCCCAAACGATGTCGAGGTCCACACCGAAGTAGCCGTGGATCACACGGTCACGCGTCGCCGTGATCTTTTTCCAAGGGACCTCCGGATGTGAGTCACGCGTCGCCTGACTCAAGCCCTTGACCGCCTCGCCCATGATCTCGAGATTCCGGGCCACGGCATCCTGCATCATGGGATCGGCGAAGAACGCGTCGCGGCCTTTGGTCGTTAGACGAGCACTCTCTCGATCGCATCACAGATGTCGGCGAGGTACAGCCTCTCGTCGCGCTCGGCCATCAGAGGGGCACGGCCTGGAGCAGCACCTGGTCTCGGATGAGCGGGTGAAGGCTTTTCTCAGTCACCACGTCCAC
>CAYZBZ010000462.1:0-2199 GCA_964476725.1 uncultured Vicinamibacterales bacterium
CCGATGCGGCGGATCGACTCGAGCAGGCGAAGCAGCTCCTCGGTCTCGCCGCTGTGCGACAGCGCGATCACGACGTCGTCCTCGCGAATCGCCCCCAGGTCGCCGTGGATCGCTTCGGCCGGATGCAGGAACCACGCGGACGTGCCGGTGCTCGACAGCGTCGCCGCGATCTTGCGGCAGATCAGGCCCGATTTGCCCATGCCGGTGACGATGACCCGCCCGCGGCAGTCGTAGAGGAGCTGGACGGCGCGCTCGAAGTCGCCATCGATGCGGTCGACGAGCCCGAGGATGGCGGCCGCCTCGGTTCGAAGCACCTTCCGCGCGAGCTCGAGACCCGACACGGCGTCGCTCATACGACCGCCTCGCAGGCAATCGCATGGATGCGGATCAGCCGCTGCAGCAGCGCCTCGAGACGATCGAGGCGCAGCGCGTTCTGCGCGTCGCTCTTCGCCAGCTCGGGCCGCTCGTGGACTTCCACGAATACGCCGTCGACCCCGGCCGCCACGCCCGCCGACGCCATCGGCTCGATGAACTCCGCCTGCCCTGCCGTCACGCCGTCCCCCGCGCCCGGCAACTGGAGGCTGTGCGTCACGTCGTAGATGACCGGGTAGCCCAGCGCGCGAAGGAGAGGAAAGGCCCGCATGTCCACGACCAGGTTGTTGTAGCCGAAGCTGAACCCGCGCTCGGTGACGATGACGCGGGAGTTGCCGTGCGAGACGACCTTCTCAATCGCGTGCCGCATGTCGGCCGGCGCAAGAAACTGCCCCTTCTTGATGTTCACGACCCGGCCGGTGCGCGCCGCGGCGACCAGCAGGTCGGTCTGGCGGGAGAGAAACGCGGGGATCTGCAGGACGTCGGCGACCTCGGCGACCGGATCGGCCTGCGCCGGCTCGTGGATGTCGGTCAGGATCGGCACCCCCGCCGCCTGGCGCACGCGTGCGAGGACGCGCACTCCCTCCTTCAGGCCGGGCCCCCGAAACGAACGGCCGGACGTGCGATTGGCTTTGTCGTACGACGCTTTGAAGACGTACGGCACGCCGACGCGCGCCGCGATGTCGCGCACGGCGAGCGCCGTGTCGATGGCGTGCGACTCGCTTTCGATGACGCACGGCCCGGCGATGAGGAGCAGCGGGGCGCCGCCGCCGACGCTGACCCCGCCGAACTGAATCCGCTGCACGCCGCCTACCCTACCACGGTGGCGGTCGCGTGCTGGCGCGCGCCGAGCTTGCGCTGGTGGCTCGCCTCGATGAATCCGGCAAAGAGCGGGTGCGGCCTGAGCGGCTTCGACTTGAACTCCGGGTGGAACTGCACGGCGACGTACCACGGATGCGACGGAAGCTCGATGATCTCGACGAACTTGCCGTCGAGCGATCGGCCGACGATCTGAAGCCCCCGGTCCGTGAGCGCCTGTTCGAACAGGCAGTTGAACTCGTAGCGATGGCGATGGCGCTCGTTGATGATCGATTCGCCGTACAGGTGGTGCGAGCGGGAGCCGGGCTGCAGCTTGCACGCATACGAGCCGAGGCGCATCGTGCCGCCAAGGTCGTCCACGCCGAGGAGATCGCGCAGCTTGTAGATGACGTTCTGCGACGTCTCCGGAGCGCACTCGGTCGAATCCGCCTCCGTCAGGCCGCAGACGTGCCGCGCGTACTCGACGGCCGCCCATTGAAAGCCGTAGCAGATCCCGAAGTACGGGATGCCGCGCTCGCGCGCGATCTCGGCGGCGCGCATCATGCCGCGCGTGCCGCGATCGCCGAACCCGCCTGGCACGAGGATGCCGTTCGCGCCGTCGAGCAGCTGCTCGCCCCCCGGCTGCTCGAGCGCTTCGGCTTCCACCCACCGGATGTTCACGCGCAGACGATGCTTGAAGCCCCCGTGATACAGCGCCTCGTTGAGGCTCTTGTACGAGTCCTCGTAGCCGACGTACTTGCCGACCACATGGATCGTGACCTCGTCGGAGGGGTTCCTGATGCGATCGACGAGATCGCTCCAGGCCTCCATGCGCGCTTCGGTCTGCGGCAGATGCAGCCGCTGCAGGACGATCCGGTCCAGTCCCTCGGCCGCCAGGACGAGCGGCACCTCGTAGATGCTGGAGACGTCCTTGGCGGTGATGACCGCTTCCTCGTCCACGTCGCAGAACAGCGCGATCTTCTGCTTGATGTCCTGGTCGAGGAACCGATCCGTGCGGCAGAGCAGGAT
>CAYZBZ010000463.1:0-2195 GCA_964476725.1 uncultured Vicinamibacterales bacterium
ACACATTTCGGATGGTGGGACGTGCTGATCGGATCGAGGAAACCCGTGTAGGGAGAGAAGTGGTCGGGGCGAGAGGATTTGAACCTCCGACATCCTGCTCCCAAAGCAGGCCGAGAGCACGCCGGATTGAGCGGCGATTCTATTCATCGACGTCCACCGTCCAGCCGCGTGTGATCACTTCTGCGATCCCGCCCAGGCGATGACTTTCCCTTTCGCCTCTGGCCGCGCGAGCCCGAGGTCGACACGGTCCGCCTTCTCGCGTACGTCCTCCTTCAGCAGGTGTGCGTAGTGGCGCTCGGTGACCGCAACGGTGTCGCCGAGGATCTTGCCCAGCGTGTAGATGTCGCCGCCGCTCTTCAGGAACCGCCAGCCGAACGTATGGCGCAGCGCGTGTGGCGAGATCGCCGCGATCGCGGCCCGCGCCTCGACGGCGGCGACGATCTTTCCGCGCTTCGACGTCCTGGCCAGCGCCCCCGCTCGCGCCGTACAGGCGGCGTTGAGCACCTGGCGCAGCCGCGCCTGACTCTGCGTCCAGAGCCGAGTCCTCTCCATCAGCTGTTGCGTGAAGTCGTCGACGATGTCGACGACGATCGGCACGACGCGCTGCTTGCCGCCCTTCACGCGGGTGATCAACTCGCCGTGTTCATTGGTGCGCTCGCGGACGATGATCTGTCTCTCATTGAGGAGCAGATCCTCGACCGGGTCGATGCCGCGCAGCTCATCGAGACGCAGTCCGGTCCCGAGCAGCACGCGGACCATGCGCCGGAACTCCGGTGACAGCCGCGGGAGCAGTGCCGCTTGCTCCTGCTCGGTCAGCAGCCGATCGCGCACCGCGTAATTCTGCCGCTCGATCGTCTTCCACGGATTCCGTTCGATGATGCCGTCGTCGACGACGACGCGCTGAAAGAACCCCTGCAGGAAACCGCGAATCCGCTGCACGCTGCCTTCGCTGATCTTGACCGCGGTCTTGTGACCGGGATTCGCGCGGAGGCTCGCGCGGCGGATGTTCAGGAACCGGACGCAGTCAGACGTCGTGACGGCATCCAGCCGCAGCGACCCGAGCACCGGCAGCGCGTGCGCCATCATCTGGTCATCCATCCTTGGGGCGCGCTTCGCTGTCGTGTAGGTCGGTCGATATGTGTTGGCCCAGTACTCCGCGACCGTCGGCGCCGGCGCGCTCAGCCAGCCGTGGACCCCGTCGCGGATCGCGTGCTCGATCTCGACCATGCGCCGTTGGGCTAACCGATAGCCCTTGCTGCCAGACGGCCCGCGGTACCCGGTACTGACGCGATACAGGGCTCCGTGAATCTTGCCGACTGCGTACAACACGCCGTTCCGATTCGAGAGATACACGCGTACCTTCCTTCATCCAGACGTCAATCACGAACCGGTCGAAATGAATCGTGCCGTCGCGCTTGGTGTGCGGAATCGCGTCGCGTTCTACCATCTTGCGCACGGCTCGTTCCGACTTGCCGATGTACCGGGCGCACCACCGGACGGTCAACCAACGCGGCCACGCTTCTGAGGGCACAACGGCGGTTCGCGGCGGCATCTTACCGGATCACCTGCGCTGGGTTGCGCGCATCTCGGAGGTCATTCCGGGCGCCCTGGGTCGCACGGATTCAGCCGCGCGAGGAGCGCCCCGCGTGTGGCCGCCTCGGCCTTCCGCTCAGCGAGCTTCCGACAGGACGGCCGGCAGTGCCGCTGGTTCGCCCGAGTCGGGGTGAAGGGGCGCTCGCAACCAGTCCTTTGCCCGGCCGCTGCGGGTCCGCTGCGGCCCCAGAAGACGCTCGCAGGCACGCGTCTGCCAACGGCGCCTCCATTGCCCCGCCATGGTAGCCTCCGGCAGTGGCCTCGAAACGGGATCGGAAACGGCCAGCTGAGACACCGAGCCCAAAGAAACTCGGTTGCCCCATACCAAGCACTCATAGTCGCCTCCAGCAAGCCCATCGCCTGTGGCACCAGGCCGCTGACAACTACACAGATGTCCTTGGATTCCACGCGAATCTAAATTCGACTATCGAATCCCTTCGCAGCGTCACGTGGGTGCTCCAGAAAGATCATGCGTCGTTCCGGGATTCGACGAATGGTATTCATCGTGGCAGGTCAAGATGAAGGCCGATCCTGTCATGCGTTGGCTCGTTGAACCACGCGACCGCCCACGCATTCGCCGCGCCGATGATGGCGGCAACAAT
>CAYZBZ010000464.1:0-2194 GCA_964476725.1 uncultured Vicinamibacterales bacterium
GTACGAGCGGCTCATCACCGGCATCCACAACGAGGACACGATCGAGCAGTACCGGGAGAACGGCCGCCGCCTGGGGCGGCTGCTCTACCAGGGGCGCTGGTTCGATCCGCAGGCAATGATGCTGCGCGAGAGCGCCCAGCGATGGGTGGCGCGCGCGATCACGGGTGAAGTCACGCTGGAGCTGCGCCGCGGCAACGACTACTCGATCCTGGACACGGCGTCGCCCAACCTGACGTACAAGCCGGAGCGCCTGACGATGGAGAAAGGGGAGTCGATGTTCTCGCCGCAGGATCGCATCGGCCAGCTGACCATGCGCAACCTCGACATCGTGGATACCCGGGAGAAGTTGTTCACCTACGTCAAGGCCGGCGTGCTCGCGCCGGCCGGCGGCAGCGCACTGCCGCACCTGGTGGAATCGACCGACCACCCCACGGATCGCAAGGACGATTGATCGCGTCTGAGGATAGGCCGCACTGAACCCGTACGCCCGAGCGGTGCGCGGAGGGAACGGAGAGCACGGTAAATTCCACCGCGGAGACGCGGAGGTACGAAGCCCATAAGTTGATTCCCTCCCGAGCGTGCGATCGGACAAAATAGACGCTGCATGCTGCGAAGAATTGCGAAGTGGTCGGCGCTGGCGGCGCTGGCGATCCTGGTCACGGGGGCTGTCCTGTACGCCTTCGGTCTTCGCGTGGTGTTGTACGGCGGCGGCTCGCCGCGTCTGCGGTTCGTCGAGTCCGAGAGCACCAGGGCCGAGAGGGTCGCTCGTGACCGCGAGGCTCAGCGACTGCGGACCGCGGCCGCTCCCGCGATCCCCGCTGAAGCGCCTGGCTCTTCCCCCGCCCCCGACGTGCGGTCGGCTCCTGCCGGCAACACGCCGACGTCATCCGCTGCTGCCACGACGTATTGGACCGATTTCCGCGGTCCGAAACGCGATGGGCAGTACCGCGAACGTCCGATCCTGACGAACTGGCCCGCTGACGGGCTGAAGCCGATCTGGAAACAGCCTGTTGGCGGCGGTTACGCGTCGTTCGTCATCGCGGGCGGCCGCGCGTTCACGATCGAGCAGCGTGGACCGCAGGAAGTGGTTGCTGCCTACGATGTCGCGACGGGGCGGGAACTGTGGACGAACGCGTGGATCGCGATCTTCCGGGAGTCGATGGGAGGCGATGGCCCTCGTGCCACGCCGACGTGGGCCGACGGCCGCGTCTACGCGCTCGGCGGCCAGGGGGAACTGCGGTGTCTGGACGACACCGGCGGCAAGCTCGTGTGGCGCACCAACATCCTCGACGACGCCGGCGCGACCAACCTGCAGTGGGGCATGGCGGCCGCGCCGCTGGTCGTCGACGACACCGTCGTGGTCCTGCCCGGCGGGCCGAAGGGTCAGTCCGTCGTCGCGTACGACCGGCGGACCGGCAAGCGCGCGTGGTCGGCGCTCGACGATCGCCAGGCTTACTCCTCGCCCATGCTCGTGACGCTCGCGGGCACGCGTCAGATCGTCGTCTTCAGCGCGACCCGCGTGATGGGCCTCACGCCGGATCGCGGCTCCGTACTGTGGGAGTATCCGTGGAAGACGGACTACGACGTCAACGCCTCGCAGCCGCTCGTCATCGGCGACAACCGCGTGTTCGTGTCGTCCGGCTACGGGGCTGGCGCGGCCGTCATCGAGATCGCTCAGCCCGCCGGCGGTTTCTCCGTGCGCGAGGTCTGGCGCAACATCCGGATGAAGAACCAGTTCACCAGCTCGGTGCTGCACGACGGCTTCATCTACGGACTGGACGAGTCGATCCTCGCGTGCCTGGACGCCGCGACCGGCGAGTTGAAGTGGAAGGGGGGCCGGTACGGCTACGGTCAAGTACTGCTCGCAAGCGGTCATCTGATCGTGCTCACCGAGGAGGGTGACCTCGCGCTCGTCCGCGCCGCACCCGATCGGCACCAGGAGCTGGGGCGATTCCCCGCCGTCGAGGGGAAGTCATGGAATCACCCGGCCATGAGCGGCGGGTATCTGCTCGTGCGCAACATCAACGAAATGGCCGCGTTCGATTTGCGGCTGCCGGCGCGCTGATAGATTGGGCCGGCGGCGCTCAAAAGTTCCAGGAGACCGACATGCGAACCTCATTCCGGTATGAAAAGTGGACCATCGCTTTCGTCGCATTCGCGCTCGCCGCCGCCGGCGGCGCCGCGCAGCAGGCGC
>CAYZBZ010000465.1:0-2170 GCA_964476725.1 uncultured Vicinamibacterales bacterium
ATCCGCGAGTGCGAGCTGTACGGCGCGGATGTCACTTTGGTCGAGGGACTGATCACCGACGCCGGACGCATCGCCGCCGAGAAGGGCAAGCCGCTCGGCTGGTACGACGTCTCGACCCTGAAGGAGCCTTACCGGATCGAAGGCAAGAAGACGATGGCGTACGAGCTCGGTGAGCAGCTGGGATGGACGTTTCCGGACTGGATCATCTATCCCACCGGCGGGGGCACCGGGATGATCGGGATGTGGAAGGCGTTCGAGGAAATGGAGCGGATCGGGTGGAAGGCCGCGGGCACGCGGCCGAAGATGGTCTCCGTGCAGGCGGAACACTGCGCCCCCATCGTGCGCGCCTTCGAACAGGGGGCCGAGCGCTCCGAGATGTGGCAGAACGCGCATACCGTCGCAGACGGCCTGCGTGTGCCGAAAGCCGTCGGCGATTTCCTCGTCCTCCGCGCGCTCCGCGAAAGCGGGGGCACCGCGCTGGCGGTCTCGGATGCCGACATGATCCGCGGCATGCGCGAGCTCGGCGCCCGCGAAGGGATCAGCGCCGCGCCGGAAGGGGGCGCCGCCCTTCACGCGGTCAAGGTTCTTACGAAGGATGGCCGCATGAAGCCGACCGACACCGTCGTCGTCTTCAACACGGGCGGCGCACTCAAGTACCTGGACGTCCTGAACCAAGGGTGACCGCCAGCACCCTGGCACTCCGGCACGTTCGTAATCAGTCCCCCAACGATATTCCCATCGCCCGCGCCGTGCGGACGACGTCGAAGTCGAGCGGCACGTTGCGCGTACGGCCCACGATCTTTTCGAGCGGCACCGCCACGATGTCGGGCGGGTGAAATGCCACCATGTGGCCGAACTTCCCCTCGTGCAGGAGCTCCACGGCACGCGCCCCGAAGCGGGTCGCCAGGAGGCGATCGGAGCTCGTCGGCGATCCGCCCCGCTGCAGATGGCCGAGCACAACGGCGCGGGCCTCCTTGCCCGTGAGCTTTTCCAGCTCCGGGATCAGACGCACGCCAACGCCACCCAGCCGTTCGGAGTACTCGCCGCTCGCGGCCTTCACCAGCGACACGGCCCCGCCGACCGGCGTCGCCCCCTCGGCGGCGACGACGATGCTGAAGCGGGCGCCGAACGCGTCTCTGTTGCGGATTTGCTGCGCGACCTTTTCGAGATCGAACGGGATCTCCGGAATGAGGATCACATCGGCGCCGCCGGCAACGCCGGCGTAGAGCGCGATCCACCCGGCGTACCGCCCCATGACTTCCACCACCATCACGCGATGGTGCGCTTCAGCCGTGGTGTGCAGCCGATCGATTGCCTCGGTCGCAAAACTCACCGCCGTGTCGAAGCCGAACGTGTTGGTGGTTTCGACGATGTCGTTGTCGATCGTCTTGGGAACGCCGACGAGCGGGATGCCGCGCTTGTGGAATTCGTGCGCGATGCTGAGCGTGCCGTCGCCGCCGATGACGATGAGCGCGTCGAGCTTCAGCTGGTGAAACATCTCGACGCACCGGTCGGAATAGTCGCGCGTGCCGCTCGACGTCTCGATCGGCACGGCAAACGGATTCCCGCGGTTGACCGTTCCGAGGATCGTGCCGCCGATGCGCAGGATGCCGGTCACGTCGCGCAAGGTCAGCCTGCGCCAGCGATCCGGCTCGATCAACCCGTCGAAACCGTCCTCGAGGCCGATGACTTCGCAGTCGCAGTGCGAGCTCGTTTTGACGACCGCGCGAATGACCGCGTTGAGTCCCGGGGCGTCGCCCCCCCCTGTGAGGATGCCGATGCGTTTCATCGGGTGGCGAGGGTCCGTTGCGGCAGGCACGCCGCGAGTATAGCAGCCGGGCGACTGGCCGGGCGGCGGGCACGCCGCGTCAAGCCGGGCGGCGGGCACGCCGCGTCAAGCGACGAGCGGTCCTTTGAGTGTGATGGGCGATCCGTGGGACCACTTCGAGTGGCACCCGCCGCACAGCAGCGCGGTGAACGAGGGCTCTCCCCCGCGCAGGCTGAGAACGCGCGACCCTGAATCTTCCGACGCCACGAACTCGGCGGCGCATCCGCTGCACCGCTGATTGTCATTCGAGGGGACGTGCTCGAGCGTGAGGACGGGATTCGTCATGACGTCCAGTGTAGTGCGAGGGTGCGCCAGAAAACGAACGACAGGATCAGACCCGCC
>CAYZBZ010000466.1:0-2161 GCA_964476725.1 uncultured Vicinamibacterales bacterium
GGCGACAGCCGGATCACGCGCGTCGGCCGCTTTCTCCGCCGTACCTCGCTCGACGAGCTGCCGCAGCTCTGGAACGTCGTGCGCGGCGAGATGAGTGTGATCGGCCCCCGCCCGACGCTCCGCTACCAGGTCGAGAAGTACTCAGACCGCCAGAGGAAGCGCCTCGACGTCCTGCCCGGGATCACCGGCTGGGCGCAGATCCACGGCCGCGCCTCGCTCTCCTGGGACGAGCGGATCGAGCTCGACGTCTGGTATGTCGACCACCGCTCGCCGCTGACCGACCTGCTGATCCTGCTGCGCACGCCGGTCGCGCTCCTCGGCGGCACGTACAAGGGCGAGACCGGGGGCTGGCGTTGATCGCGTCGCTTCGTGATCGCGCTCGTGCGAGCGCGTTCATCGTGACGTTCGGCGCCATCGCCGTCTGGAACGCGGCCGAATATCCGCCCATCGGCGGGTACGACGCCGCCGAGCACATCGACTATGCACGCGCGATCGCAGACCGTGGTGCGCTGCCCGAGGGTGGAGCGTCCTACACGCCCCCTGGCTTCTACCTCCTGGCAGCAGGGGCGATCAAAATCGGGGAGGCGCTCGACCTCGCCGAGCCCGAGCGCGCGGCCCAGTATCTGAACGCTGTCCTCGGTATCGGCACGGCGCTGCTCCTCTGGTGGTTCGCGCGGCTGCTCTTTCCAAAGCGACCCATCGTGTGCTCGGCCGCCCTGGGGTTCTTCCTCGCGTGTCCGATCGTGCTTCGAACGGTCGCGATGTTCCATCCTCAAGCGCTCGCGCTCTTCCTCTCGACGCTCGCGCTCGTGCTGACCGGACGCATGATCGTCGAGCGCCGCTACGCACTCCGGGACTGGGTTTCGCTGGCGCTCACGCTCGCGGCCACACAACTAGTCCGTTCAGTCGGTCTCTGGACCGTCGGCGTCGTCCTGCTCACGCTGGTCGTCACCGCCGTGGCGCAACCCGGGCAGAGACTCAGGATTCGGAAGGGCCTCGGCGCCTGTGCGGCGGCCGCTCTGCTCCTCGCGCTTCCGTGGTACGTCCACCTGCAGCTGACGACCGACGCGGCGATCTTCGGCCGCACGTTCACGTCTGCGCCGCTGGCGGATCGCTGGCCCGGTGCGTTCTACGTGAGCTCGGGCCTACCGGACGTCATCGCCAACCCACATCGCGGTGATCTACCCCCACGTTTCCTCCCGCTCCTCTACGCAGACACTTGGGGCGACTACTTCGGCATCTGGTCCTGGGGTCCGCCGCGCCCCGAGTTGACTCCCCGTGTGAACGGGCGCCTCGTCGCGCAGAGCATCGTCGGCCTGCCCTTCACCGTGGTCGCGGTGGCTGGTTGGTTTGCTCTGCTCGCCCTCGCGGTCAGGCGCTGGCGCGAGGTTCCCGAGCGACTCCTCGTCGTGCTGATGCCTCTCGTAAGCCTGGCGGGTTCCCTCTATTACGCTCTGCAAGGTCCCAGCGCGGACGGCGATACGGTGAAGGCGATGTTCCTGCTCACAGCCGTTCCGTCGTGGGCCCTGTCGTTTGGCTTCGCGATCGATGTCCTGGCGGGACGGAGCAGGCGACTTGCGATCTCGGCGGCCGTCCTCTTCGCTCTCTGTGCGGCCGTCTCGGTCGCGTTCGCGACATTCGCGTTCGTCTCGTGACCGAGGCCGCAGCTTCCGTCGAATGGTCGTACCTCCGCGCGGGGTTCATCGCCGTCATGACCCTCGTCGTTGCTGCCCTGATCGGCTGGGGGGTCGACTCGGCTCTCTGGGAGGACCGGGGGTTCGAGAAAGTTTCCAAGTGCTTGGTGAACGAGAAGGGCGCGAGGCTCGAGACGCCCCGCGATCCGATCGCCCAGAGCGCCGAGCTGGGTGCGCTGCGCACGGTCGTCGAGACCAACGGGGTCACGGTCTCCGTAGCGAGCGACGATAAGGGCGCCGAGAGGATCGTCACCGCGTACCGCGCCGTCGCGGGCGACCTCGAGGGCCGGCTGGAGCAGCGGGGCCGGCTCGTCTACCTCTGGGATCGCCCCGCGTCCCCGACACAGCGACAGACGCTCTTCGACTGCACGTACTGACGCCCCCAGTACCCTTCCCGCCGTGACCGCTGTCCTCTTCACCTGCGCCGGGCAGCGCGTCGACATCGTCTCCGCGTTCTCGCGCGCGGG
>CAYZBZ010000467.1:0-2150 GCA_964476725.1 uncultured Vicinamibacterales bacterium
GTGCTCGCCGTCGAGCGGCGTCTGATCGATCTTGAAGTCCCCGGTATGGAGCACGACGCCCCGCGGGGTCTCAATGGCAAGCGCGACGCAGTCCGGAATGCTGTGCGTGACGCGCAAAAACTCGATCGTGAACGAGCCGACCGTGACCCGCTCGCGCGGCCGCACGCGGACCAGGCGCTTTTTCGCGGCGGCGTCCTGCTCGTCGAGCTTCGACTCGACGAGCGCGAGCGTCAGCGCCGTCCCGTACACCGGGCCGTCGAAATACGGCAGCACGTGGGGCACGGCGCCGATGTGATCCTCGTGGCCATGCGTCAGCACGAGCGCCGAGAGCTTGTACTGCTGGAGCTGGCGCAGGTCGGGGATGATGAGATCCACCCCGAGCAGCTCCGGCTCCGGAAACATGACGCCGGCGTCGACGAGAATGGCTGTGTCGCCGCAGGCGACGACCATCATGTTCATCCCGAACTCGCCGAGCCCGCCGAGCGGGATCAGCTCGAGCGGCGGCACGTCGGTGGACACGCGTGAGTCGTCAGTCACCAGTACACATACCCAGACAGTCCGAGTGCAGGCGGCCTGCGGGCAGATTCCGTATGCGAATCCTACGGGTTGTCCCCAGTCAGGCGGCGTCGGTCGAAGGACAGGCGCGCAGGAGAGCCGCCCTGGCGGGCGGATCCGGCGCGATCAGGCAGGGATGCCTCGATGGTCTGTCCACCCGGCGGACCGCTGGGACGGCACGCCGAGGACCGATCGCCTCCGCCAAGGCTACGGCGGGTTCAGGCCGAAGCGCTTCGCGAAGGCGAATAGAAACGGGCGAACTATAGCACAGCTCGCCTTCAGGTTGAAGCGAAAAACTCCGCAAGCCGTGCCAAGTCTGTGAGTTGCAGAGTTTCAGGGCGCCGCTTGGGATCGATGCCGGCTGCCGCCAGCGCCGCGGCTGGATCGCGGTTACGGGACACCGCGTAGGGCCGCAGGGCGTTCCCGAGCGTCTTGCGCCGCTGCATGAACACCGTCCTCACCATCGCCTCGAAAGCCGCCTCGTCCGGCACCCTCACTGCGGGAGGGCGAAAACGCAGGTTGACGACTGACGAGTGGACCTTCGGCATCGGGCGGAACGCCCCGGGTGGCAGCGCGAGCACCGGGCGGACGTCGGCATGGAGTTGCGTGAAGATCGACAAGACCCCGTAGTCCCGGGTTCCCGGCCTCGCGTACATCCGGGCGGCAACCTCGCGCTGGAGCATGAGCGTCGCGTCAACGACGCCCCCCAGAGTCCGATGGGCCTCGAGCAGCGCGAAGATGATGGGGGAGGAGACGTTGTACGGAAGGTTACCGGCCACGCGAAACGGGCGCTCTGAGGCCAGCGTCGAGAGGTCGAACTCGAGAAAGTCCGCGTGCACGAGCACGACATTGTCCGGAAGCCGGGGCCGAAGCGCGTCGACCATGGCGGCGTCGAGCTCGATGGCAGTCAGCCGCGCGACCCGCGGCGCGAGCCGCAGGGTGAGGGCCCCCGGGCCCGGACCGATCTCGAGGAAGCGATCGTCGATCCCGGGATCAATCGCGGCGACGAGCTTGTCGGCCCAGGCGGCCTCGAGGAAGTGCTGGCCATAACGCTTCTTTGCGCGCATTCGTGACCTGTCCCGGCAAGGATCCCTGGCTACACATCCTCGAGCGAATCCCCGCGCCAGTACTTCTCTTCGATCTTCTCGATCTCTTCTTCGCTCATGCCGAAGTAGTGCCCGAACTCGTGGATCACGGTCTCCGCCACGCAGTCGCGGATCTCCTCATCGCTTTCGCAGTCATCTTCGATGGGGCCCTGGTAGATCGAGATGCGGTCCGGCAGCGAGTTGCCGTAGCCCCAGCCGCGCTCGGGCAGCGGCGTGCCCTGGTACAGCCCGAACAGCGAATCCGGGGGCGTGATCTCCATTTCCGCGAGGATCTGCGCGGGGGGCTCGTCTTCGACGATGACCGCCACGTTTTTCATCTCTCTCCGAAAGCGGCGCGGAATCTCGTCGAGCGCTTCTTCGACAAGGCGCGTGAAACGCTCGCGGGTCATTTCTTACAATGTCGTGGGGCCCCACCCCCACGACCTGTACCTCGTGGCTTTGCCGCTCGGCGCGTTGCGGACGACGATCCGCTCGGACGCCGGGGTTTCG
>CAYZBZ010000468.1:0-2147 GCA_964476725.1 uncultured Vicinamibacterales bacterium
GCAGGCTGGCCCGGCTGCGCCGACGCCGGCTGCGGCTTCTCGGCAGCCGGCTGCGCCGACGCGCCGAACGCCAGCATGACGGCGGCGGCGAAAAACAGGACGGTGCGCGCGCGATTCATACGGCCGATGACCTTTCTCATTTCACTGACGGCTGCTTCGGGATCGTGCCGGCTCCGCGCCCACGCCCCCCCTGCGCCTGACCTTCCTGCAATACGAACGTGGTCGCCACGCACTCCGCCTCGATGGTCGCGTCGGGTTCCTGCTTCGACTTCGCCTTGATCGTGATCTCGCCCACGTTGATGATTCGCGGAAACTTGCTGATGCGGTCGAAGAAGAACCCCAGGGCGTGGAACGTCCCCTCGGCGCGCAGCTTGTACGGCAGCGCCGCATAGAGCGTTTCCTGCTTCGGCTCCTGTGGCGTGAACCGCTGAATCGTCAGGTTCGACTGGGTCGCCAGCCCCTGCACCCGTCGCAGGATGTCCGCCACGTCCTTCTCCTCGGGCAGCACGGCGCGCAGGTTCTCGAGCCGGCGTTCGAGCTCCGTGACGTCCGCCTGGAACTGCGGCAGGCGACGCGCCGTCGCGATCCCCTTGGCCACGTCGCCGCGGAGCGCCGTCAGGCGCGACTGCCGGGTATCGATGTCGGCCTGCATCTCCGTGACGTAGAACTTCCAGAAGCCGAAGACCGCGAGGCCCGACACGACGACAAACGCGCCGATCTGGCCGTACCACGGGAGCTTGCTGAGCGACAGTTCCATGGATTCCCTGCTGCGTATCGGAAGCGTCCGACCGCGTCTTTAGCCGACCTACTTCTTGAAGGGTGCCGCGCCCCGTCCCCTGAGGCCCGCCGGAACGGGCGGCGGCGGCGGCGCTTCCGGGTTGTTGAACGTCGCCTTGATCGAGAACTTGAAGATGTCGCCAGACTTGTCGTTCTGCACCTGGCTGTCGATGATGTCGACCGGCTTCTTGAACCAGGTGCTGGACTCGAGGCTGGCCACGAAGTCCGACAGGCCCGTGAGCGACGTCGTCATGCCGTCGAGCGTGAAGTCATCACTCTTCTGCGTGAGCTGCGTCAGCCAGAGCCGATCGGGGATCGCCTTGCTGATCTCGTCGAGCAGGTGCACGGGGCCGGTCTGGCCGCGCCGGAGCTGCTCGATGAGCGTGACGCGCTGCTGGAGCTGCGCCTTGCGCGCCTCGAACTTCTGCACCTGCGCAAGGACGGAGCGCAGCTGCTGCGTTTCGAGCTCCCCCTTGGCGACGTCCTCATCGAGGCGGATCGACGTCTGCCGCAGGGACCAGAACCACCAGCCGACAAGGAGCGCCGTCCCGAGCAGGATCAGGCTGGCGGCGATCGTGACGCGATGCGCCACGGGAATCAGCGCGCCGCGCTTCGTGCGCTCCCGGTCGACGGCAAGCAGGTTGATGCGGATCATCGGTCGCCCATCCGGCGCAGCGCGAGGCCGACCGCGACGGCCACCGTCGGCGCGACGTCCGCCGCCGACTCCACCTGGAACTTCTTGACGTCGAACGCAACGCGCTTGAAGGGATCGAGCCCCTCGACCGGCGCCGCGAACCTGGCCGTCAGCATCTCGGTAAAGCCCTCGGCGCGCGACGCGCCGCCGCTCAGCATGATCCGGTCGATGCGATCGGACGAGGCGGTCGCCTTGAAGAAGTCGAACGTCTTCTGGATCTCGAGCATCGCGTTCTCGCTGACGGCGCGCAGCACGGGCCGCGCCTCCTCGAACGTCACGCCGTCGACCGGGATTCCGCGCTTCAACTGGTCCGCGAGGTCGAACGGGAGGTTGAGCTCCTTCTGCAGCGCCTCGGTGTAGGCGTTCCCGCCGATCGAGATGTCGCGCGTGAACACCGACTGGTCGCCGTTCAGGATGTTGATGTTCGTCGCGCTTGCGCCGGCGTTCAGCAGCACGATCACCGCGCCGGGCTCGATGCCGTAGTTCACTTCGTATGCGTTCTGCAGGGCGAAGGCGTCGACGTCGACGACCACGGCGGAGCGCCCGGCCTGCGCGATCACGCCCGTGTAGTCGGCGATCTTCTCCTTCTTCGCCGCGACGAGCAGGACATCCATCGTCCCTTTCCCGCCGGCGGCGCCGTTGTCGAGGATCTGGTAGTCGAGGTTGACGTCCTGGA
>CAYZBZ010000469.1:0-2144 GCA_964476725.1 uncultured Vicinamibacterales bacterium
GGCCGCCGATCCGCGTCCGGCCGCCCCCGAGCGCGCGGGCCCCGCCGCTGCCCCAGTAGGCATCGATGTCCGCATCGACGCGGTCGTCACCGACCCACTGGGCCGTCCCATCCTGGACCTGCGTCCGTCCGATTTCGAGCTGCTCGTGAACGGCGTGCCGAAGGCAGCTGGCTCGGTCGAGTTGCGGACGCTGCCGCGCGTCGGCGCGACGGATGCCCGGCCGATCGAAACCGAGCGAGACGAGGAGCGGGCCGCCCGCCAGGCGGGCGCGCGGCTGTTCGCGTTCTTCCTGGACGAGTTTCACGTGCGCGCCGGCGCCAGCTCCGATCGCGTGCGCAATGCACTCAGGCGTTTCGTGGACGAGCGGCTCGCGCCGCAGGATCTCGCGCTCGTCCTGAGGCCGCTCGAGCCGGTGGCCTCGATCCGCTTCACGCGCGACCGCGCGGTCCTCCGCGCCGCCATCGACCGATTCGATGGACGCAAGGGGGACTACGCGCCGCGCAGCCGCTTCGAAGAACAGTACATCGGCCGCGCACCAGAGGCCGTGAACGCCGCGCGAAACCAGATCGTGGCCGCCGGTCTCCGGGAGCTGACGATGCGGATGGGTGAGCTGGGCGCCGACCGGGGCGTCGTCGTGCTCGTGAGCGAAGGCTTTCCCCGCGACAGCCCGGCGCCGCGTGGACGGGTCGCGGATCTGCAGGGAGTGGTCCGGGCGTCGAGCCGGTTCCACCTGGCGATGTACACCTTCAACCCCGCGGCGGGTGACGAGAATCCAGCCCCCGACGCCGAGCGCGAGCGCGCCGTCTCGACGCTGCAGTGGCTCGCTGCCGAGACCGGCGGGCGCGCCGTCGTCGAAGCGGAGGGTCTCATCGCGGGACTGGAGCGGATGGCAGGCGACCTCGCCGCCTACTACGCGCTGACGTTTCTGCCCGCGCAGGCCGACGGGAGATTCCACTCGATCGAAGTGCGCGCCAGACACCGGGACGCGCAGGTGCGCGCCAGACCCGGCTACTGGGCGCCGCTCGGCAGCGAGCTGCGCGCCCTGACGAAGACGTTGGTGTCGATATCCCGCAGGGGGCTGCGCCGCAGCGCCGTCATCGACGCGTGGGTTGGGCTGCTGCGCGACCCGAGCGGCCGCGGCCGCATGGTCATCACCTGGGAACCGCGGGCGCGCGGCGCGGTCGCGCCGGAGGTCGTCGTCGTGAAGGCCCGCACGACGGCGGATGCCGCGCTCTTCGACGGACAGGTCGCGCGTGTCGGTGCGGTCGGGGCGACACCGGCAGACAGCGCGCGCTTCGACGTGCCGGCCGGCCGCGTCGAGCTGGACATGACGATCCTCGACGTCGAAGGCAAGGTGCTCGACACCGACGTCAGGGATTTCGACGTGCCGGATCTTCGCTCGCTGGCACGCGGCCCGGTCCTGCTGACTCCGGAAGTCGTGCGCGCGCGAACGCTGCCGGATTTCCGGACGGCCAGCACGAATCCGAACGCCGCGCCGTCGCCGGTCCGCACCTTTGCCCGCGGCGATCGGCTGTTGATTCGCGTGCCGGCGTTCGACGGGAGCGGAGCGGCCGTGCGGGTGACAGCGAAAGTCCTCAACGAGCGTGGTCAGCCGATGCGGGACATCGACGCGACCGCCGGCGCGCCCCGCGGGGGCGTGACGGAGTTCGCGCTGCCGCTCTCATGGCTCGTCCCAGGCGAGTACCAAATCGAGCTGCTGGGAACGAATGCGAACGGCGTGGCGAAAGAGCGCGTGGCGTTTCGGATCACAGGATAGACGCGTTGGCGCTCAGCCGCGAGCCGGCTTCTTGCCCAGCAACCTGTCGTAGTCAGCGTGCGAGCCGATCCAAAACCACACGAAATCGTCGCCGGCATCGACAGCCACCGCGCGATAGTACAAACCAACGCGAGCCGACCAGAACTGCCCCACCTTGCTGTCGTACCTCTTGCGGCAGGCCTTCGTAACACCGCCAGAACCGAGGCGTGGCGCGATGCGTCACAGACCGGTCGTGCGTCCGGCGCGAAGGTCTTTGAGGGCTTCGCGAGCGAGCTTGGCGAGCCGACCGGCCGCGACATCCTGCTCAAACTGCCGGTCCCATGCTGCTGCGTCGTACTCGACGAACCACTTGCGGAACCTGGCCAAG
>CAYZBZ010000470.1:0-2141 GCA_964476725.1 uncultured Vicinamibacterales bacterium
GCCGTCGAGGAGTCGGAGCTCGACGACCTGCGCACGCGGTTGCGCAACACCCGCTGGCCGGAGCGCGAGACGGTCGAGGACTGGTCCCAAGGGATCCCGCTCGCGTACGTGCAGGACCTCTGTCGCTACTGGGCCGAGGACTACGACTGGCGCCGCGCCGAGGCGCAACTCAACTCGTTCCCTCAGTTCAAGACCGAGATCGACGGGCTCGACATCCACTTCCTGCACGTGCGATCGGGGAAGGATTACGCGCTCCCGCTGCTCATCACCCACGGCTGGCCCGGCTCAGTGGTGGAGTTCCTGAAGGTCATCGAGCCGCTGACCGAGGACTTCCACGTGGTCTGTCCGTCGCTGCCCGGCTACGGCTTCAGTGGGAAGCCCACGGCGACCGGCTGGGGCGTCGACCGCATCGGTGCGGCGTGGGCGACGTTGATGGCGCGGCTCGGCTACGACCGCTACGGCGCACAAGGCGGTGACTGGGGCGCGGCGGTCACCACCTCGATCGGCCAACAGGACCTCGATCACGTCGCCGGCATCCACCTCAACATGCCGACGGTTGGACCCGACCGCGACACGATGAGCGACCTCACCGAACGGGAGCAGGCCGCGCTGGCCGCCATGCAGGAGCACCAGGACTGGGGAACCGGTTACTCGAAGCAGCAATCGACGCGTCCGCAGACGGTGGGATACGGCCTCGTCGACTCACCTGCCGCGCAGTGCGCGTGGATCGTCGAGAAGTTCTGGGCGTGGACCGACTGCGACGGTCACCCCGAGAACGTGCTCACGCGGGACGAGTTGCTCGACAACGTGATGCTGTACTGGCTGACGGGATCGGGCGCGTCCTCCGCCCGGCTCTACTGGGAGAGCTTCACGCGCGGCAACCGCGGCTCGGTCGAGGCACCCATGGGAGCGTCGATCTTTCCGCACGAGATCTTCCGTCCGTCTCGCCGCTGGGCCGAGCGCCGGTTCAAGGACATCCGCTACTGGAAGGAGCTCGACAAGGGCGGCCACTTCGCCGCCTTCGAGCAGCCTGACTGCTACGTCAACGAAGTCCGCACCTTCTTCGACCTGGTCCGTTAGGGCTCACGACCGGATTAGTTGCGCCGTCGGAGCCGCTGATTGTCAGACCCCCTGCGTATCGTCGAAGACGTGTCGAGTCGGTGTCGGGCCTTCCAATATGTGCTTCACCCGACCGTGAAGCAACGCCGGTCGCTGGAGGTGTTGTTGTCGGAGCAGTGCCGTCTCTACAACGCCGCGCTCGAAGCGCGCCGAGGTGCGTGGCGGTTGGAGCACAGGTCGGTGACCCGCTTCGAGCAGTACCGGACACTGACGGGCTTGGCCGACCAGGAACCGGCGCTGATGGCCTTCGGGGTCACGGTCGCCCGCGGCACCCTGCTGCGTCTGGACCGTGCCTTCCAAGGCTTCTTCCGCCGGGTCAAGGCTGGAGAGACTCCAGGGTTCCCCCGGTTCCGCTCCTGGCGGCGCTTCGACTCCGTGGAATGGCCCGACCGCAGCGGTTGGGCGCTGAACGAGGCGGTCGGGCGCCTGTGCCTCATGGGGGTCGGTCACGTGAAGCTCCGCCTGCACCGCCCGCTACGGGGCACGCCCAAGACCATCACCGTCGCCCGCCGCGGCCGACGCTGGGTGGTGACGCTGTTCTGCGCCGATGTCCCCGCCCAGCCGTTGCCGGCCACCGGAGCGGCGGTGGGCATCGATGTGGGCGTGCACGTACTTGCGACGCTGTCCGACGGCCGCGTGATCGAGAACCCTCGTCACCTGCGGCATTCCCTGGATCGCCTGGCGCGAGCACAACGTCGCGTAGCCGGTCGCCAGCAGGGATCAAGTCGGCGCGCCAAGGCGGCCGAGCGGGTGGGCGCCATCCATCGCAAGATCCGCGACCAACGCCGCGACGGGCTCCACCAGCTGTCGCGGTCGGTGGTGAATGACCACGACCTGATCGTGGTCGAGGATCTCCGCATCACCAACCTGACCCGACGGCCCAAGGCCCGTCCCGACGGCTGTGGCGGCTTCGCGCCCAACGGTGCGGCGGCCAAGACCGGCCTGAACCGTTCGATCCTCGATGCCGGGTGGGCGACGTTGGTGGCGATGCTGATCTACAAAGCGGAAGACGCTGGTAGGGA
>CAYZBZ010000471.1:0-2117 GCA_964476725.1 uncultured Vicinamibacterales bacterium
CCTCTACGATCCGGAGTGGCCCTTGCGCACCTATCAGGTGCAGGCGCCGCCGGCCAAGTTCGTCTTCGCCGATGCGAATCGCTGCGGCCAGGCGCTCGACTCGGTGATCTCGGCGGGGTGCATCATCTCGGGCAGCCGGGTCGCCGGCAGCGTGCTCTGCCCCAACGTCCGCGTGCACAGCTTCTGCGACATCGATCAGAGCATCCTCATGCCGGGCGTTCGTGTGGGACGCCACGCGCGGATCCGCCGCGCCATCGTCGACCGCGACGTCTTCGTCCCGCGGGGGGCGCTCATCGGCTACAACGCGGACGAGGATCGCCGCCGCCACACCGTGAGCGAAAGCGGCATCGTCGTCGTCACGACCGACGACGAGCCCTACATCGGGGAGATCAGCGAAGAGGCGCTCCAGAACGAAGCGGAGTTCGATCGACGGGGATCTGAAAAGTAGGTTCCACGAAGTTCCGGGTTCCACAGGTTCTGTAGCGCAGCCCTTTAGGGCTGCCGGGTACTGAGGTGACCGTGAAGATTCAGTCAGTGAAGGGGCGCGAGATTCTGGATTCGCGCGGAAATCCGACGGTGGAAGTTGATGTGACGCTCGACGGCGGCGCGTTCGGGCGCGCGGCGGTGCCATCGGGCGCGTCCACGGGACAGCGCGAAGCGCTGGAGCTGCGCGACGGTGACAAGAAGCGATACCTCGGCAAGGGGGTCTCCAAGGCGGTCTCGAACGTGAACGGCGAGATTGCGAAGGCGCTGTCGGGCCGCGACGCGGACCAGCGCGCCAGCGACGCGTTCATGATCGCCCTGGACGGCACGCCGAACAAGGGACGGCTCGGCGCGAACGCGCTGCTCGGCGTCTCGATGGCGCTGGCGCGCGCCAATGCCAGCGCCGCGCGTGTGCCCCTCTACGAGCATCTTGCGGGCGTTTACGGCGCCGCGCCGGGGGCCGGCGGCACCCTGCTGCCCGTGCCGATGATGAACATCCTCAACGGCGGCGCGCACGCCGACAGCAGCGTCGACTTCCAGGAGTTCATGGTGATGCCGGTCGGCGCCGGATCATTCGCCGAAGCGGTGCGCACCGGGGCCGAAATCTTCCACACGCTCCGCGGGATCCTGAAGAAGAAGGGGCATTCGACGGGTGTGGGGGACGAGGGGGGCTTCGCCCCCAGCCTCTCGTCGAACCGGGAGGCCGTGGACGTGGTCCTCGAAGCGGTCGTCCAGGCCGGCTACAAGCCGGGCGACGGCGTCTACCTTGCGCTCGACGTCGCCGCCAGCGAGCTGTGGAACGACAGCGGCAGGCACTACGAGTTCAAGAAGTCCGGGGACAAGACGCGAACCGCCGACGAGATGGTCGCGCTCTACGAAGACTGGGTGCGGCAGTACCCCATCATCTCGATCGAGGATGGCCTGGCGGAAGGTGACTGGGACGGCTGGAAGACGCTCACGCGGGCGCTCGGGGACCGCGTGCAGCTCGTCGGCGACGACGTGTTCGTCACGAACCCGGAGATCCTGGCCCGCGGCATCGCCGAACGGGTGGGGAACGCCCTGCTCGTCAAGCTGAACCAGATCGGGACCGTCAGCGAAACGCTCGACGCCGTCGCGATGGCGCGCGAGGCCGGCTACACGAGCGTGATCTCTCACCGCTCGGGGGAAACGGAAGACACCACGATCGCGGACCTCGCGGTGGCGACCAATGCGGGTCAGATCAAGACCGGGTCCGCCAGCCGTACGGACCGGACTGCCAAGTACAACCAGCTCCTGCGGATCGAAGAGGAGCTCGGAACCGCGGGACGCTACGCCGGCAAGGCCGCGGTGCGCCAGCTTCGCTGACAGAGGATGGGCCATTCGTTGACGACCCGTCCCCTGGTTCTCATCGTGCTCGACGGCTGGGGCATACGCGCGGACAAGGCACACAACGCGATCGCGATGGCGCGAACCCCCGTCTACAACGCGCTGCTGGCGAGGTATCCACACGCGCAACTCATCGCATCCGGCGAGGCGGTCGGTCTGCCGGCCGGGCAGATGGGCAACTCCGAGGTCGGCCACATGAACATGGGGGCCGGCCGCATCGTGTACCAGGACCTCACGCGGATCGACAAGAGCATCAGGGACGGCGAGCT
>CAYZBZ010000472.1:0-2110 GCA_964476725.1 uncultured Vicinamibacterales bacterium
CCGACGCCGGGCTCGCCGATGAGGACAGGGTTGTTCTTCGTGCGGCGCGACAGCACCTGGATGACGCGGCGGATCTCGTCGTCACGGCCGATGACGGGATCGAGCTTCCCCTTGCGCGCGAGCTCGGTGAGATCACGGCCGTAGCGCTCGAGAGACTGGTACGTGCTCTCCGGGTTCTGACTCGTCACGCGCTGCGAACCACGCACAGCGGTCATCGCCTGGAGGATCGTGTCCCTGGTGATCCCGCGCTGCTGCAGCAGCTTCACCGAGGGAGCTTTTCCCCCTTCGGCCGCGATCGCGACGAACAGATGCTCGGTGCTGACGTATTCGTCCTTCAGCCGCTCGGTTTCCACCTCCGCGGCGTTCGTGACCTGACGCAGCCGCGACGACAGCCCGGGCTGAGCCCCTCCGTGCGCGCGAGGCAGCCGATCGAGCTCGGCGCGCGTGGCCGTCGCGAGGGCGGACGGGTCCGCGTTCATCTTCCGCACGATCTCCGGCGCGATGCCTTCGCGCTGCTCGAGCAGGGTGAGCAGCAGATGCTCCGGCAGGATCTCGGGATGCCCTTCGCGATCGGCGAGCTGCTGCGCCCCCAGGATCGCCTCCTGCGCCTTCTCGGTGTACTTGTTGATGTTCATAATCGGCTTCCGGCAGGGCTGAAGCCCTGCGCTACGCTTCCCGTAGCGCAGCCCTTCAGGGCTGCCTACCTTCCAGCTTGGCCAGCGCCTCGTAGTGCGGGCGTTGCTCTTTGTTCAGCGAGCGGGGGAGCTGGATCTCGACCGTCGCGTACAGGTCGCCACGGTCGTCGGGCTTACCCACCGCCGGCATCCCGTGGCCTTTCAGCCGGAACACCTGTCCGTTCTGCGTCGTCTCCGGGATCTTCAGGCGGACCGAGCCGGTGATCGTCGGCACCTGGGCTTCGCCGCCGAGCACGGCTGTCGTCACGGGCACCGCGACCTTGGCGTGAAGGTCGTTGCCTTTGCGCTCGAAGACCGGGTGGGGCTTCAACCGCACGCGCAGGTAGAGGTCGCCGGCCGCGCCGCCGTTGCCTCCCGATTCCCCTTCGCCGGCCGCGCGCACGCGTGACCCGTCTTTCACGCCGACCGGGATCCTGACGTCCGCGCTGCGCGCGTGGCCGCCCTGCTTGATCGAAATCCGGCGTGTCGCGCCGTGGTACGCCTCTTCCAGCGTCAGCTCGACCTCGTGCTCGATGTCGCGCCCCTTCTGGGTGCGCGGCGCGCGTCCCTGGCGCGCGCGACCGCCTTCACGTCCGCCCCCACCGCCGCCGCCGAAGAAGGTGCGGAAGAAATCCGAGAACGGATCCTCGTTCCCGAAGAGGTCGTGCATTTCCTCTTCGCTCATGGTGCGGTATCCGCCGGGACCGCCCGTGTTGATGTTCCAGGCGCCGCCGCCCGCGCCGAACGGCGACCCGCCCGGGAAACCCTGACCCTGCTGCTGTGCTTGTTCGTACTGCCGCCAGTTTGCGCCGAGCTCGTCGTACTTGCGCCGCTTCTCGGGATCTCCAAGCACTTCGTACGCCTCGTTGATTTCCTTGAACCGCGACTCCGCGGACTTGTCGCCCGGGTTGACGTCCGGATGATGCTTGCGGGCGAGCTTCCTGTACGCCTGCTTCAGCTCCTTGTCCGAGGCGGATTTCGCGACGCCGAGAGTCTGATAGTAATCCTTGAATTCCATGAAGTCGTGAGCCGTCGTTCCGTCGCGTGTGCCTACAGTCCGACCATCTCGCTGATGCGCCTGATCTCCTGCGCGAGTCGCCGCCGTGCGTCCGGCCGGCCCGGATCCTGGGTCATCAGCGGCCGGATGCGCTGCACAGCCTCGGCAATCTCGAGGAGGCGCTGCACGCCCGCGAGGTTGATGCCGGCGTCGCCGACCAGGTGCTTGATCAGGCGGAGGCGCTCCAGCTCATCCCGTGAATACACCCGCATGCTGCCAAGCGTGCGCGCAGGACGTACCAGCCCGAGACGCTCGTATTTCCGCAACGTTTGCGGGTGCATCTCCAGCAAACGCGCGGCCATGCTGATAAAGTAAAGGTCAGGTTCCATACCAGGTTGCGTCGATCCAAATGTAGACCTTGATATGGAGCGCGTCAAGG
>CAYZBZ010000473.1:0-2099 GCA_964476725.1 uncultured Vicinamibacterales bacterium
AACGAGAATGAAGACTGACCCACCCACCTCACCCCGGCGCGCGGACACGTTAGTGATGAAATCACCCGTTTGCGGGCAGCGCGCCTCGGCATCGTTTCCGGCCCCAGATGGCTCCGCCAACGCCGAGTCCACGATGCCCTCTCCCCCCGAGAGGGCGGAGAGGGAGTGGGGAATGTAGGTTGCGTAACCATAGTCGCATCAGGCTCCCTCTCCAGCTTGCTGGAGAGGGCGGGGGGTGAGGTGATCTCCTTCATCGTCCGTCAGTCCATTCGATTCCCCGGCGTGATCGTCGCGCTGGCGGTGACCATCGTCGCTTACGGCCTGTTCACGCTGTCGCGAGCGCATCTCGATGTGTTCCCGGAGTTCTCGCCCGCCCAGGTGGTAATCCAGACGGAGGCGCCGGGGCTGTCGGCGGATCTCGTCGAAACCCAGGTCTCGCAGCCCATCGAGAATGCACTCGCCGGTTTGCCGGGGCTGCAAAGCCTGCGCTCGCAATCCATTCCCGGACTGTCGGTCGTGCATGTTTTCTTTTCCGACGGATCGGATGTCTATCGCAATCGCCAGGTCACCGCAGAACGCCTCGCGGCGCTTGCCAACCAGCTGCCCCGGGGCATCGTGCCGACGATCACGCCGCTGACATCCTCCGCCAGCACAGTGCTTGGGGTCGGCGTGACCTCGGAAAAGCGCAGCCTGATGGAGTTACGCACCCTGGTGGACTGGACTGTCCGCCCGCACCTGCTGGCCGTGAATGGCGTCGCCGAAGTGAACGTGTTTGGCGGCGACGTGCGCCAATGGCAGATCCAGGCCGACGCGGAAAAGCTGCGCCGCTACGGCCTCGCGCTTGAGGATGTGGTCGCCGCCGCCAGAAAAGCGACCGGCGTGGCCGGCACCGGCTTCGTGAAGACGCCCAATCAGCACATCCTGGTGCAGACCGACGCCCAGCCGCATTCGACGGCCGACGTTGCGCGCGAACTGCTCGCCTACCGCGAAGGCCGCGCCGTGCGCATCGGCGACGTCGCACGCGTGGTCGAAGGTGCGGCACCCTCGATCGGCGCCGCCGCGATCAACGGCACGCCCGGCGTGTTCCTGATGATCCAGGGCCAGCTCGGCGCCAACACCCATGCGGTCACCCAGGACCTGGAAGCGGCGCTGGCGGAACTGATACCGCTGCTGGATGCCGAGCAGGTGCGTTTGCATCCAAACCTGTTCCGGCCGGCCAACTTTATCGAGACCGCGGTGCGCAATGTCCAGCGCGACATCCTGATCGGCTCGGCGCTGGTGGTCGTCGTGCTGTTCCTGTTCCTGTTTAACAGCCGTACCGCGCTGATCTGCGCAACGGCGATTCCGCTGTCGCTGCTTTCCGCCGTGCTGGTGCTCGACTACTTCGGCGTGAGCCTGAACATCATGGTGATGGGTGGCCTCGCCATTGCGCTGGGGGAGGTCGTGGACGACGCGATCATTGACACCGAGAACATCTTCAGGCGCCTGCGGCTCAATCGCAGCGCGACCCGGCCCCTGCCCGTGGAAGAAGTGGTGCTGGGCGCGTCGCTGGAAGTGCGCAGCTCGGTGGTCTACGCGACTTTCATCGTCGCCCTCGTGTTCGTGCCTTTGCTTACGCTGGGCGGCGTAGCCGGCAAGTTGTTCGCCCCGCTCGGCATCGCATACATCTTCGCCATCATGGCGTCGCTGGTCGTCGCCGTTACCCTGACCCCCGCGCTGTGCTATCTGCTTCTGGCGCGTGCGGAACTGAAGGCCGACGATCCGCCGTTCGTGCGCTGGCTCAAACCCCGTTATCTAGGCACCTTGCGGCGCATCGAGCGTTTCCCGGGAAGGGTCGTGGCTGCGACCGGGGTGGTCATCGTCGCCGGCATCGGCATGCTGCCGCTGTTTTCCGGGGAGTTCATCCCGGCGCTGCGCGAAGGTCACTACATCATGCACATGTCGGCGGTGCCCGGCACTTCCGAGGCGGAGTCACTGCGCATCGGCAAGAAGGTGTCGGAAGCCGTCGGCTCGATCGAGGGCGTGCAATCCGTGGTCCAGTGGGTGGGTCGCTCGAAGAACGGCGCCGACACCTTTGGCACGCACTACAGCGAATTCGA
>CAYZBZ010000474.1:0-2076 GCA_964476725.1 uncultured Vicinamibacterales bacterium
GTGTTCGCGGCGCGCGACCGGATGGACATCGAATACGACATGATGCGCTCCGCGCGCGACGCGCGATTCCTGTACATCCGAAACTTCTCGCCGGAGCTTCCGTACGCGGGCCACGTCATCTATCGGAACCAGAGCGCCATCATGCAGGAGTGGCTCAGGCTGCAGGCCGAAAGGAAGCTGACTGGTCCGGCAGCGCTCTGGATGCGAACCGAGCGTCCAGCGGAGGAGCTGTACGAGACGAAGGCTGATCCTCACCAGATCCGCAATCTGTCCACGGAGCCAACCCGTCGCGCAACGCTCGCGCGGATGCGCAACGCCGTGACGGACTGGATGGCGCGCGTCGGCGATCAGGGTCTGGTGAACGAGCCCGAGATGATTCAGCGGATGTGGCCTGGCGGCGTGCAGCCAGAAACCGTTCAACCCTACATCGTCCCGCGACGGACGACTGATGCTCCGGCGAGGCAGGCGACGATGAAGATCGAGGGGCCGACCGAGGTCGTCATCTACGTACCGACCCAGGGCGCCTCCATCGGGTACACCACCGAGGAGGGACCGACGCCGAAGTGGCGGCTCTACATGGGACCGATCCTGGTTGATGCTCCGATGACGCTGCGCGCCAAGGCGATCCGGTACGGCTACAAAGAAAGCGCGGAAACGCGCGTGACGTTCACGAAGTTCTGATGGCCTCCTCGCCCCCTTGGCTCACTCGGAGGAACGGAGGAGCGGCGAGCCCTTCAACCGTTGAGCTCCGGCCGTCTCCGCGACTTCGCCGTACACGTCCCGGAGCGCCGGGTAGACGCGCCGGTACTCGGCGTAGCGTTCGGTCATGACTCGCGCGGCTTGCGGATTGGGTTGCGTGACCTGCGCCCCACTGACGACCGCGTCGCACGCCTCGTCGACCGACTGCCAGACGCCGGCACCCACGCCCGCCAGCAGCGCGGCGCCGTACCCCGCGCCTTCCTCCGTCACGACGGTTTCCACCGCCTGACCGTAGACGTCCGCCTGAATCTGGCGCCACAGCGGAGACCGCGCGCCCCCGCCCCCGAGGCGCACCTTCTCGACCGGCAGCGCGAGCTCCGAAAAGATCGTGAACGAGTCGCGCAGGCTGAACGCGACCCCTTCGAGGACGGCGCGGACGATGTGGCCGCGGGTGTGGCTGGCGGCAAGCCCCATGAGCGCGCCGCGCACGTTCGGATCGAGATGGGGCGTCCGCTCGCCCATGAGATAGGGCGCCCACAGCACGCCGTCGGATCCGGGTGCGACGTCGGCCGCTTCGGCAATCAGCCTTTCGTACGCGCGGTCCCCGTCGGCGCTCAGCCCGAGCCGATCGCGCAGCCATCGCAGGGACAGCCCCGCCGCCTGCGTGACCCCCATCACGTGCCAGCGGCCGGGAATCGCATGACAGAACGTGTGCAGCCGGCCGCCCGGATCGAGAAACGGGCGATCGGTCGCGGCGAACACCACGCCCGACGTGCCGATGGTCGCGCTGACGGTGCCCGGGTGCGTAATGCCCATGCCGACGGCACCGGCCGCCTGATCGCCGGCGCCGGCGACGATCGGCGTGCCGGCCGGCAGGCCCGTTGCGGCGGCCCCGGCGTCGGACAACCGTGCGCAGATCTCCGGCGACTCGAACACCGCGGGCAGCAGGCGGGCATCGATCCCGACGGCGTCCATCATCTCCTGGGACCACCGGCGGCCGACGACATCGAGCATGAGCGTTCCGGAAGCGTCCGCCACGTCGATTGCGTACTCGCCGCTCAGGCGGTATCGGACGTAGTCCTTCGGCAGCAGCACGTGCCGCACGCGGCTCCAGATCTCCGGCTCGTGCGTCCGGACCCAGAGCAGCTTCGTCAGCGTGAAGTTCGTCAGCGCGGGGTTGGACGTCAGTGCGAGGAGTCGAGACCGGCCGACGTGCTCGTCGAGCCACCGGCACTCCGCCTCGGTCCGCTGGTCGCACCAGATGAGCGCCGGCCGCAGCACGCTGCCGCCGGCGTCAAGGAGCACTGCGCCGTGCATCTGTCCCGACAGGCCGATCGCCCCGATCGCGCGCGGCGCCATGCCGCTCTGCGCCACGAC
>CAYZBZ010000475.1:0-2031 GCA_964476725.1 uncultured Vicinamibacterales bacterium
CAGCGAGGTCCTCGACGTCATGCGCGAGCTCGCGGTGTCGGGCATGACGATGCTCGTGGTCACGCACGAGATGGGCTTCGCGCGCGCGGTCGCCGACCGCATGGTGTTCTTCGACGAGGGCCTGATCGTCGAGCAAGGCCCGCCGTCGCAGATCTTCACGGCACCGCAAGAGGACCGTACGAAGCAGTTCCTTTCACAGATCCTGCACTGACGGGGAGCCCGAAAGCTGCTTGTGGACTGGCCCGTTCCCACGCTGGCCGACGTGTTGGATGCGCGACGGCACATCAGTCCGCACCTGCGGCCGACGCCAGTCTTTCGGTACGCGGCGCTCGACGCGCTGCTCCTGGAGCGCGGCTTCCCGGAGGAGCAGATCAAGAAAGAGCTCTACTGGCCAAAGGGCAAGGAGCCGCGCGGCGCCACTGTCTGAGGCCCATCGCGCCCCTTCCTGCGAATAGTCAGTCACGTACCTTTTCGGGGCGCAGCCGTGGCCCTACGATCGTCGTGGCGTGGCCTGCGCGACATCTTGGTCTGCGCACCGCGATGAGTTCGGGAGGGTCGGCGTTGAGCAAGTTCCGTGGGTGGCGAAAGGCATTCGGCGCGGGCGCAATAACCGTCCTTGTCATCGCGGCGGTTCTTTCGATCACTATGAGCACCTTGGGCGCGAAGTCGCCCGCCGCCACGCGCTGGAACCATAAGGCGGGCGCGCAGGCACCGGCCCCGGGCGCGCGGGCTGAGGCAGCCGTTGACACGAAGATCGCCGCCCGTCAGGTTTGGCAGACGATCAACCTTGTCGAGCCATATGGCGAGAGGGTGGCTGTGGTCGATGTAGGCCCAGGCGGCGAGAGCGTTGGCGACTACGTGGTCTTCCGTGACATGGTCCGAAACCCGAATAACAACAACTGGCTCGGGACCATCGACGTGACATGCATGCTCGGCTTTGCCGACCTATGCCGTGGCGTCGTCCGTCTGAACGGCCGTGGTCAGATCACCTTCGATGGCATGACCCCCGTCAACCACGACCCGGATCGTTACTCGATCGTCGGCGGAAACGGCGAATTCGCGGACGTTGGCGGCGTAATGCGGATCGACTTCCCGGCCGATGACCACGCCGACTTGACGCTCACTCTGACCCACTGAGCCGCAACCGGGCCGCGGCGGCGACGTCCGCCTAGTCGATGGGGAAGGTGAGGAACTGCTCCGCGCCGGGCCCATCCAGGAAGGAGACGTTCTCGGCGCTGATCGTCAGCCTGAACTGATCGGAAAGAGGTTGGCCGGTCACGACCCTGTCTGCTACCAGCGTGAACGTGTACTCACCGGGCTGGAAGAACCAGCCATCTGGCGCGTCGAACAACGACAACGGCGCCGCTGCGTCACGTGGGCTGACTAACAGTGGCACGGCATCGGCAACGTATTCATACCGAAGGCCGCCCGTCTGAGGGTCACTGACGAGGCGCAGTTGCTGATCCCACTCGAATAAGGCCAGGTCGCCGGACGGCGGCGCGACCTCCAGCACCATGTCGCGAATGACCTCGATCCGATCGTTGCGGCCGGTGCTCACGAACGCCGGCTGGAGGTAGACATACGCAGATCCTGACTCGCGGCCCTGTGCCACCCTGATCTGGTCGGGCAGGATCAGCACCAACTCGGGCTGCTGGAGCGACAGGAAGATCGCCGCTGCGGAGAGCGGCAGCGAGAGAAGGGCAGCGGTGAGCGGCACCCAGCGCAGGGTGATGAAACGCTGCAGGAGCTCGCGCGCCCCCGCCCTCAATCTCTCCTCGTCCAGAGCGTCCGGGCGCATGTCGGAGTTCGGGGCGGCAGTCCCCTCGGGAATGCGACTAGTCACGACGTGCAACCAAGCAGGTTCATGTAGGCAGCGAGGCCGCCAGGCGGTCCAGGATGAGGCGCTTCACGCCCTCGACCGGCACCCGCTCCTGGGTCATCGAGTCGCGATCACGCACTGTCACCGCGTTGTCGTCGAGCGAGTCGACGTCGACCGTGATGCACCACGGCGTGCCGATCTCGTCCTGGCGC
>CAYZBZ010000476.1:0-2014 GCA_964476725.1 uncultured Vicinamibacterales bacterium
GCATCACGGTTCCGGTCGCCGCCGTCGGTCGTTCGGTCATCGCCGCCGGCAGGCATCCGGGGTCTTCTCGGTCGCCCCGGGCGGGGCTGCCTCTGTGGTCATCGAGTCCTCCTCAGTGCGAACGCCACGCCGCCGCGACCAGTGGGAAGGATCGATCATCCCCCGGCCCGAGCCCGTGGTCAATGCATCCGCTCCGGCCGACATAGCTCAGCGGTAGAGCAGCACGGGAGCGCCGGCGACCGCATTCCCTCGAACGCCAGGGCGGTCCGACGTCGACCCTACACCGGGTGGCTCAACGGGCCAGTGCGGACACCGACCACTGACTTCTTACGGCCTCGAAGAGCCGTTCGCAGGGCCGGCGCCGGCAGGGAAAATGGCGGTCGGGATCGTCCGGCCTCAGTGCCCTCGGTCGGCTAAGAAGGCGGGCGCTTGAGTAGTCAGACGCACAGGTGCAAGGACCGTGCGCCCGATGGGGTTCGACGCCAGGTCGATCGCGAAACCGGCGCCCGATGGTCCACGCAAGACGGTGAGCCATCAAGGCCGTACCGCTGGCGCAGCACCCGAATCGTCTCACAAATCGGTCGGGTTAAAGGCCTAGATGAAGGCGCAGGGCCTCATCGATGTCGAGCATGATCGCGTTTGGGACGACGCCCAGCCGGTCACCCACACGCTCGACGGCGATCGAGCGTATCTGTTCAGCCTGCGCCTTGGAGTCGCGATCGAGCCCTGTCTCCGCGGCTGGAAGCAGAACCTGGAACGGATAGACGCGTTCGATGTTCGATGTCACGGGAACCACCGTGATGACGCCGCGACCTAATCGCCCCGCTGTCGCGTTGGCCGCGTCGTTGCTGACGATCAGTGCGGGCCGGCGCTTGTTTGCCTCGGACCCACGGGCGGGATCAAGATCGACGGAGTGGATGTCCCCGCGCCGCATCACGACTTGAGCCCGTCGCCAGTCGTCGATTCCCAGAGGGCGCCATCGTCCTGAGCGGCCCATTCCTCCCACGCTGCCTCGTACGTCCCGCCTAATTCTGCCGTGCGCAGCAGCCGAACCGCTCGATGGAGCGCGGCCGATCGAGATTCGAGCCCCTGCTCCTTGGCGTATTCGTCGAGGAATTGGACGTCTTCGCCCGGTAGGCTAACACTGACCTTCATACTGCGATGCTACCACCGGTAGGGCACGGGTAGCAAGAGTTGGTCCACCTTCTCTTGACATGAGCTGTTCGCAGAGCCATATTACGCGCAGTGATATACCACCTAACGGTATAGCGCCGCCCGTCACGGTGTCGTGCGTCCGCTCGCTGGATGGTCCGATCGGGCACGGCACGCTCTTCGCAACAATCGCCCGTCTGGAGCGCCTGACCCTCATCGAGCCGACCACGAATGATGGCGACCGGCGAGCGTATCGTCTGACCCAGCTCGGACTGGCCGCCGCCGGGTCGGTCGCAGCGATACAGGGTGAGGCCCACGCGTGAAGAGCCCATTCGTCGCCACCAGCATTCAAATCTGGGGTCATCGGCCATGAGCCAGTCAACTCATGATCTGGGCCGATTTGCCGAGCCGGCTCTGTACATCCTCGTCTCGCTGTCGGACGGGCCGAAACACGGCTACGCGATCATGACCGACGTAGAGACGATCTCCGGGAGCGCGATGGGGCCGGGGACCCTATACGGCGCGCTCGCCCGACTCGAGCGCAGAGGTCTGATCGAGGCGCTCGAGCCGGAGGATCGCCGTCGACCATATCGGCTGACGGCCCTGGGCGCGACGACGCTGGAGGGGCAGCTCGAGCACCTGAGCACGTTCGCCCGGATCGGCCTGGCACGACTTGGAGGGAGGACAACGTGAGCCGGCTGGTTCGTATCTACCCGCGATCGTGGCGTGAGCGTTACGGAGAGGAGTTCCTCGCCCTGGTCTCGGAGCGGCCGCCCTCGCTCGCGGACCGCGTCGACATCGTCCGGGGGGCGATGCGCATTCGGGACGGTCGAAGCCAGCCACCCACGGCGCTGGTCGCGCT
>CAYZBZ010000477.1:0-2013 GCA_964476725.1 uncultured Vicinamibacterales bacterium
ATCCCCCACGCCGCCGTCGCGCGCGCGGGCGCGCAGGGCGCCGAGCACCGCGCGGAGGAACACAGCGGCGACCGCGCGGCACACCTCGTGGTCCCACGCCAGCTGGTAACGGATGCCGGCCTGCGCGAGGAATGTCTCGAAATGATCCTGCACGATCTGATGGAGCACACGCGGCGGGACACCGCGGTTCGTAGCTCGTGGAGGGCCGGACCACCAGGTGCCGTAAGGCGGGCGGCATGCCAACGAAAGACACGACGACATCGGCCTGAATCGGAGATTCCCGTGCGTCCAGGTGAGAGTTTCTGCGCGGCGCGCGCCTCGCACGCGAGGCAGATTTGTGCCATCACATCGTCGCGAGTTGAACAGCCGCCAGGCGACCTAAGATTAATCGTGGCACGCACCGTGCCCTTTGCCGGATCCATGGCAAAGAAAATACATGTGCGAGGGGTTTGAGCAATCGACCGACAAGGCATTCGCGAACTACTTGAATTATTCGAAGGTATCGCTCGCGGAGGTCCTCGGACGGCTCGAACAGGCGCATCTGAAGCGACACCTGACGACCGAAGAGCTGCGCACCCGCGCCGCGATGGGGGAGGAGCTGGGAAAGATGCTCGGCGGATTTATCAAGTATCTTCGCGGTTGCGACTGGAAGAAACGGGGTCGCTACAAACCGATTAGGGATTAGGGATTAATCCCTGTATCTGCAGCGTCGACTTCACGTCCGCGACCCCTTTGATGCTCCGCGCGAGACTGACGGCTTTTGCTTCTTCCTCCTGGCTCTTCACACGGCCGGAGAGCGTGACGACTCCCTTGAAGGTGTGCACGTCAATCCGCGCCGCGCCGACGACGGGATCGTTGATGAACGCGGTCTTGACGCGCGTCGTGATCGTCGCGTCGTCGATCGTCGCGCCGATCGTCTTGCCGCAGGCGGAAAGAAGGAATGGTGCGATCAGGACGATCGCAAGCAAGGCCGACTGCACGTTCTTCATCGCCACAAGCCTCCGAGTCATAGCGGCGTCTTCACATCCCGGTCGCGCTGAACCCGCCGTCGACCATCAGGATCTCCGCGGTGACGGCGCGGCTGGCGGGACCAAGGAGAAACAGCGCGGCATCCGCAACTTCAGCCGCATCGACATTGCGTCGAAGAGGCGCCCGGTCGCGGTAATGCTGCAGGATCGCGCTGAAACCCGGAATGCCGGCCGCCGCCAGCGTCTTGATGGGGCCCGCCGAGATGGCGTTGACACGAATCCCCTGCGGCCCCAAATCGGCCGCGAGATACTTGACGCTCGCTTCGAGGGCGGCCTTCGCAACCCCCATCACCTTGTAGGTGGAGAAGACGCGGTCGCTGCCAAGGTATGTGAGCGTGACAATGCTGCCGCCGCCGCGCCGTGCCATCAGAGGGGCGGCGCCGCGGGCGAGCGCGATCAGCGAGTACGTGCTGACGTCGAGCGCGAGCCGGAACCCGTCCCGCGATGTCTGCGAGAACGGCGCCTCGAGATCTTCCCGTCGAGCGAACGCCGCGCCGTGGACGACGAAATCGAGACCGCCGAACTCGCGTTCGATTTCCGCAAAGACGTGCGCGATCTGCGCGTCGTCGGTGACGTCGCAGGGAAGGATGAGAGGGTTGGCGAGCCCGGCGGAGAGATCGCGGACGTTCGCTTCGAGGCGCTCGCCCTGATACGTGACGGCGAGGCGGGCGCCGGCGGCGGATGCGGCTTGCGCGATCGCCCAGGAGATCGAGCGCTTGTTCGCCACGCCCACGATCAGGCCGGTCTTGCCCTTGAGATCAGTCGACATGCCTGACGATTTAATCACGAAACACGCCGGACGCTGTGGTGAAAGGGGACGCGCGTACGCGCGAGAGGTCCTGCGATCTACCGCGACCGCTTCTTCGGACCACCCTGGCGCGGCTGTCCGGATCGGAATCCTGCCGCTGGGCCGCCGCGTCCGGGACCCGAAGGGCGCGGGCCGGCGAAGCGGGGCCCGCCATGCGAGCGGTGGCCGTTGCCGCCG
>CAYZBZ010000478.1:0-2009 GCA_964476725.1 uncultured Vicinamibacterales bacterium
TGGCGGCGGCCGCGGCGCGGGCGCCGGCGAGAGCGTGCTCGCGCAGGCCGCCCAGGCCAAGAACGGCATGATGGGCGGGATGTGGCCGACCGAGCAGACCACGAAAGCCTACAACGAGGCGAAGACGAAGACGCTGAAGGCGATCGCCGATGCCAACGCGCTGCTCGCGAAAGCCACCGCGCTCAGCACGACGCTCGCAAAATACAGCGTCACGCTCACGGTGCCGCCGTTGAAGTAAGACCTCGACGAAGCTCGAAGAGCGAAGTCGGGCAGCTTTTCCAACCACTCGCGGCTCATTACACTCAGAAGTCCGATGACTCAGATGTGGAGACCCCGTGGATGAGGTTCGGCTTGCTCTTCGCCGGATCGGGAAGCGCCCGGGCGCTTCGGTCGCGTCGATCCTGACGCTCGCGTGCGCGATCGGCGCCGCCGCGGCGACATGGTCGCTGATTTCCTCGCTCTTGCTGCGGCCGTTGCCGATCGCCGACGCCGATCGACTGGTCGTCGTCGGCAAGCGGCTGACGTCGGGACGCGATTCGGGACAGCTCCTCGACTCCCACCTCTATCCGATGTACGCGCACGTTCGCGACAGCGGCGCCTTCGAACGTGTGGCGGCCGGAGGACTGACGATCGGCTCCAACCTGGTGGCGGCAGGCGGTCCACCGGCTCACGCGGTCGTCTACCATGCAAGCCACGACCTGTTCGATATCCTCGGCGTCGGCATCCCGCTCGGCCGCGGATTCCTCGACGAGGAGGACCGCCGGGGCGCGCCGCTGGTCGCGATTCTGTCGAATCGCTATTGGCAGCGCATGTTCGCGGCAGATCCCGGCGTCATCGGCCGAGTCATCACCATCTCCGGAATACCGGCCACCGTCGTCGGCGTCGCACCACGTGCGTTTCACGGGTTGAACCTCGCGCAGCCGCCGGATCTCTATGTTCCGCTGCACGCCGCGGCGGCCATCGTACCGGCTACGTTCAACTACTTCGCGGAGCTGAACACCGGCTATTCCCCGACGACGTGGGTCACGATCGTCGGCCGGCTGAGAGCCGATTCCACCGCGGAACAGGCGGCGGCGCGGCTGCCGGCCCTGCCGCCCGCGCCACCGTGGCGGTCCGCAGCGCAGTACGGCGTCACGAGCCTGAACGTGGCGGCGATCCCCGTGGCCGCGCGTGCCGGGATGACGCAGTTCGCGCGGCTGCTCGGCGTGACCGTGGGCTTGCTCCTGCTGATCGGCTGTTCCACCGTCGGGATGCTGCTCCTCGTGCGCACCGAAGCGCGTCGGGAGGAGTTCGCGATGTGTCTCGCGCTCGGCGCGTCGCGCACCCGCCTTGCGCGCGGCGTTGCCATCGAGGGAGCTGTCCTGTCGCTGTCCGGCGCGGCGCTGGCGCTGCCGGTCGCGCAATGGCTTTTCACCGGCGCGGGCGCGTTTCAGCTTCCGGGCGGCGTGGGCATCGGATCGCTCGACCTGTCCATCGACCTGGGCGCGCTGGCTACCGCCGCCGGAGCGGCCGTGGCGGCCACGCTGCTCATCGCGATCATTGCCGGCGCATTCGGCTTTTCCGCCAACGTCGCGGACGCGCTGCGCTCGCGCACCGGCGCGACCCCGCGCTTCACGCGTCGTCGCACGCGCGCAGGGCTCGTCGCGGCCCAGGTCGCCGTCACGCTGGTCCTCGCCGCAGGCGCGGTGCTGTTCGCGCGCAGCGTGCGGGCGGCGCTCAGCCTCAACCCGGGAATCGAAACGACCCGCATCGTGAGCGCCCTGTTCTCGTTGGGACCGGACGGCTACACGCCGGCACGCGCGGAGGTGTTCTTCGATGATTTGACGCGAAGGCTGAACGCGAACCCCGCGATCCGTTCCGCGGCGATGACGGTGGGCGCCGGAGGGATGACGGCAGGTGGGCGTCTGACCATCGATGGCGAGTCGCGGGAGATGCCGACGTTCGTCGCATTCACGGCGATCGACGACCGCTACTTCCACACGCTCGGCGTGCCCATCGCCAGCGGGCGC
>CAYZBZ010000479.1:0-2006 GCA_964476725.1 uncultured Vicinamibacterales bacterium
GGCGTCGTCCGCGCCGCGCGGACGGCCGTCAGCAGACGCCGCAGCGCGGCCGGCGCGCAGGCGATCGACGTGGGACAGAAGGCTGTGACGCCAAATCGAGGGAGCCGTCCCGCGATGGTCCGGATCGCATCGTCGCCGTCGAGCGTGTCGGTGCCTTCGACCCCGTGAACATGCACGTCGATGAAGCCGGGAACGATGTAGTGCTCGGCGAGATCGAAATGGACGGCGCCATCACTGCCTGCATGCGAGCCGGGCGTGATATCGGCAATGCGATCGCCGTCGAGGATGATGGTGCCTGGGCTGAGCAGCCGGTCGGGCAGGACGATGTCGGCGCCGGAAAGAACGATCATGCACGCGCCAGCGCCGCGAGCCGCGCCGCGCCAATCGCCACCCCGTCATCGGAGAGCGGAGAAATCTCGAGACGGAACTGTTCGACCATTCCCGGAGGCAGCCGCCGCGCGCATTCCTGGCGCACGGGCTCGATGAGCAGGTCGCCGTGGGCAGCCACTTCGCCGCCGAGCACGACGACCTCCGGATCGATCGCCGCGGCGAGGTTCACGACCGCCATGGCGATGTACCTCGCCGTGTCGCGCACGACGGAGTTGGCGACGCCGTCCCCCCTGCGTGCGCCGTCGAAGACGTGGATCGCGGTGATCGACTCGAGGTTTCCAGCACGCTCGAGGACGTCGGAATCGTCACCCGCCTGGATACGCCAGGCGAGCCGGTGCGCGATGCCGAGGTTGCTGACCTCGGCCGCGAAGCTGCCGAACTTGCGGTAATCCTGCCGTTCGACGGGGTTCAGAGCCAGCCATGCAGCGGACCCCGCAAGCCCGTGCGCGCCCGCCCAGGGGGCGCCGTCGAGCAGGATGCCGGCCAGGACGCGCTCGCCGATCAACAGGCACACCGCGTGTGTCGCGCCGCGGGCCGCGCCGACCCAGTGTTCAGCGACCACGGCCGCCGCGCCTGGGCTGCAGCGCTTCGGGTTCTGAAGACCGGTCCGTGCGAGACCGGCGATCTCGCCGGCCGCCGCTTCGGTCGCATAGCCGAACGCGTCGATCGTCAGGCCGGCGGCAAGCTCCGCGACGGCATCCTGGCTGGCATCCGCGCCTGCACGATGGGCCCGCCGCACGACGGCCCCATCGCCGTCCACCACGACGCCGGTGACGCGTCGGTCCGCGATATCAAGACCCAGCGAGTGCATCGGCCCCACCGTCCTGCTGCCAGTGCAGTTTCCTTCCCTCGAGCGGGAGCGGTGCTGCCCCCTCCACCCGAAAGAGCGTGCGGTCCGCCTTCCTGAGCCGCCGGCGGAGCCGCTGCTCGTCCGGCGCCCAGAAGACGATCAGCCCGGCGCCTTCGGCCGGGGGAAAGTTGCGATCGTCGATGTAGTCGCGATCGAGCGTGACGATCGTCCGGGCGAGCTGCCGCGCGAGCCGGTAGTGCTCGATGTCGCGCGCGCGCCGCAGGTCGTCGTGCTCGAGGACGAACAAGACGTCCCACCTGAGCTCGGTCCGCATGAACGTGACGACGCCGCGCGGAATGTTCGCGTCCGCGTAGATCCGCGGCTGGTGAGCCACCCGGGCCGCGTAGGGATTCAGTTCCGAGGATAACGTGCCCAAGTTCTCCCCATTATCTGTGCCGATCGATCTCGGCCGGCTGCTGCTCGACCGGCTTGGACCCCCTGGCTTCCTTCGCCTGCCGCACCAGCTCGGCGACCATCGCGGCGCGCTTGTGCACGAGCTCCTTGCGCGGGCGGCGGCCGTTCGCGGAGCCGACGGCGTACTCGCAGAACAGCGGAAAGGCGATCGTCGAGTCGCAGTAGGCGACGACGGTGTCGGCAAGCACGCCGGGATTGACCTTCCCCCAGCTGACAGCCTCGGCGGGCGTGGCGCCGGAGAGGCCGCCCCAGACGACCTGATCGGTCGTGATCTGGATGAAGTAGTCGTTCCCTCCCCTGGGAATGCCGTAGACCTCCCAGAGCGTCGGCTGCCCCTGCAGATAAAAGTTCT
>CAYZBZ010000480.1:0-1979 GCA_964476725.1 uncultured Vicinamibacterales bacterium
CAGCCTGTCGCGGACGCAGGTCCCCCGGCCGCCGAGCCCCCCACCCCGGCGGCGGAAACGCCGGACCAGCTCAGCTACCCCGATCGTCTCCAGGGAAAAGGCGCGGCTGCCGAGTCGTTGAAGCCGCAGGGCAGGGAATCGCGGCCCGCCGCACAGCCGCAGCCGCAGCCTGCTCCATCCCCGCCGGCGGCCCCCTCTTCGGCGCCCGACGACGTGCCGGTCGCCGGACGGCCGGGCACATGGGTCGTGCAGGTGATCGCCACCCGCGATCGCTCGGTCGCGACCTCCGTCGTCAAACGTCTTGGCGGGAAGGGGTATCCCGCGTTTCTCGTCGATCCCGCGGCCGGTGCCGCGCAGCCGTTCTACAAGGTGCACGTCGGCCGCTACAACGATCGGCGCGAGGCCGAACAGGCGTCGCTTCGCATCAAGAAGGAAGAGCAGTTCCAGTCCTGGATTTTGCGCTAGCCCTCCTGTCTGGCGCGCTGCTCGCGCTCAGCTTTCCGAAATTCGGCCATCCCGCGTGCGCCTGGATTGCGCTGACGCCGCTCGTCGTGGCGGTCGTGCGCGCGCCATCCGACTCCTTCCGCCGCGCGTTCTTCCTCGGGCTTCTGAGCGGCGCGCTGTACTTCGCGGTCACGCTGTACTGGCTCGTCGAGACGATGACGACGTTCGGCGGGTTGGCGGCGCCGCTGGCGGTGCTGGTTGGGGCGCTGCTCGTCGCCTACCTTGCGCTGTTCCCGGCGGCATTTGCCGTGATCCTCGCGCGGCTCCACCGCCGGTTCGGCACGCACGCGCTGCTCACTGTGCCCGCGATCTGGGTGACGACCGAGCTGGGGCGCCAATACCTGTGGGACGGGTTCCCGTGGGCGCTCCTGGGCTACAGCCAGGTCACCATCCTGCCGGTCGCTCAAGTAGCGTCCCTCTTCGGCGTGTACGGACTTTCCGGGCTGCTCGCTCTGACCTCCGCTGCAGCCGCCGGCATCGTCGTCGATCGCGGGCGTGGACGCTGGCTCTTCGCGGGAGGCGTCGCGGCCATCGTCGTGGCATCGGCCGTGTGGGGGCAGGCGCGTCTGCGCGCGTCGCCTCTTCTGACGGGCGGGTCGCCTGTTCGGGTCGCCGTGCTGCAGGGGAACATCGCGCAGGAGCAGAAAGGGAATCCGGCGCTGCGCGACGCGATCACGAACCGCTACATCGAGATGACACGGCAGGCGCTCGCGCAGGGGGCCACCTTCGTCATATGGCCCGAGGCGTCGACCCCCTTTTATCTCGAGGAGGACATCGTTCGGGGATCGGCGGTCCGGCGTCTCGCGAGGGAAGGCAACGCGACACTGCTCATCGGCAGCGATCAGGTCGAGCCTGCCACGGCGTCCGCGCAGGCGGATGAGGTGACGTCGCGCTACTACAACGCGGCGTTTGTCGTGAAGCCGGACGGCACGGTCGGGGCGGTCTACCGGAAGATGCACCTCGTGCCGTTCGGTGAATACGTGCCCTTGAAGACCCTGCTGTTTTTCGTGGGGCCGATCGTGGAGAGCCTCGGCGACTTCACGCCGGGCCGCGACCCCGTGCTGCTGCCGATCGGCGATCACGTGGCGAGCACCGCCATCTGCTACGAGGTGATCTACCCGAACCTGATCCGCCGCTTCGTGCGCGACGGGAGCGAGCTGCTCACGACCATCACGAACGACGCGTGGTACGGGCGGTCATCGGCGGCGTATCAGCACTGGGACCAGGCGTCGATGCGCGCCATCGAGCAGGGCCGCTACCTCGCGAGGGCGGCGAACACCGGCGTCAGCGGCTTCGTGGACCCCTATGGCCGCATCATGACGAAGACGGATCTGTTCGAGCAGGCGATCCTCGTCCGGGACCTCAGATTCCTGAACGTGCGCACGGTCTACAACAGGATTGGCGACCTGGTGGCGTGGCTGTCGCTGGCGCTCACGGCCGCCGCGCTTCTCGCGACGTGGCGACTTCGATAGAAT
>CAYZBZ010000481.1:0-1967 GCA_964476725.1 uncultured Vicinamibacterales bacterium
AAGCCCCGCCGTGACGTTCTGTGCGTTGCCGCTCGTCGAGATGCCGATCGCGACGTCGCCCGGCCGGCCCAGCGCCTGGAGCTGGCGTGCGAATACCTGTTCGAAGGAATAGTCATTGGCGATGGCCGTCAGCGCAGACGTGTTCACTGTCAAGGCGTGCGCCGCCAGCGGCGGTCGCTCGAGGTAGAAGCGTCCGAGGAATTCGGCGGCTATGTGCTGCGCGTCAGCCGCGCTGCCGCCATTGCCGAACAGGAACATCTGTTTGCCGTGCCGATAGGTCTCGACGAGCAGCGCTGCGACCTTGATTGCCGATTCGGGATTGGCCAGAAGGGCCTGCTTGGCCTCGATGCTCTGTCCGATCCGGCGCCGCAAGCGCTCGCCGAGCGCGTCTCGGTCGTCTGCGTCAGCCATTCATGGCGTCGCTGGCCCTGCGGCCGCCGCCGCCGCCGCCCAGTCGTTTGATATCGGCGTCAACCATCATCCTGATGAGCTCGTCGAAGGTCACCTTGGGCTCCCAGCCGAGGTCCTTTCGGGCCCGACTCGCGTCGCCGAGCAGGCGATCCACCTCCGCTGGGCGGATGAACTGTGGGTCCAATACGACGTAGTCGCGGTAGTCGAGCCCGGCATGACCGAAGGCGACATCGCACAGCTCACGCACCGTGTGCGCCGCGCCGGTGGCGATGACGTAGTCGCGCGGCTCGTCCTGCTGGAGCATCAGCCACATGGCCCGCACGAAATCGCCGGCGAAGCCCCAGTCACGGTCGGCGTCGAGGTTGCCCATGCGGAGCTCGGACGCCAGGCCCAGCTTGATGCGGGCGACGCCTTCGCTCACCTTGCGCGTCACGAACTCCTTGCCGCGGCGCGGCGATTCGTGGTTAAAGCAGATACCTGACACCGCGAATATCCCGTAGCTCTCGCGGTAGTTGACCGTCAGGTAGTGCGCATACACCTTCGCGACGCCGTACGGGCTGCGCGGGTAGAACGGAGTTCCCTCGTGCTGCGGGGTTTCATGGACCTTGCCGAACATCTCCGAGGACGACGCCTGGTAGAACCGAATGGTCGGATCCACCTGTCGGACGGCCTCGAGCAGCCGCGTCACGCCGAGCGCGGTCACCTCGCCCGTCAGGACCGGCTGGTTCCAGCTCGTCGGCACAAAGCTCTGGGCAGCGAGGTTGTAGACCTCCACCGGCCGAACGGCGCGCAAGGCTTCCACCATCGACGCCTGGTCGTGCAGGTCCCCCTGAACGATCTCGATCTGGTCGATGATGTGCGCGATGCGCTCGAAAGTTCCCGTGCTCGACCGCCGCGTCATACCAACGACCCGGTAGCCCTCCTCGAGCAGCAGCTCCGCCAGATATGAACCGTCTTGTCCGGTTATCCCGGTGATCAGCGCCGTCTTCGTCACCGCCGGAAGTCTAGCGGCCGGCACCTGGCCGGACCGGCATCGCCACGCTCGATAGACTCCGGACGGATGGAAGGTCGACGTCCTCTCAAGGTTGGTGTGCAGCTGCCCGAGGTCGAGCGCGAGGTTCGATGGTCCGAAGTGCGCGAGATCGCGAGGACCGCCGAACAGGTTGGCTTCGACTCGCTCTGGGTGGGCGACCACCTGCTCTATCGCCGGCCGCTCGACATCGTGGGGCCATGGGAGGCGTGGTCGAGCCTCGCCGCCCTTGCCGAGGCCACCACCAGGGTCGAGATCGGTCCGCTCGTGGCGTGCACGAGCTTCCATAACCCGGCGATGCTGGCCAAGAAGGCGGCGACCGTCGACGAGATCAGCGGCGGACGGCTGATCCTCGGCCTGGGAGCCGGCTGGAACGAGCCCGAGTACACCGCCTATGGCTTTCCATTCGACCGTCGCGCGAGCCGCTTCGAAGAGGCATTCACGATCATCCGCTCGCTGCTGCGCGAGGGCCACGTCGACTTCGACGGCCAGTTCTACCAGGCCCGCGACCTGGAGCTCACGCCGC
>CAYZBZ010000482.1:0-1960 GCA_964476725.1 uncultured Vicinamibacterales bacterium
GGCGCTGCTGCCTCTCAACGATCCGTTCTTCAAGGAGGCGTTCGCGCATGACGTCCACTGATCGGCCTTCGCCGGGGGAGCCGCACGGGCACCATTCCGCCGAGGAAATGCACAACGAAGATGTCGCGCACGAGCACACGGACGTCGAGATCCGGACGGTGCTCGCGTTCGGCGCGGGCCTGGTCGCCGTGGTGGCGGTCTGCGCCGTGCTGATGTGGGTGTTGTTCGGCGTGCTGGAGCGGCAGGCGGCGGCAAGGGATCCGCAGATCTCGCCGCTCGCGCGCCCGGCCGGCCAGGGTCCGCCCGCCCCCACCCTCCAGACCAACGAGCCGGCGGGACTGGCGGAATTCCGCGCGGAGGAAAGCAAGACGCTCGAAGGCTACGGATGGGTCGACCAGCTGGGGGGCGTCGCGCACATCCCGATCGCGGAGGCGAAGAAGCTGACGCTCGAGCGCGGGCTGCCGGTCCGGGGCGGCGCCTCCACGGATGACGGGCGCCTGGGCACCCACGCGTACGCAATGGGCGAGGCCTCCGGCGGGCGGACGCTCGTGAAACCGAAGCCGGCGTCCGCGCCGCAGCCGCCGCCTGCTGCTGCCGCGCCGGCACCTGGCGAGGCGGCTGTCAAAAAGTAGCGGCAAGGGCCAAGGCAAAAAGGCAAAAGGTGAAGTTCTTCCGAACAATCGCGTCGGCGTGCGTGATGGCGGTGGTGTTGACGTCCGCGTCTGCGCCGGCCCGCGCGCAGCTGGTTTCGCCCGAGCCTGGCGATCCCGCGAAGGCGAAGCCCGGCCTGCTGAAGCAGATCGGCATCGACCAGCGGCTGCACCAGCAGGTCCCGCTCGATCTCGTCTTCAAGGACGAAACCGGCCGCGACGTGCGGCTCGGGGAGTACTTCGGCAAGCGGCCGGTCATCCTGGTGCTCGGCTATTACGAGTGTCCGATGCTCTGCACGCAGGTCCTCAACGGCCTCGTCAGCGCGCTCGGGGTCCTGACCTTCGATGCCGGACGCGAGTTCGACGTCGTCGCGGTCAGCATCAATCCGAAGGAAAGCCCCGCGCTCGCCGCGCAGAAGAAGCAGTCGTACATGGACCGCTACAATCGGCCGAACGCGGTGGCGGGATGGCACTTCCTGACGGGCACGGACGCCTCCATCCATCAGCTCGCCGCGGCGGTCGGCTTCCACTACGCGTTCGACGAAGAGATCCAGCAGTACGCGCACGCCGCCGTGATCGAGGTGCTGACGCCTCGCGGGGTCGTCTCGAAATACTTCTACGGGATCGAGTTCTCGCCGCGCGATATCAAGTTCGGGCTGATGGAGGCGTCCGAGGAGCGGATCGGCACGGCCATCGACAGCGTCCTGCTGCTCTGCTACCACTACGACCCGACGACCGGAAAGTACGGCGGGTCCGCGATCGCCGCCGTCCGCATCGGGGCCGTGGCGACCGTGCTGGCTTTTCTGGCGTTTCTGTACATCAGCCTCAAACGTGAACGGGCGGCGCATCGGAACGCGGCACTGTGACGGCCAATCGAACCTGACGATGTTCACGAACTTTCCACTGTTTCCGCAACAGGCCTCGGTCCAGGCCTCGCAGGTCGACGGCATCTATTTCTTCATGCTGGCCGTCACCGCGTTTTTCTCCCTGCTGATCGCGGGGCTCCTGGTGGTCTTCGCCGTGAAGTACCGGCGGCGCCACAAAGACGAGGTCGGCGTAGCCATCCACGGTTCGATCGCGCTCGAGCTGCTGTGGACGATCATCCCGTTCCTCATCACGATGGTGATGTTCGGCTGGGGCGCCAAGGTGTTCTTCGAGCTGTACCGCCCGCCCGCCGGCGCGATGGAGATCTACGTCGTCGGGAAGCAGTGGATGTGGAAAGTGCAGCACATGGACGGCATGCGCGAGATCAACGAGCTGCACGTGCCGGTCGGCCGCCCGGTGAAGCTCATCATGGGCTCCGAGGACGT
>CAYZBZ010000483.1:0-1953 GCA_964476725.1 uncultured Vicinamibacterales bacterium
CGCCGCTGAACATCTCACCGATCACCACGGCACTCGTGAACTGATCGGCCCGAGGAACAGTCCGGAGCCAAGCGAGGTATGCGGCAGCGGCGATGATCGGCGGACCGTGTCGAGCTACTGGTCGAAGCGCTTTTCCAAGGTCCGCACTTGCGCCTGAAGGCTATCCACCCGCGTTCGGAGATCGGCGACCTCGGCGCGCAGCGGATCCTTCTCCTTGGCCCCGGCAAGCGCGTCGACTTGGCCCTCGACTCTGCCGAGCCGCTCTTCGACGCGGCGCAGTCGCTCCTCGAGCCGATGCAATCCCGCGAGAAGATCGGAGTACTGGGTCTCGAGGACCTTCAGCCGCTCGTCCATGCCATCCAGCCGCCGTTCTACGCGATTTAGCCGCCCTTCCACGCGGGCGAGTCCGACCTTCAGGAGCTCGTACTCGGTCTCCAGCTTGTCCAGCTTGTGGAAAATCGCGTCGAAGTTCGCCTGCATCCGGCGCTCACTGCCGGCTATCGCTTCGCCGACGATCCGCTGAACGTCGGGAAGGATGACCTCGCGGTGGAACTGCGCGAGAACACCAAGGGTGATTGGCTGGTCGGACATCGGGCTCATCCTACTCCTTCGGTCTTGCGCGCATCGCCGAAACGGCGAGCGCCTTGGCCGGAAGGGGAGAGCGACCAGCCGGCGACATCATGCGGGGGGACGCGGACGCGAAGGGTCCACCCCGGCGTACACTCCCGCAAGAGATTCCCACCCGTGGCAGAGCGCCGAGAGACTTACGGCGGGCGCGACGACGATGCCGCAGTTCGTCTGGCCGCGTTCGAGTTCCTCGGCCAACTCTCGCGCCGGTACCCGTCCGGAACGCACGCCGAACAATTGCTCATGGCCTTCTCGACCACGATCAAGAACCTCCGCATGGGACGCATGGGAGAAATCAGTCGCGGGCGCGACGGCGCGTTGCCCTCGCGGAAGCTACCCTGCGTGTCCCTCGGCTGGGACGCCGCGCACGAATTGAAGCTCTCCGCACGACACTCCGTCGGGCCAACGACGCTAGGGTACGAAGCGCCGAATTCACCGAGGCCGCCGTGGGGAAAGCTTCGGAAACGTCGGGATCAAGAACCACGATGTTCGAGCCCTGACGGAAACGCCCGTAGTACTTACCGCGCACGGCGCCGCTGAAGTCGTACTCAGGAAGCATCTCCTGGCGCAGGGGACGAACCTTAGCCTTCTTCACCGCACCCAAGCCCTGACACCGGATGACAGGGCGCTACGACGATCATCGCCGGACAAACGACACGGGACGTTGCCGCTACGGCTCGACGTCCCAGTGGCGTTCCCACCACCGAAGCGGCCGCTGACGCGCGAGGAGGGGAAGCTGCACGCGTTGAAGCTCGAGGACCTGGCGGACCTTGTCACGCAACGACATGGAACGCCGTCGGTCCCGGAGCGCGTCTTTCCCTTCCCGGAGCCGTCCGATCAGTCCCGGCGACGGCCGCGCTGGGTCAGGTGGCGAGACCACGATGATTCCTACCGATCGAGGCGGGATTCCAGACTGCGCACCTGCGCTTGAAGGCCATCCACCCGCGTACGAAGGTCGGCAACCTCGGCGCGAAGCGGCTCCTTCTCCTTGGCTGCGACGAGCTCGTCGACGTTCTTTTCGACGCGGCTGAGGCGCTGCTCGAGACGGTTGACGGCAGCCAGGAGGTCGCGGTACTGCGCTTCGAGCCCGTCCAACCGCTGGCCCATGCGCTTCTGCCCCTCTTCCATCCGGGCAAGGCCGGCCTTCAGGGACTCGTACTCGGTTTCGAGCTTATCCAGCTTGTGGAAGACGGCGTCGAAGCGACCGTCAATCTCGTCAAACCGAGGCTTTACCAAGCGTTCGAACAGGCTCTCGAACGTGCGGTGCATGTCGGGGACGATGACCTCGCGATGGAACTTCGCGAGGACGGCGAGGGTGACGGGCTG
>CAYZBZ010000484.1:0-1904 GCA_964476725.1 uncultured Vicinamibacterales bacterium
TCGTGAGAGTCGCCGATCGCGTCGAGCGCGTCATCTCCGGCGAGCTGCGATGGTCCTAGTGGCCCCGCGGATCAGCGACAAGTGGATAGTATTGGTTTCAAAATCGTAGCGCAGCCCTTTAGGGCTGCCTGGGGCAGGGCTGAAGCCCTGCGCTACGGGGACTGAAAACTGACATGCTCTTAGCCATTGACGTCGGCAATACGAACATCGTCCTCGGCGTCTTCGACGAGGATCGGCTCGCGGAGAGCTGGCGCCTGGCCACGATACGCGAACGGACCGCGGACGAGATCGGGATCCTGGTGACGCAGCTCTTCGCGCGAAGCGGCGTCGCGCTCGATCGCGTCACCGGCATCATTCTGGCCTCGGTCGTGCCGCCGCAGACGGGAACGATGGAGGAGATGGCCGAGCGTTTCTTCGGGCAGCGGCCGTTGACCGTCGACCCGGGCAGCAACACCGGCATGCCGGTGTTGTACGTGCCGGCGTCGGACGTGGGAGCGGATCGGGTCGTGAATGCCGTCGCGGCGTACGAGGCGTACGGACGCGCGTCGAAATCACCGGTCATCGTGGTCGACTTCGGCACCGCGACCACATTCGACGCGATATCGGCCGCCGGCGAGTACATCGGCGGCGTCATCTGCCCGGGGATCGGCATCTCCGCCGACGCGCTGTTCCAGCGCGCCGCGCGTCTGCCGCGGGTGGACGTGCGAAAGCCGCCCACGGTGATCGGCCGCACCACGGTCACGTCGATGCAGTCGGGGATGTTCTTCGGGTACGTGTCCATGGTCGACGGGATCGTGGCGCGCATGCGCACGGAGCTCGAAGGAGGCGATCGCGCGGCATGCGTCGCGACCGGCGGCATGGCCGATGTTCTCGCGGGCGAGACCGTCGCCATCCAGCGGGTGGATCGGAATCTGACGCTCGAGGGGCTCAGACTCATCTGGCGGCGGAATGCTTCCGCCTGAAAGGGGGGAATTCTTCCGCCTTCAGGCGGAAGTGACATGATCGGTTCGATGGAACCAGCCGAGTATTGCAGGGAAATTGAAACCTACTTGTGCCGCAAGAACGAGGGGCACCTCATTCGCATCGTGGGTCCCGCGTTCGAGCAGGTCTGCGGGTGGGCGGTCAGAGGCGTGCCGCTGAAGATTGCCTTCCGCGGGATCGATCAGTACTGCGAGCGCTACTATGCGAAGGGACCGCGCCGGCGGCCGGTGCGCATTGAGTTCTGCGAGGCGGACATCCTCGATCTGTTCGACGGGTGGCGCCGGGCGGTGGGCGTGTCGGCGACCGACGCTTCGGCGGAGGAGCCTGCGCCGAGAAAGCCGGCGCTCGCTTCGCACATCGAGCGCGCCATCGCGCGGCTGACGGCATGCCGGGCGGGGGGCAGGCGATTCGATCGGTTTGCCGCGGGCATCGACGCCGTGGTGCGTGAACTGGACGGTCTGGCGGCTGACGCGCGGCACGCACGCGGCGAGGCCCGGGCGCGCATCGTCGAGCGGCTGGCGCGTCTCGACCTCGACCTGTCGGCGCTGGCGGGCGATGAGATCGAGCCCGCTCAGGCGGAAGCGCTGAAGCTGGAAGCCGAAGCGGAGCTCGTGCCTTTCCGGGCGCGCATGGCGCCGGACGTTTTCGAGCGGGCGTTCCGCGCCGCCCTGCAGCGCCTGGTGCGCGAAGCGCTTGGGATGCCTCTGCTCGAATACGAGTAGATCCGATGCTGATGCCAGGCGGCCTGATCGATCTCGTCGTCGAAAAACCGGCAGCCGGCGGCCGAATGATCGCGCGGTATGAGGGACAGATCGTCCTCGTGCTGGGCGCCATCCCCGGTGAGCGCGTGACGGCGCGCATCGAGCGCGTAGAAAAACGTCTCGCTTTCGCCTCGGTCGCGACGGTCCTCGAGGCGTCGCCAG
>CAYZBZ010000485.1:0-1888 GCA_964476725.1 uncultured Vicinamibacterales bacterium
GGCCGCGCATGAATGCGATCGGCGCGACCTCGATCGTGCCGCGCTCGAGCAGACGGTCGGCCCGCTCGATCTCCATCATGTCGTAGAGCGCGTCGTACAACGGGCGCAGGTAGGGATTGACCTTTTCCTGAAGGTCGCCCGGAAGAAACCCGAGCTTCTCCCCCGCTTCCACGGCCGGGCGCGCGAGGATGATGCGGCTGACCCGCCTCGCCAGCAGGTACCCGACCGCTTGTGCCATCGCCAGATAGGTCTTGCCGGTACCGGCCGGACCGATGCCGAAGACGATGTCGTGCTTCTCGATCGCGTCCAGGTAGCGGCGCTGGTTGACGCTCTTCGGCATCACCTGCTTCTTGCCGGACGTCAGCGCGGCGCCGCGCAGGAAGTAGTCGGACAGCTCGACGTTTTCGTCCTGGGACACGAGCTGGGCCGCCGTCTTGACGTCTCCCTTTCCGAGCTTGTATCCGCTCCGCAGGAGGCCGGTGATCTGATCGAGGACCTTCTCGGCGCGGGCGACGTCGGCCGCCTCCCCCTCGACGATCAGCTCGTGGCCGTTCGTGCGGATCCGCACGGCGAACTGCCCTTCAAGATGTTTGAGGTTCTCGTCGTGGGTGCCGAAGAGCGATTCGGCCCCTTCGTCCGGGACCGTAATCTTGCGCATGACAGTGGCGGGAGGGATGGGGTAACTCCTTGAAAAACCAGCCGATTAGCTTAGAGATTCTACCACAGCGTCCTTCAGGCCAGCGGGTTGAGCCGCAACTCACGCATCTGCTTCTCGCTCACCGTCGAGGGCGCGCCGGCCATGAGATCGACCGCCTGGGCCGTTTTGGGGAAGGCGATGACATCACGGATTGAGGGCTCGCCGCACAGGATCGCGACGATACGGTCGAGGCCGAGCGCGATGCCGCCGTGGGGGGGGGTGCCGCATTCGAGCGCGTCCACGAAGAACCCGAAGCGCAGCTTCGCTTCCTCGTCCGAGATCCCGAGCAGCGTGAAGATGAGACGTTGCAGCGCCTGGTCGTGAATCCTGATGCTGCCGCCGCCGATCTCGCTGCCATTGAGCACGAGGTCGTAGGCACGCGCGCGGGCGCGCCCCTGGTCCGTCTCGAGCAGCGACCGGTCGCTTTCGAGCGGCGCCGTGAAGGGGTGGTGCATGAACTCGTAGCGCTTCTCCTCCTCGACCCAGTCGAACATCGGGAAGTCCACGACCCAGAGGAAGGCGAACGTGTCGGGGTCGAGCAGGTTTTCTTTCCGCGCGACGTGCAGCCGGAGCTGTCCGAGCAGCTTCGACGTCGCCTCGTGCGGTCCTGCCGCCATCAGCACCAGATCCGCGGGGCCGGCGCCCGCCAGCTCCAGCGCGCGGCGGACGACCGCTTCACCCGCGGCCTTCAGCGCGGAGCTCTGCACAGTTGCCTCGGCGGCGCGCGCCCACACCAGTCCGCTGCCGCCGAGCTGCTTCGCCTGATCGACGAGCTCGTCCAGCTCGCGGCGCGAATACTTCGCCGCGCCCGGGACCGCGAAGCCGCGCACCCCGCCGCCGGTCGCCACGGCATCGCGGAACAGGGCAAACTCTGACGTCGCGAACGCAGCCGACACGTCCTGGATCTCCATCCCGCAGCGCAGGTCGGGCTTGTCGGAGCCGTACTTCGCGATCGCCTCGGCGTACGGCAGCCGCAGGAAGGGGCGGGGCGCATCGCGGCCGATGAGCGCCATCAGGCGGCCCATCAACGGCTCCAGCGTCGAGAACACGAGATCTTCGGTCGCGAACGACATCTCGAGATCGACCTGGGTGAACTCCGGCTGGCGGTCGGCGCGCAGGTCCTCGTCGCGGAAGCACCGCGCGATCTGGAAGTAGCGGTCCATCCCGCCGATCATCAGGATCTGCTTGAAG
>CAYZBZ010000486.1:0-1846 GCA_964476725.1 uncultured Vicinamibacterales bacterium
CGCCGATCGAGCACATGTCGCCGCCGCTCTCGATGCGGATCCACTCGAGGATCGCATCGACGGGCAGCCCATTGGAACGTTTCGCGACCTCGTCGCGCCAGCGCTCGACGAGCGGAGGGAACTTCCCGACCGAGCCCCGCGGAAGCTCGGGTGGTACGCCCGGACGCTCGCGCGGAGAGCGGATCGTCGCGGCAGATGTTCTCCGCGACAGGATCAGGACGCCGAGGCCAGCGATCACGCCGACGCCGATCGCCGCTCCGACGGCCCGGCCGTTGCTCACGCTAGCCCTGTTCGGTTGACTCGGGCGCGGCGGGCGCGTCCGGGACAGGCTGCGCCTCCAGGGCCGCCTTCGCCTGGGCGATCTCCGCCTGGTTCTGGACGACCGCACGCTCCCCGTCCATCTTTACGATCACCGGCGGAAGCGACGACGCTGAGCGCGGGGTGCGGCGAGGCGCCATCGCGGAGTTTCGCTGCGATCGCGAGCCCGCGAGCGAAAACGAGCGGCCGACGCGGCCTGCGGTGTGGGAAACGGACGGCGCCGGCGCGATCGACGCGGAAGCTGCCGCTGCGACGGTCGGCAGGGCCGCGACTGGATCTAGAGCGGCGTTCGCCGCCACCTCGGCCCGCACCGCTGTCGCGACCAGCACGTCGTCGATCGTCGCGATCGTCGCCCTGGCGAGCTGAACAGCTTCGGAGGCAACCGGCGCCTCCGCAGACGGCTCGATCGGCGTCTCGACGGCAGCGAGGAGATCAGCGAGGTACTTGTCAGCGAGATGAAGGAAGAGCATCAGCTGATCCGTGGTGAACTCCGGCACCGGTGGAAGCGCCACCTGCGGCGCCGCAACGCGTGCGACACGCACCTGACCCCCCGTGGCCGGGGCCGCCAAGCGATAGCCCTGACTCGCGATCGGGGCCGCCACGTACCCCTGCGGGGTCGCGACGCGCGCCACGCGCGGTGCGCTCAGCACGGGAGGAGCAGCCGGGAGATGCGGTGGTCCGCCTGCGACGTTGGGCACCGTCTGCACCTGCGGTTGGCCGCCGTCCATCTTCACCTGAATCATCGGCAGGCCGCCTGTAGCGACAGCGCCGTGCTTGCCGTTCTTGATCATGACCGGCTGATCTCGACCGTCGTCGAGCTGCGGCCCGTTCTGGGTCATCTTGACCGAGACCATGGGAAGACCGCCCGTCGTCACGGCGGACTTCGCGTCCTTCGGTGGCAGGATCGTGACCGGCTTCTGCTGGCCCTCCTGGACCTGTGGTCCGCCCGGCACCATCTTGACCTGCACCAGCGGAAGCTCGCCGGTCTTCACGGGGCCGTGCGGTGGCGTGGCGCCGACGGAGGCGTTGCGCACGATTGCGTTTCTGAGCAGGGTGGTCTCGGACATGGGGTTCCTTTCGGGGTTGCGATTCTACCTCAGAGCGCCAGCTTGAAGATGACCGACATCTTCATCTTGTGCCCCGATTCGTTGTAAACGCTAAAATACTGTGCGGCGTTCGGGACCTCGACGCGCGCCTGGTGGTCAGAGACGAAGAAGTCGCCCACGCAGTGCTCGCCCTTCGGGTCCTGCCAGAACCGAATCCATCCGATCGTCAGCGTCGGCGACTTGTGGTGGCGATCTCTGCACCCGATCAGGATCGCGACCTTGGCGAATCTCGGCACGTCGAACACGTCGCTATCGTCGTGATCGCTGACGTCACCGACGAAGATCGTCCGCTGCGCGTGCGACTCGGCGAAGCCCGGGCCAACGTGCCCGGCGAGGTGATACGCGGCGCTCGTTCCCCATACGTCGCCACAGTGTTTGTTCTGCGTGACGAGTGCACGCACGCGCAAGTACGACGCGACCAC
>CAYZBZ010000487.1:0-1845 GCA_964476725.1 uncultured Vicinamibacterales bacterium
CTCCAGCTCGAGCCGATCTGAGGCGGTCGCTGCCGGGTTGATCTCCTGCCGCGTCACCCAGGAGGTACCGCGCGCCAGCTCCATAATCGGCGGCTCGATCGTCCCGATTGAGAAGACGGCAGGTACGGAGCGAGAGGCAACCGCAGCCGATACAGCCGGTCAGGTTGTCTCGCAGCCGCTCCAGCTCTGCGATGCGTTCATCCAGCCGGTCTCGCCATGCCAACGAGAGGCGTGCCCAGTCGCGCTTCAGCGGAGTCCGCTCGGTCGGCAGGGTCGACAGCGCCTGACCGATCTCGTCGAGCGTCACCCCCACCTCCTGCGCGGCGCGGATAAAGGCCACACGGCGCAGGGTGGGTCGCGGGTAGAGGCGCTGGTTGCCCGAGGTGCGCTCGGCCGCGATCAGCCCGCGCTCTTCGTAGAAGCGCAGTGCCGACGTGGCGACGCCGCTACGCGTCGCAAGCTCGCCGATGGTGATGCGGTCCGGCAGTAGGGGCATGCTCTATCCTAGTCCTTGACATCAAGTGCACTTGAAGTTGCAGACTCCCGCCATGACGGATACGACGATCGCTGGCAACCCTCGCTCCGCGCCGGCCATCGACTACGACGACCTTCCCCGTCTCATTGCCTTCATGACCGGCGACGAGAAGCACTCGACCAGCGCCGACTCCACGCTCGACGTGCTGTGGGTCCTCTACGACCGCGTCCTCAACGTCACGCCGGCGACGGTCGACGACCCCGATCGCGACCGCTTCCTACTCTCGAAGGGCCATGGACCGATGTCGTACTACGCCATCCTCGCCGCCAAGGGCTTCATCCCGATCGAGACGCTGGCCACCTTCGGCGCCTACGACTCACCGCTCGGGCACCACCCCGACCGCATGCTGATCCCCGGTGTCGAGATCTCGAGCGGCTCGCTCGGCCACGGGCTGCCGGTCGGCGTGGGCGTCGCGCTCGGCCTGCGCGCCCAGGGGCGGCCCTCGCGCGTGGTCGTGCTGGTCGGCGACGCCGAACTCGACGAGGGCAGCAACCACGAAGCGATCGCCCTCGCCGGACGGCTGGCGCTGGATCGGCTCACGGCGGTGGTCGTTGACAACCGCTCGGCAACGTACGGCTGGCCAGGAGGCATCGCCGCTCGCTTCGACGTCGAGGGCTGGGTATCGGCCACGGTGGACGGGCGCGACCACGACGCGCTGGCGACCGCCCTGACCGCCGAGCACGAAAGGCAACCGAACGTCGTCGTCGCCGTGGTGGAGAAGGGCGCATGACCGGCATCCTCACCGTCGACACCATGCGGGACCGCTTCGCGCGGGTCACCAGCGGGCAGCTAGACGAGGATCCGCGACTGGCGGTGGTGCTGGCCGAGATCGGCGTCTCCGGCTTTGCGCGAGCCATGCGCCGGCACCCGGATCGGGTCATCAACGTCGGCATCCGCGAGCAGCTCATGATCAGCGTCGCGGGTGGCCTTGCCCTGTCGGGCATGCGTCCGATCGCGCACTCCTACACCCCCTTCCTGGTCGAGCGGCCGTTCGAGCAGGTCAAGCTTGACCTTGCCCACCAGGGCGCCGGCGCCATCCTGGTCAGCGTCGGCGCGTCATACGACTGGCCGGAGGGCGGCCGCACGCATCAGGCACCGGAGGACGTGGCGCTGCTCAGTACCCTGCCCGACTGGACGATCCACATCCCCGGTCATCCCGACGAGACGGAGACATTGCTGCGCGACGCAATCGCCGGCGACGGCAACGTCTACATCCGTCTCGCGGCCCAGGCCAATGCCGAGCCGATGCCGATCGAGCTCGACCGCTTCCATGTTGTCCGCCGTGGCTCGCAGGCGACCGTCATCGCGGT
>CAYZBZ010000488.1:0-1843 GCA_964476725.1 uncultured Vicinamibacterales bacterium
CTCGTCGCGGCCGCGCCGGTCGTCATGCGCCGTGCGGCGATCTCCGTGAGCGCGGCGCTGAAGCCGCGGACGTTGAGCCACATGAGCGCCGCAGCGACCGCCGCCGCGGCGGCCGCCATCCACGCGAGCAGCCGGACGCTCGCCCATCCCGGAGAGAGCCCGTCGAGCGCGAAGAACTCGCGCACCACCATCACGACGTAGAACAGGACGGCGAGATGCAGCCCGTACAACGCGCCGAGCGTCACGTACCACCGCCACACGGTCGCCGAGAGGAGCGGGACCTGCGGGTTCAGCTGCAGCACGAGGACGGTCAGGTAGGCCGCGCCGAGCGCACCTGCCAGCAGCGAGTTCGTGAGCATCCGCAGGAACCGCATGCTGTCAGTGTACGACGGTACGTAGCGCGGAGGCTTCCGCCTTCGCAAAGCTTCCGCCTTCGCATTGCTTCGGCGGAGGCTGGTCGGCGGACCGCCGCAGCGTTGGCGGAGGCGGTCAGCCCCGCGTATACTTCCGACTATGCCCGTCGACGTCGACGCCGCGGTGATCTCGAACACGCGGCTGTCGGATGATTACTGCGTCGTCGCGCTGGCGGCGCCCGAAGTGGCATCGCTCGCGCGTCCCGGCCAGTTCGTGATGGTGAAGCCGTCGCGAGGCTTCGATCCGCTGCTGCGCCGTCCGTTCTCGATCTTCGAAATCCTGCGTGACGCGCACGGCACGCCGACCGGTCTGTCGCTCCTCAACAAACGCATCGGCGTGGGCACGGGGCTTCTGTACGAAACCGAGCCGGGTGCGCGCGTGGCGTGTCTCGGCCCGCTCGGACGGCCGTTCGAGCCGGTGGATCCGCCGGCGGAGGCCTGGATGGTGGCCGGCGGCGTCGGGCTTGCGCCGTTCATGACGCTTGCCGAGGCGCTGCGGGCACGCGGCACGCCAACCCGCCTGTTCTATGGGGCGCGGCGCGCGTCCGAGCTGTACTACGTCGACCTGTTCGAACGTCTCGGCACCGAGCCGATGCTCGCCACGGAAGACGGCAGCCGCGGCGCCCGGGGATTCGTCACCGCCCCGCTCGGCGCGGCGCTGGGCGCCGTGCCGCGGAACCGCGATGTGCGCCTCTATGTCTGCGGCCCGACACCGATGATGCGCGCCGTCGCCGAGCTTGCGGCCTCGCACGGTCGCGCGTGCGATGTCTCACTCGAGCAGGTCATGGGCTGCGGCCTCGGCGGCTGCTACAGCTGCGTCGTCCTCGCCCGCGACGCCAGCGGCGCGCCGCACTTCGTCAGGTCCTGCATCGACGGGCCGGTGTTCGACGCCAGCCGCATCGTCTGGAGTGCCCTCGCGCACTGACATGGACCTGTCCGTTTCCATCGGCTCTCTGACGCTCGCCAACCCGCTGATCGCGGCGAGCGGATGCTTCGGCTACGGCGTCGAGTACAGCGGCGTGGTCGATCTCTCGTCGCTCGGCGGTGTCGCCGTCAAGGGGCTGTTTCTCGCCGAGCGGGAAGGACATCCGCCGCCGCGGATCGTCGAGACGCCGGCCGGCATGCTCAACGCGATCGGGCTGCAGGGGATCGGCGTCCACCGGTTCGTGCGGGAGAAGCTTCCTGAGCTTCGCGACCGCCGCGCGGTCGTCATCGTCAACATCTGCGGCACCACAATCGACGAGTACTGCGAGATCGCGCGGATCCTGTCGGACCACGAGGGGGTCGCGGCAATCGAGCTGAATATCTCGTGCCCGAACATCGAGGCCGGCGGGATCACCTTCGGGTGCAGCCTCACCGGCACGCGCGATGTCGTCGGCGCGGTGCGCAAAGTCACGCGCCTGCCCGTCATCCCGAAGCTGACGCCCAAC
>CAYZBZ010000489.1:0-1832 GCA_964476725.1 uncultured Vicinamibacterales bacterium
GCGCCCACGGCTCGCGGCGGGGCTGGGCCGCGGGCCAGGTCCCCGCTGGCATGGCCGCGCGACGGCACGTCGGTCCTGTCACTCGCCTCGCATCACACGACGGACGCGAGGCTCGCGCCAGGCCCGGCGCGCGGACTCTGTCCCCCTCACAGCCGCCGGCCGAATGGCTAAAACGCGATCTTCAGCTGCTTCAGATAGGGAAGGCAGACCCGCACCGACATCAGAAGGCCATCCTCGTGGCGCTTCACCAGCGTCGAATCCGTCGTCCACATCTCGTCCGCCTTGGACAGCGTCGCCGCCGCGACGTGAAGAGCATCCGCGGTATCCAGTCGGCGCTTCGCCTCGCGGCAGCGCCGCCGCATCTCGCCGGCCAGCTGATGCGCTTGAGTCCGTAGCGGCACCATCTCGAAGTCGGGGCATGCCTCGAGCTGCTCCGCGATCGCGTTCGCCGTCGGATCGTCCTTCTGTCCGAAGACCTCGACCCGGTAGAGGTCGCTCGTAATGACCTTCACCTGGCCGCCGAGCATCTCCTCGAAGGTCGCCTGCAGCGCGTCCAGTTGCGGCCGAGGCGTGGTGGGCTCAGCGTTGAAGACCGCGATGAAACAGCTAGAGTCCCAGTAGAGGCGCCGCTTTCTAGTCCGCAAATCCCGCCACCTTGCGGTTTCGTTCCAGATACTCGCTCGCGCTCGCTCCCTTAGGCACCAGCGAGAGCGCACCCACGTAAGACCGAAGGATCGACGGGTTCCAGGAAAGTTCGCGAGGCGCCTCCGGCACGTCGATGCGCAGCGGATAGATGCCCACCGGAGCGAAGTGCCCCGTCCCGACCACCCTCACCGTCTTCTTGAGGAGCGCAGCTACCGCTTGGAGCATCTCCGCGGGGAAAAGACACTCGACGCGATCAGCCTCCTCAAGCTTCGGATACAGGTAGAAAACGAAGGGTGACTTGTGGGCGTTTACCGCGTCGAGGTAACCGGCGACCGTGACGTCCTCGACCACCCGTTCCTTGAGCGCGATCTCGAAGCTTCTGCGAAACGCATCGTCGATGACCACCAGGTCCCTGTCGTGCGCGTACTCCACCACTGCGCCCACGTCCTTGAGGGAGGTCACGAGCGCGCGATAGTGACGCGTCAGGCCCGGCGTGAGATCAGCCCGGTAGGATTGCTTCCGGATGTCGCCAAGGTCGGAAGTGAAGGTCGAGACGACTCGCTCCGGCTCGACCGTCGCACCTTCGGACGCGACGGCCCGTAGCGCCAGCGACAGGCTCCCCACCGCCGCGCCGACGATCTCGAATTCAATCCCCGGCGTCGTCGTCCCTGCGAGCTGCGTCGCAAGCGCGCCCAGGGCGCGCTGCAGCCGATCCGAAAGTTCGCGAAGCTCGGCCAGCTTCACCCGCCGCTCGCCGACCTGCACCTTCACGTCGAGAGAGGCGCTCACTGGTTCCAATCCAGGCCAGGGTGGCCCGTGCGGCCAGCACGGTACCACAGCACTCGGCACCACCCCCGTGAGCCCCACAAGCGTCGAATCTCCACGCCGCCCACCCTCACAGAGCAGGGTGGGCGGCGTGAAGCCGACCAGCCACAGCCGGCCGTCCGCGAGCGGAGCGCTGCGAGAGGCGTGACGCCGGCGCCGGCGTTGCAGCTCGCCGGCGGCACGGCTGTCGCACCGCGCAGCGAGCGCTCGATGAAGAATCGCCGAGGCGTCCAGCTGGCCGTGGCCCCGGCGCACCTGCTGTTCGTGAGGGGCCGCACCACAAGCCGTCGCCCGGGGGCAGGTTTGCGTAACGCGTTACGTAAAGAGCGCGCCTCGATGAAGACGCGGCCCGGAATTCACGA
>CAYZBZ010000490.1:0-1823 GCA_964476725.1 uncultured Vicinamibacterales bacterium
AGCCGCACGTGCGCGCCGGTGCCGCCGTGCTCCAGCGCGCGCAGCGCCTCCTCCGCCGCGAGCTCGCCGCCGCGGAAGGCGAAACGCAGACCGTCCCCCGTCATGGGGTCGACGAACCCCGAGGCATCTCCTGCCAGGAGCAGACCGTCCGCTCCGGCGGCCTCACACTCGACCGCCAGCGGCCCCACGCACACCGGCCCGCCGACCATCCGTGCGCCGCGGAAACGATCCGCAAGCTGCCGATCGTTCCTCAGGGCCGTCAGCAGGAGCTCCTTCACCGATTGACCCATCACATCTGTCGTCACGAGACACACGTTCGCAAGGCCGCCTGCGAGCGGCGCGACCCCCAGGTAGTGACGCGCGCGCACGTGCATCTCGCCACAGGAGGTCAGCGCGTGCACCCCTTCGAAATACGCGCCAATTGCCCAGCGGCGAGGACGGCGCGGCGAGCGCGACAGGCCCAGCGCACGTGCGACGCGCGAGTACCGTCCGTCGGCCGCGATCACCATGGGCGCGGTGACCCGCATGGACCGGCCGTCCCGCCCTGTGATCGTGAGTCCGGCGACGACAGGCTCGCCGCCCGACGCCGCGAGCACGGGGCCCTGCACCAGCACGCCTTCCTCGACACGCGCGCCGGCGGCAGCTGCGGCGTGTACGAGGACCTCGTCGAGTTCGCGCCGTCTCAGCGCACGTCCCTGCAGATGTCCGTACCGCCCGTCGATCCTGATGCCCGATTCGCCGGTGACGATCATGCCGTCAATCGGCAGGCCGGCGGCCGCGGCGGCATCGAGGCCCAACCGGCGCAGGACCGCGAGCGCGCCAGGATTGATCGTGTCGCCGCACAGTTTGTCGCGCGGGAATCGCGCGCGATCGAGCACGAGCACACGCGCCCCGGCGCGCGCGAGCACCGTCGCCGCCACCGCCCCCGCGGGGCCCGCCCCGGAAATCAGGACATCAAACATCTCTCGCGATTCGCCGGTCGCGAGTCGCGGCCATCACCATTGACTCCGCCCCAGCACCATGGCGCTGTTCTTGGAGCCGAATCCAAGGCAGTTGCAGAGCGCCGCGAGCGGCTGGGCGGCCCGGCCGGTGTTGGGAATGAAGTCGAGGTCGCATTCGGGGTCGGCGTCCGACTGGTTGATCGTCGGCGGCAGGAAACCGTCGCGAAAAGCGAGCGCGGTGGTGACGATCCCCGCGGCCCCGCTCGCGCCTTGCGGATGGCCGATCATCGACTTGGTCGACGATCCCGGCACCCGGTCCGCGAGCGGCCCGAGCAGTTGCCGCACGCAGCGGGACTCCACCGCGTCGTTCAGCACGGTCGAGGTACCGTGGTAGTTCACGTAGCCGATCTCTTCCAGAGCCCGGTTCGATCGCTCGATCGCCAGGCGCATCGCGCGGACGATCTGCTCGCCGTCGGGGGCCATCTGCACACGGTGATAGGCGTCGCACGTGGAGCCATACCCGTCGATGGTGGCGTAGACACGCGCGCCGCGGGCGCGGGCGCGGTCCTCGCGCTCGAGGACCACCATCCACGCGCCCTCACCCAGGACGAACCCGTCACGTCCCCGGTCGAAGGGTCTGGACGCTTCGGCAGGCGACTCGTTGTACCGCGTCGACACCGCGCGCATCTTCGAGAAGCCGAAGATCATGCCGGGCGTCACGCACGCGTCCGCGCCCCCAGAGAGGATCACCTCGGCATCGCCCGCGCGGATCAGCGACGCCGCGTAGGAAATCGCGTCGGTGGAGCTCGTGCAGCCGGTGGACACGACGTGGCTGATGCCGTGCAGCTCGAGCGCGATCGAAATCTCGCTCGAGATCATGCC
>CAYZBZ010000491.1:0-1817 GCA_964476725.1 uncultured Vicinamibacterales bacterium
AATCGGCATCGCCACAGGTCTGGCGTGGACCGAGGTCGGCGGGGAGATTCTCGTCACCGAGGCGACGCTCATGCCCGGAAAGGGACATCTCACGCTCACCGGCAAGCTCGGCGACGTGATGCAGGAATCGGCGCAGGCGGCGATGAGCTACGTGCGGTCGAAGGCGGACGAGTTCCGCATCCCGAAGAACTTCAACCGCACGACCGACGTGCACGTACACATCCCCGAGGGGGCCATCCCGAAGGACGGCCCCTCGGCCGGCATCACACTGGCGACAACGCTCGTGTCGGCGCTCTCGCAGATCCCGGTGCGCAAGGACGTCGCGATGACCGGAGAGATCACGCTGCGCGGCAAGGTCCTGCCGATCGGCGGCGTGAAGGAAAAGGTCCTCGGCGCGCACCGCGCGGGGCTGAAGACAATCATCCTGCCACGGGACAACGAGAAGGACCTGGCGGACATTCCGAAGAACGTGCTCGATACGCTCGACATCTACATGGTCGACACGATGGACGAAGTGCTGAAGATCGCGCTCGCCGGCCCCCTGCCCGCGGCGCTGTCCGCGGCCGCCGCCGCAGACGCCCAAGTTCAGCCCACCATTACCGACGAAACGATTACGCACTGACACAGGCTTCGGGTTTCGGGCGTCAGGCTTCGGGTCCGGCTCGACTCGGATTCTCCCTGAAGCCCAAAGCCGTGAGCCTAAAGCCTATTGAAACTCCTAAGCGCCGAGTTCGTCACCAGCGCCGCCGCGGGCGGACGCACGGATGGCATTCCGGCCGACGGCATCGCTCAGGTCGCGCTCGCGGGGCGCTCGAACGTCGGCAAGTCGACGCTGCTGAACGCGCTGGTCCGGAGGAAGGTCGCGCGCACGAGCGCGGCGCCAGGCAAGACGCGCCTCGCGAACATCTTCCGCCTGACGGCGGACGGCGGTCCCGGCGGCCCCGGCCGGTGGGATGTCTACCTCGTCGATCTCCCCGGCTACGGGTACGCGCGCGGCGGCGGAGACTCCGCGAAGGAGCTGGCCGCGGTCGCGAAGGCGTACTTCGATTCTGGACGGCACGTCGCGACGCGCAACCGGGCGACGCTCCTGCTGGTCGACTCGCGCCACCCGGGACTCGAGTCGGACGTCGAGGCGTTCCGGTGGCTGTCGGTGGTCGGCGGTGCGCCGCTCATCGTCGCCACGAAGATCGACAAGCTCTCGCGAGCGGAACGGGTTCGGAATCTCAACGAACTGGAACGAGTGTTCGGAACGGCCCCCCTGCCGATCTCGGCAACGGGCGGCGAAGGATTGGATGAATTGTGGAGACTGATAGCAAGACTGGCCAGGACCAAGGAAAACAGCCGATGACGACAGAACAGGCCGCCGTGGCGTCGGGTGGCGAAGCCACCGCCGTCGTCGAGCTCTCGACGCTGAAAGACATGAGCGTCACGGAGCTGACGAAGGTCGCCAAGCAGCTCGACGTCCCCGGGGCGTCCGGCTTGCGGAAGCAGGAGCTGATCTTCGAGATCCTCCGATCCCGCGCCGAGAAGAGCGGCCTGCTGTTCTCGGAAGGCGTGCTCGAAACGCTGCCGGACGGCTTCGGTTTCCTCCGCGCTCCCGATTACAACTACCTGCCAGGTCCCGACGACATCTACGTCTCCCCTTCGCAAATCCGCAAGTTCGACCTGCACACCGGCGACACGGTGTCGGGCCAGATCCGCCCGCCCAAGGAAGGGGAGCGGTACTTCGCGCTGATCAAGGTCGAGGCGGTCAACTTCGAGCCGCCCGAGAAGGCGCGCGAGAAGATCTTCTTCGAGAACCTGACGCCGCTCTACCC
>CAYZBZ010000492.1:0-1783 GCA_964476725.1 uncultured Vicinamibacterales bacterium
TTTGAGCACGAATGTGCGCCCGTAGCTCAGTGGATCAGAGCAGCTGACTTCGGACTATCCCGGGCGATGCGCTGTGGCACCGAGCGTGAGAGGGGGAGCGTAGAGCGTCGAGTTATCTGCTCTCTTTCCCGGACCCTGATTCGCGACTACCACTGGCGGGTAAGGGGCGGGCGGACGCACCGATGTCCGCTCCCTTTGCGGTGGGCCGGGCGGCTGTCATCGTCGCGGTGAGCACCAACCCCGCCAGCGGTCGGGTGATCCACACTAGACCGCGTCATGCCAGAAGAAGCCGATCCACGGGTCGACGCTTACATCCGTGCCCTTCCGGAGTGGCAGCAGGAGATATGCCGACAGGTTCGGCACCTCGTGCATGCCGCCGACCCTGACGTCGCCGAGACGATCAAGCGCAGCAGCCAGCCGTACTTCGTCGTGGACGGCAACATCTGCGCGCTTCTGGCAGCGAAGGACTACGTCAACGTGTCCCTGTACGACGGCGTCGTCCCCGACCCCGACCGTAATGACCTGATCCGAACTGGGTCCGGAGGCTGGCACATCGCGTCTGGTCGAGGATCATGGAATTCGATGTGCGGAATCGCCATGGTAGCGGCATTCGGCCAGCGCACGGGATTCAGCACTTTCCCGCCCGAGACGCCGTTGTGCCCGGAGTGTCGGGCGGTCGCGCAGCTCGGGAGGGCCCCCCGCAGCCGCCGCGTTCGCCGCGAGAGAAAGCGGAGTGGGACCAGCGAAACCCCGGAGAATATTTTGACATTGGGTAAGCGACAGGAGGGGTCCTTCCCAAAGGTGCCGCAGTCTGTCCGCAGGACCCTTCCGTTACATTCGGCCAATGACAAGTGGACCCGTCCCTGAGGATGACGGCTTAGGTGCTGACGATGGCCCTGGATGCAGCTGGCTGAGCCTCTTCCTGATCGAAGGCCTCATCGCCCTGATCCCGGCCGCTCAGCACTTCGATTCTCAGGGCCTGTAGCCGAATTCGCCTCGCCTGTTGATCCGGGGACGAGGCGTAGGGTGGTTGACGCCGAGCGCGGGCGTCGGCATCGGCAAGCGGGGCTCGAAGGCGGGGCGCAGGGCGGCCCTCGAGCGATCTGAAACCAGCCGACCGTGCGAGAGGAGAACAGGACCCGAGTTGGTGCGTCCGCTCCGGTCAGGCCACCGCCCGCCAGGCCAGGTAGCCGACGCTGGCGACTTCCAGCCAGGCCCGAGCGCTCGCGCTGGTGCCCTCGTAGCAGCGCGACAGTCGTCGCCAGCGGCCCAGCTGGGCGAACGCGTGCTCGATCCGGTAGAGCGGCCGGATTGGGACAAAGCCGCTCGCGCCCGGTGGCGGCGCCTTGATGTCGAGCCGGACGTGCTTGCGCTCGGCGAGCCTGGCGAGACCGCGGTAGGCTCGGTCGCCGACGATCGCCCGCACGCGCGGGAGGTCGGCCAGGCGGTCGCGCAGGAGCTCGCGAGCGGCGACGACGTCGTGGGGTCGAGCGGAGTCCGCGCGCGCGGCGAGCGGCAGCCCCAGGATCTCGACGAGGAGCGTGCGCTTGGTCCCGATCGTCCGGCCACCTCTGCCGCCGGCCTCGTGGAACGTCGGCCCATAGCGGCCGCCCTTCACCGTCTGGGCGTCGACCATGACCATCGACGGGATCGGCTTCCGGTCGTGGAGCAGCCGGACGACCGCCGTGAGGCGCATCATCGCCCGCGCCCAGACCCCGTTCGCCCGCCAGCGCCGCCACTGGGCCCAGACCGCCGTCCAGCTTCCGTAGCGCTCCGGGAGATA
>CAYZBZ010000493.1:0-1776 GCA_964476725.1 uncultured Vicinamibacterales bacterium
TGAAGCTCTACCATCGATCCTCCGGCCTATGGTAGAGTCCGACGTCTACTTCTACCTGCGAGAAGCCCGCACGCGCGGGACCGGGGAGGCTTGGCTTCGAGACGCTATTCCATCGTCCTGGCTGACCGATCGACTGGTGTGGTCCGCCGCTTCACGATCTCGCTGCGGCCGACGCTGACGGCCATCGCGTGTATCTTCGCGGTCCCTGTGCTGGTGGGGCTTGGCGCCCGCTGGAGCGCCAGCGCGGCGATCGGAGAGCTCGAGCGGTCGAACGTCGCCCTGGAGATGGAGAACGCGAGCTACCGCGAGGCCACCGGTGAGCTGGCGACGCAGCTCTCGTCGCTCCAGGCCGCCGTCGAGGCGCTTGGCGCTCAGGCCGCCGTCGATCCGGATGCCGGCCGGGCCATGGACAAGCTTCCCGCCATCGTGAAATCACGCGCGATGGGTGGCGGGTCCGCCGCCGGTGCCGCGGGACCGGTGCTCGGGGGGGCCTTCGGCGGGCCGGACAACACCTTTGGCGCGCTCCGCGATCTGCTGGGCATGCTCGAAAGCCGGCTGGACATCGTCAAGAACGGCGTGCAGCGACGCCAGGCCCTGGCCGCCGCCACGCCGTCGATCTGGCCTGTCGTCGGGTGGCTGTCGTCGTCGTTCGGCAACCGGCGGGATCCGTTCACCGGGAACGCGGACTACCACCCCGGGCTGGACATCTCCGCTGATTTCGGCGAGCCCGTGCACGCCACCGCCGACGGCGTCGTCGTCAGCGCCGGCATGAACGGCAACTACGGCAACCTGGTCGTGATCGAGCACGGCTACGGCATCACCACGCGCTACGGTCACCTGTCGCGGTTCGCCGCGACGGCCGGCCAGCGGGTCCACCGCGGAGACGTCATCGGTTACGTCGGGTCCACCGGCCGATCGACGAGCTCCCACCTGCACTACGAAATCCTGCTCAACGACCGGCTCACGAATCCGCTCAAGCTCCTCGCGGGGCAGTAGCGCCTTCGATCGTGGCTTCCGCCTTCAGGCGGAAGGTCCACCCGCTAGGCGGAAGATCTTCCAGTTGTTGTACAATCACCGGATACCTTGATCCGATCCAGCCCTGATGATTGTTGACACTCTCCTCGCGAAGGTCATCGGCACGCAGAACGAGCGCGACCTGAAGCGGCTGCGTCCCATGGTCGCCGCGATAAGCGTGAAAGAACCGGAGATCGAGACGCTCTCCGACGAGCAGCTTCGCGGAAAAACGGCGGAGTTCCGCCAGCGGCTCGCGAACGGCGAAACGCTCGACGATCTCCTGTTCGAGGCGTTCGCGGTCGTTCGCGAAGCGGGCCGGCGCGTCCTGAAGATGCGGCACTTCGACGTGCAGCTCATCGGCGGCGTCGTGCTGCACCGCGGAAAGATCGCGGAGATGAAGACCGGCGAAGGCAAGACGCTGGTGGCCACGCTCCCCGCCTACCTCAACGCGCTCGCAGGCAACGGCGTCCACGTCGTCACCGTCAACGACTACCTGGCGCGCCGCGACTCCGAATGGATGGGCCGGCTGTACCGCTTCCTCGGGATGTCGGTCGGGGTCATTCAGCACGATCTCAACGATCAGGAGCGCCAGGTCGCGTACGCGAGCGACATCACGTACGGCACGAACAACGAGTTCGGATTCGACTACCTCCGCGACAATATGAAGTTCGACCTCGCGCACTACGTGCAGCGCGGGCACAACTTTGCGATCGTGGACGAAGTCGACAGCATCCTCATCGACGAAGCGCGCACGCCGCTCAT
>CAYZBZ010000494.1:0-1746 GCA_964476725.1 uncultured Vicinamibacterales bacterium
CGGTGGCGGTGGCGGCGCGGAGGCGGCGGCTCGCGGCCACCATCGCCCGCACGGGACGGTTGATCGCGGCGCCGGCGGACGCCAGGCACGAAATCCGCGCGGCGTCTGCCGCACACCGGTTCGCATACGGACCGGCCATCGCCATCGGCAGTGTGCTGGCCGGACTCATCGGATAAGAACAACTCGAGCTAAATGCGGAACGAGAGCTAGGGGACACACATGCGCAGCCGAATTTTCGCCGTCCTCGCCATCGCCGTCCTCGCAGGAGGAGGCCTGGCCTACGGGACTTACAGCCTGGTCCAGAACCAGCCGGTCAAGACCGTTACGACGCCTTCCGAGCCGGTCGTCGTGGCCGCGGCCGACCTGCAGCTGGGCGCCGAGCTGAAGGCGGACGACCTGAAGGTCGTCCAGTTCCCTTCGGGGCAGACGCCGCAGGGAGCCTTCGCAAAGACATCTGACGTGGTCGGACGAGGCTTAATCGTGCCCGTCGTGAAGAACGAGCCGATCCTCGCCGCGAAGCTCGCGTCGAAGGAAGCGGGCTCGGGGCTGCCGCCGGTGATTCCGGAGGGCATGCGCGCCGTCTCGGTCCGCGTGGACGAGGTCGTCGGCGTGGCCGGCTACGTGCTGCCGGGCAATCGCGTCGACGTGCTCGCGACGGCAAACCCCGGCGAACAGCGCTCCGACACGACCACCAAGGTGATTCTGTCGAACGTGCAGGTGCTCACGGCCGGCACGCGCATGGAGCAGGACGTCGAGAACACCAAGCCCATCCAGGTCACGGTGGTGACGCTCCTCGTCTATCCCGAGCAGTCAGAGCGCCTCGCGCTGGCCAGCACGGAAGGAAAGATTCAGCTCGCGCTGCGCAATCCGCTCGACCAGGGCGCTCCCGTGACCCCGGGGATCAAGACCGCGGGGCTGATGGGGACCGTGAAGACGCCCGTCGTCGCGCGGGCTTCGTCCGGCCGCTCGCGCGCCGCGCAGCCGGTGACGAACACGGGGCCGGTTTCCGCGCCCTTCCCGACGGTGGAGATGATTCGCGGCGACAAGCGCGCAACCGAAGTCATCAAGTAGCGTCCGGATTCAGTCGGACACATGAAACACGCGAAGGAGACCTCATGATCCCGCGGGCAAGAACGCTCAGGTCGGCTCTGGCCGCCATCATCATCGTGATCCTCGTGGCTGCCCCGAATGCGCAGCAGGCGCCGCAGACGCCGCAGTTCGCCGCGGCGGCCGCGACGGCGGTCCCGCGGGAGCCGGGTGACACCGCGACCGACATCGATCTTCTCGTCGGGCGGTCGACGGTGATCAATGTCGGGTCTCCGATCGCGAGGGTCTCCCTGACGGTGCCCGACATCGCCGACGCGATGGTGACGGCGCCGAGCCAGCTCCTCATTCACGGCAAGACCCCCGGCACGATCTCGCTGTTCGTGTGGGACCGCGGCGGCGCGATCAAGACCTACGAGATCAAGGTGCGCCGCGACCTGACGGCGCTCGCCGCGCAGCTGAGGCAGCTCTTCCCGGGCGAGCCGATCACCGCCGTCGGCAGCGGCAAGGACGTCGTGCTCTCCGGCACGGTGTCGGGCCAGTACGTCGTCGACAAGGCGGCCAGCGTCGCCGGCGGCTACGTCGAGAAGAAAGAGAACGTCGTCAACCTGCTGAAGCAGCAGGAAGGCGTCGCGTCGAACCAGGTCATGCTCCGCGTGCGCTTCGCCGAAGTGAGCCGCAGCGCGATGCAGGAGCTCGGCG
>CAYZBZ010000495.1:0-1665 GCA_964476725.1 uncultured Vicinamibacterales bacterium
GTACCTGCAGAAGCTGCTCAAGCAGGCGCTGGCAGCGCTCGGGTACGAGGAGCAGGCCGCGCATTCGATCCACTATTCGTACGAGATGGTGGCGCTGTCGCACGCCACCGCGAGAGAGCTCGGGTACGACACGAGCGACGCTGCGGATCGGCCGTTCGTGGAGGTGTCAGGCCGGAAGGGCCTCGGGGTCAAGGCGGACGACCTGCTCGACCGGCTCACCGACAAGGCGGCGGCAGAGGTCTCGAAGCGGAATCCGGAGATCTCGCCGGAAGACGTTCGCCGGATCGCCGAAGCCATCGGCACGGCCGCGGTGCGGTATTTCATGGTCAAGTTCTCCCGGGGCAAGGTGATCGTGTTCGACATCGACGAGGCGTTGAGCTTCGAAGGTGAAAGCGGTCCCTACCTCCAGTACGCCGTGGTCCGCGCGAACAACATCTTCCACAAGCTGAAAGAACGCGACGGGCTGGACGAGGCAGGCGTCGTGTCAGCGATACCGGGAGTGCCGGACACGGTGCTCACGTCGGACAACGAGGAAGCGCACGACTTGTGGGGACTGGTGCTCGAGGCGGCAAGGCTCGACGAGGTCGTCGAGCAGGCGGTGCGGACGCTGGAGCTGTCGGTGCTCGCGAAGTACGCGTTTGGCCTCGCACAGGCGTTCAACGGCTTCTACCACAAGTACTCGATCCTCAACGAGGAGCGGACGGACGCGCGCCTCTGGCGCGCCGCCGCCGTCGCGTACTACCGCGCGCAGCTCACGCGGGCGCTGGAGCTGATGGGGTGCGCGGTGCCGGTCAAGATGTGACGGCGGAGTTCCTGGTTTCAAAACCGTAGCGCAGCCCTTCCGCCTTCGCAAATGCTTCGGCGGACCGCCGTAGCCTTGGCGGAGGCTGGTCAGGGCTGCCTGGGCAGGGCTGAAGCCCTGCGCTACGAGATTTTGAGACCATCTGTAGTGATATCGGACGATGAAAAAGCGCGCCCCAATCATCGGCGTGACGCGGTGCAGCCGGCTGGACGACTACGTCGCCTCCGTCGCGAACACCGGTGCGATCGCGCGTGTGCTCGAGGTGAGCGAGAGTCCCCGATCGGTGCTTGCCGAGATCGATGGACTGCTGCTGACAGGCGGCGGAGACGTCGATCCGGTCTTTTATGGCGAAGAACGGCATCCGACCGTGCACGACGCGGAGCCAGGCCGGGACGAGTTCGAGATCGATCTTGCGCGGCGCGCGATGGATGCGGATCTGCCGGTCCTCGCCATCTGCCGCGGGTCTCAGGTTCTCAACGTTGCGGCGGGCGGGACGCTGGTGCAGGACATCCCGTCAGCGGTCGCCACCGATCTGGCGCACAGCATCGAGCTGCCCAAGGACACCCTCGCGCACGATGTGCAGATCCGCGAGGGCTCCGCGCTCGAGCGCGCGCTCGGAAGTCACGGCAACACCTGCCGCGTCAACAGCCGGCACCATCAGTCCGTCGCCACGCTGGGCAGGGCGCTCGTCGCAGCCGCGACGGCCTCCGACGGCGTCATCGAGGCGATCGAATCGCCGGACAAGCGCTTCTGCCTCGGTGTGCAATGGCATCCGGAGAACTTCTGGCGGACCGGCGAGTTCAGGCCGCTGTTCGACGCGTTCGTGAGCGCCGCGCGCATGGGGAGGATCGGAAAGTCTGAAG
>CAYZBZ010000496.1:0-1607 GCA_964476725.1 uncultured Vicinamibacterales bacterium
CGCCCCGCGCGATGCGGGCCTGGCCGGCGACCTCGAGCGCGTGGGCGCCGCCGATCGGCCGCCCGTCAATCCATGGGACTTGTAATCGACACCAGCGCCCTGGTCGCTGCCGAGCGGGTCTCGCGCGGCAAGAAGAACCCCGGCACCGAGCAGTGGGAGCAGGTGCTGGGACACGTCGCCATCTGGCGGTAGCTGCCACGGCGCAGCATCTCGGCTTCGGCGTCCCTCGTGGGACCCTCGGGCGAACACCACTTTCGCCGCGTGTCCGGACTTCGCGTCGAGACGTTGGCGCTCGAGCGATAGCGTCACAGCAACTCGTGGCCCTCCTCGAAGCTGACCATCGCACCCCCCAGCCCCGCCCTGCGCTGCACGCCCGGCGACAACGACGCGTCCTAGAATCACTTTGCTGACGTGCGCCCTGGGGAAACCTGTCCCTTGACACCGTCGCGCGTTTTCGACCAGAATTACCAGTTCACGCCCTGAACACCTACTCCACCCAGCCGTCGGTTCACCGCTTGCGCGCGCGTTGGCGCCGTGCAGTACCGGCTGACGGGCGCGGGGCGCCGCCACCAAGGCGCACGTCTCGCGCGCGCGCATGAACAGCCTGGTGGAGGCGTACGCCGATCGGTTAGGTAATGTCGTTCGGGTCGGCGGCTGCGATCAGGGCACGGTTGCGGCTGTGCGGCGTACCTCGCGGTGTGGCGTTCTGGATCTAAGGCGTCGAAATTCGGACTTGCAGCGTGAAGCTACCCACAATACTGCGGCGATTTCAGCGATCGGTTACCCGGGGCGAACTGCTGGTGCGAAACCGATACGTGCTTCTCTCCGATGTCGCGCTCGTCGGGATTTCGGCGTTCCTGGCTTTCGCGCTGCGGTTCGATCTCGACTTCGCGTCCGTCCGGCCGGAGTTCTTCCCGTTCGTTCTGGCCGCCGTCCTTGCCAAGCCCGCCGTGTTTTTTTCGTTCGGCCTGTACCGCCGTTTCTGGCGCTATGCAAGCCTGAACGACATGCTCGTCGTCGCCCTGGCGGTAACGACAGCATCGCTGCTCCTTGCCGTTGCCAGCGGCGTGGCCAGGGCTTTCGACGTGGTCGCAATGTTCTCGCGGGCCGTGCTGCTCATCGACTGGCTGGTGACGCTGGTGACGGTAGTGGGCGTGCGTGCCGGCGTGCGGATTCTCGGCGAATCACGGGGGCGCGCGCGGGTGAACGGAGCCTCGGTACGCGGCAAGCGCGTGCTCGTCGTGGGGGCGGGGGAAGCCGGGGCGATGGTCGTGCGCGAGATGCAGCGGAACCCGCACATCGAAATGCTGCCGGTGGGTTTCCTCGACGACGACCACCGCAAACACGGAAAGCGCATCTACGGGATCCTCGTGATGGGGCCCACGTCGGCGGTCGAGCGCATTGTCAAGGTCGGCCGCATCGAAGAGGTGATCATTGCGATGCCGCGGGCGTCTGGCGGCGTCGTTCGGACGGTGGCTGAGCGGTGCCAGGCGCTGGGGGTTCGTTGCCGCACCATGCCCGGCGTCTTCGAGCTGCTCGACGGCCAGGTGAGCATCAGCCGCCTGAGACAGGTCGACATCTCGGACCTCCTGCGCCGCGCGCCGATC
>CAYZBZ010000497.1:0-1584 GCA_964476725.1 uncultured Vicinamibacterales bacterium
GTCATCCCGAAGCTGACGCCCAACGTCACCGACGTCGCCTCGTTCGCCCGCGCCGCGGAAGAGTCTGGCGCCGACGCGGTGTCGCTCGTCAACACGTTTCTCGCAATGGCGATCGACGTGCACACACGCCGCCCGAAGCTCACGAACATCGTCGGGGGACTGAGCGGGCCGGCCATCCGTCCGATCGCCGTGCGGATGGTCTACGAGTGCCGGCAGGCGGTGAAGCTGCCGATCATCGGGATGGGGGGCATCGCGACGACGGAGGACGTGCTGGAGTTCATGATTGCCGGAGCGACGGCGGTGCAGGTCGGCACGGCGAGCTTCGTCGACCCGTTCATCTGGAAGCGGCTGCTCGACGGCATCCGCGCCTACATGACGCAGCACGGCATCGCGCGGCTGTCGGACCTGACCGGCAGCATCGACACGACCAAGAGGGAGACGGCGTGGATCAGCTCCTGATCGCGCTCGACGTCGAGAGCGTCAGGAAAGCGATGGCGCTCGCGGATGCGCTACGCGGGGTGGCGGGAGGATTCAAGATCGGCAGCCGGCTCTTCACCGCGGAAGGGCCGTCCATCGTGCGCGCGCTTGTGGAACGGGGCGATCGGGTGTTCCTGGACCTCAAGTTCCACGACATCCCCAACACGGTCGCGACGGCCGTCGCGGCCGCGACCTCCCTCGGCGTCTGGATGGTCAACGTGCATGCGTCCGGCGGCACCCGCATGATGCAGGCCGCGAGGGACGCCGCCCGCGAGACCGCGGCAGGCACGGGCGGGAGGCCGCCGCTCGTCATCGCCGTCACCGTGCTCACGAGCATGAACGCCGCGGCGCTTTCCGAAACGGGCCACCGACTGGCCCGGACCAGCGCGGACGACGGTCTGCTCGAACAGGTCGTGCGGCTTGCGAAGCTGGCGCAGGCCGCGGGGCTCGACGGGGTGGTCGCGTCCCCGCAGGAAACCGCGATCCTCCGGCAGCGATGCGGCGCGGATTTCGCGATCGTGACGCCCGGTATCCGCGGCGGCGGAGCCGCCACGACAGGAAAAGATGATCAGGAGCGGACGATGGGACCCGCGGAGGCGATTGGCGCCGGGGCGAGCTACATCGTCGTGGGGCGCCCGATAATCGCGGCGCCGGATCCGCGCAGGGCCGCGGAGACGATCGCGGAAGAAATGGCTACTTCGCCGTGATGATGAAGTGGCCGCGGCGATTCTGCTGCCAGCAGCTTTCCGTGTCTTCCGAGCAGAACGGCTGCTCCTCGCCCTTGCTGACGATCGTCACGCGTTCGACCGGCAGGCCGAGGCTGACCATGTAGTCGCGGACCGCGTCGGCACGCCGCTCGCCAAGCGCGAGGTTGTATTCGGTCGTACCGCGCGAATCGGCATGCCCTTCCACCATCACCTTCGCGCTCGACCACCGCTTCATCCAGTCGACGTTCTTCTGCAGGGCGCCGCGCGCTTCCGCGCTCAGCTCCGTCGAGTCAAGGCCGAAGAAGGCGTCGGCTAACGGCTTCTCTGCATTGAGCTGATCGAGCGTCTTGTCCCTGAAGATCTCGTCTTCGGTCGGCGGCGGCGGCGCCAGCGTCGGCGG
>CAYZBZ010000498.1:0-1550 GCA_964476725.1 uncultured Vicinamibacterales bacterium
CGTGACGATCGTGATGTCATCGCTGACGCCGTCGAGGCGGGCGACCGTCGCCTCGAGCAGCGACTCGCTGCCGACCAGCGGCAGGAAGGGCTTCGGGCGTTCCGGTCGGCTCAGCGGGTGGAGCCGCGTCCCCCCCCCGCCGGCCAAGATGACGGCATACATGTCCGACCCATTCTAGGGTCGCTCAGAAGCTCGGCGGCGTCACGCAGAAGAGCACGACGGCCGGCGCTTCCCCGTGGTTCATGTTCCAGTGCGGAAGCCGCGACGGAAACGTGATGGCGTCGCCTTCACGCAGGACGTAGTGCTCGTCGCCCACCCAGAGATCCAGGACGCCGGCCAGGACGACGACCACCTCCTCATCGGAATCGTGGGTGTACGGCTCGGCGTCGGTGCCGCCGCCAGGCTCGATGGTCGACAGGATCACCTGGAGCTTGCCGGCCATGTTCGAGGTCAGGAATTCGTCGACCGCCTTGAGGCCCGGATACGCCACCCGGCGGCGCGCCTCGCGGCGGACGACCCGACCGTTCGCCGGCTCCTCGGCAAAGAGTTGAGCGATCGACAGGTCCAGCGCGTGGGCGATCCGCTGCACCGTCGCGATCGACGGGCTGGTCACGTCGCGCTCGACCTGCGACAGAAAGCTCTCGGTCACGCCCGCCCGCTCGGAAACGTCGCGCAGGGTCAGCCGCCGCGCCTGGCGGAGCGATCTGATGCGCGTCCCGAGCTGGAGATCCGTGACCATTCGACCCTCCCAGATGGGACTTCGATTGACTGAAGTATAGGTACAGGTCGGTTGCGGTGGAGACACGAATCAGTGGAGGAGCGTGCGAGATTCGCACGATTCCTGCGTTGACGCTCGCCGCCCTCGCCCGTACCATGCAGCGATCCTGTAGCGCGGCTACAGGCACGTGCTCAGCGCTCGGCTTCGAACCGCGAGGGCCCGATTGATCACCTCCCCGACGCCCGCTGAAACGGCCACAGGCGCCACGAGCTCACCGGCTGCGGCTTTCACAGGCCCTTCCGGCGATATCCCCCCGGACGTGGAGATCCTCGACGTCACGAAGCGCTTCGGTGAGGTCACCGCCGTCGACAGGATGCATCTGCGCATCGCACACGGGGCTTTCTACTCGATCCTCGGCCCCTCGGGTTGCGGCAAGACCACGACGCTGCGGATGATCGCCGGGTTCGAGCAGCCAACAAGGGGCGAGATCCTGCTTGCCGGCAAGCCGATTGCCGGCGTTCCGCCGTACCGCCGCAACGTCAACACTGTCTTCCAGCACTACGCGCTGTTTCCCCATATGGACGTTGCCCAGAACGTTGGCTACGGCCTGCGCCAGCGCAAGATCGCGCGGGGCGACGAGCAGCGGCGCGTCGCCGAGGCCATGGCCCTGGTCCGGTTGACTGGCTACGAACGACGCCACACGTGGGAAATGTCGGGCGGCCAGCAGCAGCGCGTCGCCCTCGCCCGAGCGCTGGTCAACCGTCCGACCGTGCTGCTCCTGGACGAACCGCTCGGCGCCCTGGATCTGAAGCTGCGCGAGGAGATGCAGCTC
>CAYZBZ010000499.1:0-1535 GCA_964476725.1 uncultured Vicinamibacterales bacterium
GCACACCGTGTCGCGCCTGATCGGCGCGCCTCCGGGCTACGTGGGGTACGAGGAAGCCGGCCAGTTGACCGAAGCGGTCCGGCGCCGGCCGTACTCGGTGGTGCTCTTCGACGAAATCGAAAAAGCGAACCCCGAAGTGCTGAACGTCATGCTCCAGCTCCTCGACGACGGGCGTTTGACGGACGGCAAGGGACGCACGGTCGATTTCAAGAACACCGTCGTCATCATGACCTCGAACGTCGGCAGCCACTACATCGCCGAGCATGCGCTCGAGGCCAGCCTCGAGGCCGAGGTGACCGGGGCGGCGGACGCCGGCGGCATGGACGAGGGAGTGAAGCGCCAGGTCATGGAGGCGCTGCGGGCGCACTTCCGCCCGGAGTTCCTCAACCGCGTGGACGAGATCATCACCTTCCATGCGCTGACACGCAGGCAGATGCGGGAAATCATCGACATCCAGCTGCGCGGCCTGATGAAGCGGCTCGAGGATCGCAAGATCCACGTCGAGCTGACCGATCGCGCGAAGGACGCCCTGATCGCGGAAGGATACGACCCGGCATACGGCGCCCGGCCGCTGAAGCGGACGATCCAGCGGAGGGTGCTCGACCCGCTCGCGATGCGGGTGCTGCAGGGAGAGTTCCAGGAAGGCACCGTGGTGCGCATCGACGCGCCGCGCGGCGAGCTCGAATTCACCAGGGCCGAAACCGAGGTACACGCGTCGACCCGATAGCCTCATCACGCCGGGTCATCGAGGCGCGCGGGAACTGTCCGACGAGAGGGACAGGACGAGAGGGATAGAATCAGGACATGTCGGATGAGACTCCACGAAAGCTGGCCTCCAAGGTCCGCCGGCCCGGTCAGCGCAGGCTGACGCCGCGCCCGGGCCCCGGCTCCACGATGTGGTACGTCCTCGGGCTCCTGCTCATGCTGGCGCTCGGACAGGTGTTCTTCTATTCGATGCAGTCCGGGGAGACGATCCCCTACAGCGAGTTCAAGCAGCGCGTGCGCGACGGCAGGGTCCAGGACGTCGTCGTGGCCGAGGATCGCGTGCGCGGCGCCTTGAAGGACGCCGCGCGAGGCACCCGCCCCTTCAGCGCCATCCGGATCGAGGATCCGAAGCTCATCGAGGATCTCGAGAAAGCCGGCGTGAAATACACCGGCGAGGTCGCGAGCCGCTGGATCGGCGAAGTCCTCGGGTGGGTCATCCCGCTCATCTTCCTCGTGGCCCTCTGGAGCTTCTTCTTCCGCCGGATGGGGGGCGCCGAAGGGGGCGTCATGTCCTTCGCCCGCAGCAAGGCGAAGATCTACGCGGACGATGACGTGAAGGTGCGGTTCGAGGACGTCGCGGGGGTCGACGAAGCGGAAGACGAGCTGCGCGAGATCGTCGAGTTCCTGCAGAACCCGAAGAAGTACACGAGCATTGGCGGGCGCATCCCGAAAGGGGTGCTGCTCGTGGGCCCTCCAGGCACGGGCAAGACGCTGCTGGCGCAGGCGGTCGCCGGCGAGGCCAAGGTGCCGTTCTTCAGCCTCAGCGGGTC
>CAYZBZ010000500.1:0-1528 GCA_964476725.1 uncultured Vicinamibacterales bacterium
CCCGGGACACGACCTACTTCCTGGAACCGGTGAAGCCGGATGGGACCATCGACTATGCGGCGGCCCTCGACGCCGTCTACGGGAAGGGGGTCCGCGCTGGGGACAACGCCGCGATCCTGCTTTTGGAGGCCTTCGGTCCCGATCAATTCCTTCGGGGCCCCAAGGAAAACGAAGCGAAAATGCGGAACGACCTCGCGGACACCCTGAAGCGCGTCGAGATCTCGTCCCTGCCGGAGTCGGGATCCTATTTCCGCACGCCCGATCCCAGCATGTGGGTCGACATCATGAAGGTCCACAGGTCCCCTTGGTCGGCAGAACAGTACCCAAAGGTGCGAGCCTGGCTCACGGCGAACGAAGCACCGCTCGTACTCGTCGTGGAAGCCAGCCGGAGACCGCGGCTCTGGTTTCCACGTCCGAAGGATTCATCTGTCGGAAAGCCCCGGCCGTTCTACGGCGAGTTGCGGTGGGCCACGAGCGCGCTGTCCGCCCGCGCCATGCTCCAGCTCCGGGCTGGAAACGTCGGCCCCGCGTGGTCCGACCTGCTGGCCATCCATCGGCTGGCGGCATTGCAGGCTCGGGAGGGAAGTCTGTCGTCATGGCTCTTTGCGAAATCGAACAAGGATGTCGCTGAAGAGGCGTCGGCCGCCATCATCACCCAGGGCAAACTGGACGGCGCTTCGGCGAAGGCGAAGCTCGCGGAACTTGCCGGAATCTCCGTTTCTCCGGCGAGCGCCGAGGTTGTCCACCGAATCCTGCGCGCGGAAACCCTCGATGGTGTTTCCCGTCTCGCCGTCGAGCATTCCGCGGATGACGTGAAGATCCTGGATGTGCCCGCGGTCGTGTGGGATGAGGTGAATTGGAACGTGGTGCTGCGCACGGCGAATGGGTGGGTCGACCGCCTCCTAGCGATCGCGCGGAGACCGATGGGCCGCGAGCGCCGGGCCGCCGTGCGCATCTGGGAAGAGGAATCGGAAGCGGCCGGTCAGGCGGCCCGGAAGGCCCTGGCCCCCGAGGCCATGAAAGGCGCTCGCCGAACCGCCATCAGCCACGCCGTGGGGGACCTTCTCTCGGCGCTCTTCATCACCGGCAGGTTCGTGGCCACCGACGACTACTCTCACCGTCGCGGTGACATCAACCGCGTGGCGCTGGCTCTTGCCGTGTACCGCGCGGACAAGGGGGCGTACCCGCTCAGCCTGGCGGAGCTGGTACCGCGCTTTTTCACCCGACTGCCGAAGGACCCATTCACCGGAGCGGTGCTCGCCTACGAGCGTCAAGACGCGGGATACCTGCTCTACAGCCCGGGTCCCGATCAGAAGTTCGACCGGGAACGCGGTGGCTCGGGAGACGACGTGGCCTTGCGGATGCGCTAGCCGTCCGTCGGGTAATCCTGACTCAGGCCACTACCGTTCCTCGTACAGGCGGACGGGGACCTTCTTGCCCCGCAGTGGGGTCTTGCGAAGCGCCTCGATGAGGGCCTTGGCCTCCGACGCGCGGACCTCGACCACCGACGAGCGGTCGCCGATCTGGA
>CAYZBZ010000501.1:0-1515 GCA_964476725.1 uncultured Vicinamibacterales bacterium
CTGGATCACGTTAACATGGCGCATCCCCATGTCACATTCAGCGATGAAAACGGCGCTCTTCACCATCCCCGGTGTGATCCTGGTCGCGATGGTCGCGACGGCGGCGGAACAAACCGTCGTCTCGATCGTGGGCGACACGTTTCACATCAACGGCGCACCGACCTACGCGGGCCGCGAGTGGCGCGGGCACAAGGTCGAGGGCCTGCTGATGAACGCGCGGATGGTGCAGGGCATTTTCGACGACCGGAACCCCGACACCGTGGCGCGGTGGGCGTATCCCGACACCAGCAAGTGGGACGCGGAGCGCAACACGAACGAATTCATTGCCGCGATGCCGGAGTGGAAAAAGCACGGCCTACTCGCCTTCACCATCAATCTCCAGGGCGGCTCGCCGGAGGGCTACTCGAAGGCCCAGCCGTGGGACAACTCGGCCTTCGACGCCGATGGCAGGCTGCGCAGCGACTACACCGCGCGGCTTCGCCGCATCCTCAACCGCGCGGACGAACTCGGGATGGTCGCCATCGTCGGCTACTTTTATTTCGGACAGGACCAGCGGCTCGCGGACGAAGCTGCCGTGCTGCGGGCCACCGACGCCGCGACGAAGTGGCTCCTGGACGGCGGCTGGCGCAACGTGCTCGTCGAGGTGAACAACGAGTGCAACATCGCCGCCTACGACCACGCCATCTTGAAACCCGCCCGCGTGCACGAGCTCATCGCTCGGGTGCGCGCCGCGCAGCGCGGCGGGCGGCACCTGCTCGCTGGCACGAGCTACGGCGGCGGCGCCATTCCCGACGAGAGCGTGGTGCGCGCCTCCGACTTTCTCCTGCTCCACGGCAACGGCGTGAAAGACCCCGCGCGCATCGGCGAAATGGTCCGCACGACCCGCGCTGTCGCGGGCGACACCCCGAAGCCGATTCTGTTCAACGAGGACGACCACTTCGATTTCGACAAAGCGGAGAACAACTTCACGGCGGCGGTCGCCGCCGGAGCGTCGTGGGGCTTCTTTGATTTCCGCATGACAGGCGAAGGTCCCGATGACGGCTACCAGTCGCCGCCGGTGAATTGGGGTCTCAGCAGTCAGCGCAAGCGCGGCTTTTTTCGCCTGCTCTCGGAAATCACGGGGCGCAAGTAGCCGTAAGAAACGCGCTGCGAACGCGCGTCCGCTCGAGTGGTAGGATTCGCTCGTCATGCGGCGTGTGATCGCGTCACCCTGAACGGCCAGACGCTCGCCCTATCGACTGTCACTCGGCCCGAGGTGCTGCGGCATCTCAAACCCATCATGGGCCCCCCGGACGGTGGGGTGGAGCTTCGCCAGGGAGTTCCCCGACTACGCACCCCACCCCGCCGGCGGCGCCTATAGGGCCCGCAGGAAGGCGACGATGTCCTTCTTTTCTTGCGGGAGAAGCTTCAATTCCAGCACCAGGTTGAAGAACTCCACGGTGTCATCCAGCGTGAGCAGTCGATCGTCGTGGAGATAGGGCGGCGAGTCCTTGATCCCGCGCAGCGGGAAGGTCT